>NZ_JBEXSY010000020.1:0-123721 GCF_040613895.1 Nocardiopsis sp. NPDC006198 | reverse complement strand
GCACCATGGTCAAGGACCTGTCCATGCTCGAACGGCGCCGCCTGGGCGTCGCCCTGGCCCTGCTCGCCGAGCCCCGGCTCCTGGCCGTGGACGACGTGGACGGCGGCCTGAACGGCGAGCACCAGGCCGCCATGTGGCGCACCCTCGAACGCCTCGCCGGGGAAGGGCCCACGGTGATCGCCACCTGCGCCGACGCCGACGCGCTGGACCGGGTCGCCGGACCGGACACCCAGGGCCCCGTCCCGATCCGGCAGGACCCCGCGCACGGGCCGGACGACCCGGCGGAGCACGAGGGCGGCGCGGACGCCGGCCCCGCCCGGGCGCGCATCGACGACCTCCTCGACCGCGGGAAGGACGGTGACGGCAGTGAACAGGCATAAGAGGGGCAGACCGCGCATGCGGCCCTTCGCCGTGCCCCGGCTCGGGCTGCTCACCATGCGCTCCTTCCTGCGCTCCCCGCTGCCCGCGGCCGCGCTGGCGGCGCTCGTACTCATCCCGCTGCTCTACTCCGGCATGTACCTGTGGTCCTTCTGGGACCCGTTCGGCAGGATGCAGCACCTGCCCGTGGCGCTCGTCAACGAGGACCGGCCCGTGGAGGTGGACGGCCGGGAGATGGACGCCGGCGGCGAGCTCACCGACACGCTCCTGGAGCGCGGGGACCTCGACTGGCGCCCGGTCGGCGCGGAGGAGGCCGCGCGCGGGGTCGCCGACGGGGACTACTACGTCTCCCTCACCATCCCCTCGCACTTCAGCGAGGACCTGTCCTCGCCCTCCCGGGACCGGGAGGCGCCGGTCCAGGCCATGCTGGAGGCGCACTACAACGACTCCAACAGCTTCATCGTGCGCCAGTTGGCGGGGAGCGCGTTCAAGGAGGTCCGCGACGCCGCCGCGGCGTCGGCGATCAGCGACTACCTCGACGAGATCTTCGTGGGGTTCAACGAGATCCACGGCAGGACCGAGGAGGCGGCCGAGGGCGCCGACGAGCTGTCCGGCGGCGCGGACAGCGCCGAGGAGGGGGCCGGTGAGCTGTCGACGGGCGTGGACGACGCCCACACCGGGGCCGGATCGCTGAGCAGCGGCCTGGACGAGCTGTACACGGGCTCCCGGTCCCTGGCCGCGGGCGCCGGCACCGCGTCCGAGGAGGTCTCCACCCAGGTGGAGAAGCTGGACGGGCTGGCCGACGAATGGCTTCCCCAGCTGGAGGAGGACATCCCCGCGATCCAGGAGCGCGCCGACACCGCCGCCGAGGTCACCGGCGCCCTGTCCACGGCGCTGGAGGAGCTGCCCGAGGAGATCGACACCGCCGGGCTCTCCGAGGTCGACGTCCGGCTGGCCGCCTTCCTCCGGGAGAACCCCGGCCTGGAGACCGAGAACCCGGATCTGTACACGCTGCTGCGCGACCTCCAGGGGGCCATGGACACCGCCCTGTCCGTCGCCGGGTACGTCGACGGGAACAGGGACGACATCGAGTCGGCCGCCGAGGAGGCCGCCGCCCTCAGCGAGCGCGCGGCCGCGCTCTCCGAGGACCTTCCCGACATGGTGGACCGGGCGGAGGAGGCCCGCGACAAGGTCGACGAGCTCGACGAGGGGCTGGCCGAACTCGCCGAGGGCTCCGCGGCCCTGCGGGACGGGCTGGCGGACGCCTCCGAGGGCGCCTCGGAGCTGGATTCCGGCCTGGGCCTGCTCAGCGGCGGCGCGGGCGACCTCCACGAGGGGCTGGGCCGGCTGGCGTCGGGGTCCGGCGAACTCGCCGAGGGGCTCGACGAGGGCGCAGGGGAGATCCCCACCTACTCCGACCGGGGCCGGTCCGACGCGTCCGCCGTGATGAGCGAGCCGATCCGGCTGGACAGCGAGATCTCCAACGAGGCTCCGAACTACGGGACGGGGTTCGCCCCGTTCTTCGTCCCGCTGTCCCTGTGGGTGGGGGCGATGGTGGTGTTCATGGTGCTGCCCGCGCTGTCCTCGCGGGCCCTGGCGTCCTCGGCCCCGTCGTGGCGCGTCGCCCTGGCGGGCCGGGTCGTCCCGCTGCTGCTCGGCGTGGGCCAGGTGGCGGTCACCCTGGGCGCGCTGCACCTGTTCCTGGGACTGGAGGCCCGGAACTGGCCCCTGCTCGTCGCGTTCCTGGTGCTGACCTCGGTCGCGTTCACCGCCGTCGTGCAGTACCTCAACGTGCGGTTCGGGGCCGCGGGAAGGGTCGTCGCCCTCGCCCTCCTGGTGCTCCAGCTGACGTCGGCGGGCGGCACGTACCCGATCGAGACCAGCCCGGCGTTCTTCCAGGCCGTCGGCCCCTACCTGCCGCTGCACTGGGGCGTGACGGCGATGCGCGTCCTGCTCGGGGGCGGGGACCCGGACCTCGTGTGGAGCGCCTTCGGGGTGATGGGCCTGTGGCTGGTGGTACCGCTGCTCCTCACGTGGCTGGCCGTGGAGCGCAAGCGGGTGTGGACGATGTCCTCCCTCTACCCCGCGCTGAAGCTGTGACGGCCCGCCGTGGCGCGACCGGCGCCGGCAGCGGCAGAATGGACCGGATGAGCACGAGCACCGAACGGCCGAGGAGCGGTCGCCGAGAGGCGACCCGGCACCGCCTGTTCGAGGCGGCCGTGGGCCTGATATCCGAACAGGGCTACGGCGCCACGACCGTGGACGAGATCGCCGAGCGCGCGGGGGTCGCCAAGGGCACCGTCTACTACAACTTCGGCGGGAAGAGCGAGCTGTACACGGCGCTGATGGAGTGGGGGGTGTCCCGGCTCGCCGACACGCTGAAGGACGCGGCGCCCCCCTCCGCCCCGCCCGCCGAGGCGCTCACCGCGGTCCTGCGCGCGGGGGTGGTGTTCATCGGCGAGCACGAGGCGCTCGCCCGGCTCCTGATGGCCGAGGCCTGGCGGACCAACCAGGCCTGGTACGCCACCGTCCGCCAGATCCGCACCGAGGCGATCGGGGTCATCTCCGGCCAGCTGGAACGGCTGGCCGCGGAGGGGGCCCTGCGACAGGGGGTGGACACGGGGCTCGCGGGATCCGCCCTGTTCGGCATGGTGGTCACCGTGGCCCTGGACTGGCGTACCCTCCAACCGGAAAGGCCGGTCGAGGAGATCCACGCGACCCTGGCCCACATGACCGACGGCCTGGTCGGCGCATCGTCGTCCGCACCGGAGCACGCCTGAGAGGACGCCCCCGTGGCCGACCTGTACCCCCTGCTCCCCTTCCTGGCCGGGGCCGTGATCCTCTGGATCGTCGCCCGGGACACGCGCCTCGAACTGCGGCTCGTCCGCCACGGCATGCGCGCCAAGGGCCGGGTGATCGGCTACAACGAGACCTCGACCGCCTCGCGCATGATCGTGCAGTTCCGTACCGAGGACGGGCAGGAGGTGCACGCCGAGCACGAGAACACCGGGTGGACGGCCTCCCGCGCCGGGGAGATCGTGACGGTGGCCTACGACCCGGACGAGCCCGCCAGGGCGCGCATCGTGTCCGCGCCGTGGCTGAGCCACTGGGTGCGGGGGCTGTTCGGCGGGCTGGGCGCGATCCTGATGCTCACCGGCCTCCTCCTGGGCTACCTCGCCTGGCGCTAGACCGGCTCCCGCGGGGGCCGGGCGGGGTCGGCGGAGGCTCCGGCCGGGGCCTGCGCCCGGGGCTCGGAGTAGCGGACCAGCCGTGAGGGCAGACCGCCGTCGAGGCTGGAACGGGTGCGCACGCGCACCCCGCACACCAGGTCGGCCAGGCCCGCCCGGTCGGGCCGGACCAGGGCGGTGCACGAGTGCAGCGCGGCCACGGCGAGAGCGGCCCAGGGCAGGCCCAGGGCGACGAGCACGGCGACCGGGGCCTGGAGCAGGAGGGTGCGCAGGAGGACCCGCCGCCGGGACGCGGGGCGGGGGCTCCCCCGTTCCCCGAGGGCCAGCCCGACGGCGGCCGGGCCCGGCGTGGCGCGGTCGCTCCGCAGCTGGGGCAGGAGGACGGCGCACACGAGGGCCAGGCCCAGGAGCGCGGCCTCCCCGGTCCGCCCCCCGGCGAGGGGGAGCACGACGCCGTAGGCGTGCAGCAGTGCGGTCACGGCCGACGCCCCGAACCACCACAGGCCGAGGTCGATCAGGGCCCCCGTCATGCGCCGGTCGAGTGCGGGGTCGACGCGGTCGGGCACCGCGGCGGGCCATCCCCGGGCGGGGCCGCCGGGCCACAGGGGCAGGAGCCGGCGGGCGGCCGTCCATCCGGCCAGGGTCCCCACGACGCCCAGGGCGACCAGCAGGGCCGAGGCGGGCGCATAGGCGCACGGGTACAGGCCGAGCACGCCGGTCGCGCGCACCGCGGCGACGGAGGCGGCGAGCGCCGCCCCGATCACGAGGGTCTCCACCGCTCCCCGGCGGAAGCGGTGGCGGGCCAGGAGGCCGACCGCCGTGAAGAGTCCGAGGGCGAGGGCGGCGTCCCACGCCGTGTGCGGCGGGCCGCCGCCCGCGGAGCCGTTCCCGGTGCACAGGCCGTCGGCGGACGCGGGCAGGGGCCAGACCGCGTAGGCCGCGAGGGCGACCCCCGTGACCAGGGCGGCCGCCGTGAGGCGGCCCGGCAGCCCGTGCGGCCGCCCGTAGCGCCGGTGCTGCCCGCGCAGGTACAGCGCGGCGCCGGCGACCACCAGCAGCGGCACGACGGCGAGCGCCACCTCGACGGCGGCCTGTCCCCCGCCGAACGGTCGACCCATGGTGCTTCCCCCCGTGCTCGGGCGGGCGCGGTTGTCCCGGCGCCCTGCTCCCCCGTCCGCGCGGCCGTTCCCGCCCCGGGGACGCAACGCTAGTACGCTCTGTCGTCGGGCGGGGACCGAACCTCCGACTTCGTCCGCCGTTCCGCCCGGCTCCCGGGGCGCCTCCACCGCTCCGGCCCGGGAGGCCCGGGAACGTCACGCGAAGCAGGGTGGCCGCGCACTCTCCGCCATATGTGACGTTTGTCCCATTGTCACCATTTATTCACAGCAGGCAACACGAGCACCTCCGGCCGGAGGGTGGACATTCTCGGCCTTCATGGCAGACTGCCTTCACCAACCCGGATATTTCGGCGCTTCACGTGCGAGATACGATCCCCAACGCCGAAAAGCCGCGTTTGTGGTTACCCTGCGGTACGTCCCGCGTCCAGGGCCCCGACGGACGCCGCCCGCGGGGCAGGAGGCCGCGCGCACGCGGGCCGCGAGGTGCCGCCCCGGCGGAACCCGGCCCCCCGGGGCCCCGCACCGCAACCCCAGACCGAAGACGCGGATCGACAGGAGAACCGTGCAGGCAGTACCGAAGCGACGCGGACGGACGATCACCGCCCGTATTCGCGCAATGGTCATGATCCCCACCACCGCGCTCTTCGCGCTCTGGCTGATCCTCACCATCGCCCTGACCGGCGACGCCGTCGTCCAGCTGATCCGCGCCCGGGCCACCGAGGACCTGGTGACCCCCGCCGCGGTCGGCCTCGTGGACGTGATGCAGGAGCGGTCCCAGTCGATCGCCTACATCGAGAACCCCGGGGACGAGCAGCTGGCGGGCGACCTCGCCGAGGCCCGCGAACGCACCGACGGCACCATGGGCGTGGTCATCGGGGAGCTGATCGGCTTCGCCGACCTCGCCCCCGGCGAGGGCGGCCACCACATCCGCATGCTGCACGAGCAGTACGAGGAGATCGGCGCGCTCCGCGAGGCGATCGACTCCGGGGACGCCTCGCGCCAGGACGTACTCGACTACTACAACGAACTCGTCCTGCACGGCGCCGACAGCTTCGACAGCCAGGCCCGCAGGGGGATGGCGGGCGACTCGACCAGCCCCTCCTTCACGGCCGTGTACATGTTCCGGACCGTCGACGTCTTCGCGCGGTCCGACGCCCAGATCGCCCGCGCCTTCGCCTCCGACGAGCTGACCGCGGACGACCAGCGCGAGTTCACCGAGCTGGTCGGCGCCTACCGGAACCTCCTCGAGGGCAACGGCCACTACCTGGAGGGCGAGGGCCAGGAGGAGCGCCTGCGGGCCGTGCTGGAGGGCCCCGAGTACGCGCGGCTCCTGGAGATGCAGCAGGAGATCATCGACCGCCGGATCTCGACGGAGACGGTCACCGACCCGGTCACCCTGGTGCCCGGCGAGGTCGAGGACCTCGCCATGCCCGTGGACCAGGACGCGTGGCGGGCCGACTACGACCACGTCCTGGCCGAGCTCACCGCCCTGGGCGCCGACGAGGCCATGCACGCGGCCTCCCTCACCCGGGAGTCCGCCAACCAGGCCGTCCTCCTGGCCGTCGGGGGCAGCCTCGGCGTCGCCGCCGTCATCCTGGGCGCCTTCCTGCTGGCCCGCCGCTCCTCGCGCGTCCTCACCGAGCGCCTGCTGCGCCTGCGCGACGACTCCAACGACCTCGTCGAGAACCGGCTCCCCGACCTCATGCGCCGCCTGCACGACGGCGAGCGCGTGGACACCGACACCTCCTTGGCCGACCTCCGCACCACCGACGACGAGATCGGCGACGTCGCCCGGGCGTTCAACGCCGCCCAGCGCGCCGCCATCGACGAGGCGGTGCAGCAGACCGAGCTGCGCCAGGGCGTCAACCGCGTCTTCCTCAACATCGCGCACCGCAGCCAGACGCTGGTCCACCGCCAGCTCCGCCTGCTGGACAAGATGGAGCGCGAGCAGGAGGACCCGGACCAGCTGGCCCAGCTGTTCAAGCTCGACCACCTGGCCACCCGGTCGCGCCGCAACGCGGAGAACCTGCTCATCCTCGGCGGCGAGGCCCCGGGCCGTACATGGCACCGGCCGATGCCGCTGATCGACGTGCTGCGCGGCGCCATCTCCGAGTCCGGCGACTACACGCGCGTCAAGCGCGACCGGATCGCCCGCGTCCACCTCAACGGACCGGCCGTCGCCGACGTCATCCACCTGGTCGCGGAGCTGGTCGACAACGCCGCCATGTTCTCGCCGCCGCACACGCAGGTGCGCCTGAGCAGCGACGACGTGCCCAACGGGGTGACGATCGAGATCGAGGACCGGGGCCTCGGCATGACCGAGAGCGAGTTCGCCTCCGCGAACGCGCTCCTGGCCAGCCCGCCCGAGTTCGACGTGATGCGCCTGAACGAGAAGATGCGCCTCGGCCTCTTCGTCGTCTCGCACCTGGCCCACCGCCACGGCATCAAGGTGCACCTGCGCCCGTCGCCGTACGGGGGCGTGCAGGCGATCGTCCTGCTCCCGCACGAGCTGATCTCCGGAGACCGCACCCCGCTGCCCTCCTCCGAGTCCTCCGGCGAGGACATCTGGGAGGTGCGGGAGATCATCGACCGCGTCCCCGGCGAGCTGGAGTCCGCTCCCGTGGGCGCCAAGCCGGTCCTGACCTCGGTCTCCTCCACGGGCGAGGACGCCGCGACGGACCGCGGGGACGGCCCGGACGACGGCGGCCCCGCGGACGGCGGCATGCCCGACGACCTCCTGGGCCCCGACGGCGGGGACGCCCTCCTCACCGCCCCGCCCGCCGACGACCGCCCGGCCCTCCCGACCCGCAGGAAGAACATCAGCGCGGTCCCCGCCCCCGGCGCCGCCCCCGCCGGCGCCCCGGAGACCGCCGTCGAGGCCGGCGGAGGACGGCCCCCGCTGCCCAAGCGGCGCCCCCAGGAGAACCTGGCGCCGCAGCTGGCGACCGACCCCGGGGCCGGCATCCGGACCGGGCCCGCCTCCGGCGCCTCCCCCGGTGAGGCCCCCGACAGCGGGGAGCGACTGGCTCGTCTGCGCCGGAACATGTCCGCGTTCCAGAAGGGGACGGACCGCGGACGGCGCGATGGCAAGCAGCAGACCAACGACACCGACAAGGACGCCTAACCGTGACGAGTACTCCCGAAGGCGCCGCGCACGACAACGGAAACGGCGCTGCCAAGAAGGACATCGACTGGCTGCTCGACGAGCTGCTCGACCGCGCCGTCGGCTCCCGGCACGCGATCGTGCTGTCCGCGGACGGCCTCCTGATCGGACGCTCCCACGACCTGGTCAAGGAGGACGCCGAGCACCTGTCCGCGGTGGCCTCCGCGTTCCAGAGCCTGGCCCGCGGCACCGGCCGCCACTTCGGCGGCGGCGAGGTCCTCCAGACCGTGGTCGAGATGGAGAGCGCCTACCTGTTCGTCACCGGCGCGGGCCGCGGGGCGTGCCTGGCGGTGCTCGCCGACGAGAGCGCCGACGTCGGACTCATCGCCTACGAGATGAACGTCCTGGTCGAGCAGGTGGGACGGTATCTGGACGCCGCCCCCAGGCACGAGGGCGCCTCCGGGGAAGCCACGCGATAGGGGACGGCCATGCAAGCGCACAACGAGATCCCGCACGGCGGGATACCGCAGGGCCTGCCGGGGCGCGACGCGGTCGGCGGGTACGGCGCGGGTTCGCCCGGGAGCCCCGGCGCCGCGGCCACCCCGGCGGGGTCCGGGGCGCCCGGCCACCAGGACGCCGGTCCGCTCGTCCGCCCGTACGTGATCGCGCAGGGCCGCGAGCACGCGGACACCGTGCGGCTGGACATGATCAGCGTGGTGATCGCGGCCAAGCGGGCCGAGGTCGACGAGATGGCCCTGGAACCGGAGCAGCTCCGGATCCTGGAGCTGTGCCGCCGGCCGCAGTCGGTCGCCGAGGTGTCCGCGCACCTGGACATCCCGGTGGCCGTGGTCAAGGTTCTGCTGAGCGACCTCCTCAACCGCGGCCTCGCGTTGGCCCGTGCCCCCTACACAGCTAAGAGCCCGGTGAGCCGGGACGTACTCCAGGCGGTTCTCGATGGCATCCAGCGACTCTGACGACACGCAGACGATCGTTCCCTCCGCGCTGAAGATCCTGATCGCCGGAGGTTTCGGCGCCGGAAAGACCACGTTGGTCGGGTCCGTCAGCGAGATCGCCCCGCTGAGCACCGAGGAGGTGATGACCGAGGCCAGCTACGGGGTCGACGACCTGTCCGGGGTGGAATCGAAGACGACCACCACGGTGGCGCTGGACTTCGGCCGCATCACGATCAACTCCGCCCTGGTGCTGTACCTCTTCGGCACCCCGGGCCAGGAGCGCTTCTGGTTCATGTGGGAGGAGCTGTCGGAGGGCGCGCTGGGGGCCGTCGTCCTCGCCGACACCCGCCGCCTGGAGACGTGCTTCGCCGCGGTGGACTTCTTCGAGCGCCGCGGCGTGCCGTTCATCGTGGCGGTGAACTGCTTCGACGACTCCCACGCCTACGAGCCGGGCGAGGTCCGCGACGCGCTGAGCCTCGACCCGGCGATCCCGGTGGTGCTGTGCGACGCCCGCGAGCGGGAGTCGTCCAAACAGGTCCTGCTGACGCTGGTCAACCGGGTCGCCGAGCGCATGGCGGCCTGAGGCGCGCGGACGCGGAAGGGGCGGGGGGCGGTCGCCCTCCGCCCCTTCCGCGTACCGGCGGACGCCGGCACGGCACTGATCGGGGAACGGTCCGGACACGGTTCGGATCCGGACCGGCACGGAGGGCACCGGGCCCGGTGTACACACGGGCTCCCCGGGTAAAGTGCGCCCCGTGGAGCGCCGTCGTGCGCTGCGCACCCGCAGACCATGGACCCGTCTCGGGCGGGCCCGCACGAAGGCGACTGGAGTACTCCATGAAGCGGTTCGAGTGGCGAGACACGATCCAGGCCCTGGACGCCGAGGCCGACTGCGAGCGCATCGTGCGCATCCTGGGCGCCCACGAGTTCCCGTGGGACTTCGAACAGGCCCTGGGCCTGGCGCTGTACCGGACCTACGCCGTTCCCAGCATCGGGGAGCTCCTCGCGCACACCCGCGAGTTCACGGAGCGCACCCAGCACCGCTACGACGACACCGCCCTCATCCTCAACGACATCATGGAGCACGGGTTCGGCCCGGGGCGCGGCCGGGACGCGCTGCGGCGCATGAACCAGATGCACCGCTCCTACGACATCGGCAACGACGACTACCGGTACGTGCTCAGCACCTTCGTCGTGATGCCGGTGCGCTGGCTCAACGACTGGGGCTACGGCTGGCGCAGGCTGACCGACCACGAGATCGCCGCCGGCACCAACTACTACCGCAAGCTCGGCAAGCACATGGGGATCAAGGACATCCCCGGGACCTACGAGGAGTTCCGGGACCTCCTCGACTCCTACGAGCGCGAGCACTTCGCCTACACCGAGGGCGGCCGGGCGGTCTCCGACTCCACGCTCGGCCTGATGGCGGACTTCTACCCCGCCTGGCAGCGCCCCCTGGTGCGCCCCTTCACCAAGGCCCTCCTGGACGACCGGCTGATCAAGGCCTTCGGCTACCCGGAGCCGTCGGCCGCGTGGCGCCGGCTCGGCTCGGGCGCGCTGAAACTGCGGGCACGCGTGGTGCGGCTGATGCCGCCGCGCGAGAAGCCGCGCTGGGCCCGGGAGAGCGCGAACGTCCGCAGCTACCCGGAAGGCTACGAGCCCTCCCGGATCGGCACCTTCCCCCAGGGGTGCCCGGTCCCGCACGGCATGCTCACCCGGGAGGTGGCCCCCACCGGGGCACGGGTCCCGGCGCCCGGCCAGGCGGTCGCCCCGGCGGGCTCCGCCCCCGGAGCCGTCGACGGACCGGAGGCCCCCGGCCCCGCCGGGGCCGCGGGAACCCCCGGGCAGTAGCCGTCCGGGAGTGCACCCGCCCGTCCGCGCGCCCCCTCGCGCCCCAGGCCGCCGCCCCGACCCCCCGCCCCCTCCCGAAGGAACCTCCCTTGAAACGTTTCGACTTCCGCGACGAGATCCACCGCTTGGACGCCGAGGCCGACTGCGTGCGCATCATGCAGATCCTCAACTCCCACGAGTTCCCGTGGGACATGGGACGCGCCCTGGGGATCGCCCTGTACCGCACCTACGCCGTCCCCAGCATCGGCGGGCTGCTCGGCAGGACGAACGAGTTCACCGGCAGCACCCAGAAGCGCTACGACGACACCGCGCTCATCCTCGGCAACATGATGCGGCACGGGTTCGGCCCCGGGAAGGGACGCGACTCCCTGCGCCGGATGAACCAGATGCACCGCTCCTACGACATCGGCAACGACGACTACCGGTACGTGCTCAGCACCTTCGTCGTGATGCCCGTGCGCTGGCTCAACGACTACGGCTACGGCTGGCGCAGGCTGTCGGACCACGAGGTCTCCGCGATCACGCACTACTACCGCAGGCTCGGCAAGTACATGGGGATCAGGGACATCCCCGGGACCTACGAGGAGTTCCGGGACCTCCTCGACTCCTACGAGCGCGAGCACTTCGCCTACACCGACGCCGGGCGCGCCGTCTCCGACTCCACCCTCGACCTGATGGTGACGTTCTACCCGCCGCGCGTGGCCGGCCTGGCGCGCAGGTTCTCGATGGCGATCCTGGACGACTCGCTCATCGAGGCCTTCCGGTACGAGCCGCCGAGCCGGGCCTGGCGCAGGTCGGCCGACCTGGCGCTGAAGCTCCGCGCCAAGGTCGTGCGCCGCATGAGGCCGCGCGAGGAGCCGCTGTGGGCGGACATGAACCCCAACATCCGCAGCTACCCCGAGGGGTACGACGTCGACCGCATCGGCACGTTCCCGGCCGGGTGCCCGGTGGCGCACGACGTGGACCCGGTCGGCCACGCCGAGCTGTACGGCGGGGACGGCGGGACGGCCGGCGGCGGGACCGCCTCCGGGCAGGGCCCGGCACCCGCCTCCGCGGAAGGACGCGCGTGACCACGGCCGTCGGCCCCGCACCCGGCGCCGCGCCCGCCGGGGGGACCGGGACGCTGCCCCGCTCGGTGCACGCCTGGTACGGCAGCGGCGCCGTGGCCACAGGCATCTTCAACACGGTCCCGGGGCTGCTGCTGCTCATCTACCTGACCGACACGCTCGCGGTGGGCCCCGCCCTGGCGGGGCTGGTGGTCCTCCTGCCCAAACTGGTCGACCTCCTGGTCAGCCCGTACATCGGTATCCGGTCGGACAGGACCCGCTCCTCCTGGGGGCCGCGCCGCCCCTGGATGCTGGCGGGCGCGCTGACCCTGCCCGTGCTGTTCGGCGCCATGTTCGCCGGCCCTCCCCTGGAGGGGAACGCCGCCGCCCTGTACGTGGCGGTCGTGTTCGTGGCCGCGGCCCTGGCGTCGTCCGTGTTCCAGGTCCCGCACGCCGCCCTGCCCGGGGAGATCACCTCCGACTACCACGAGCGGTCCACGTTCAACACGTGGCGGACCGCGTTCGTGGGGCTCGCGCTGATGCTCGGCGGAGCGCTGGCGCCGGTCCTCCAGTCGGCCCCCGGCGACGAGGTGGCCGGGTACCGGCTCATGGGCCTGGTCATGGGGGCCGTGGTGCTGGTGTCGATGCTCGGCGCCGTGATCGGCACCCGGAGGGCGCCGCGGACGGTCTTCCCGCACCGCACCGAGGGCCTCCCGGCCCAGCTGCGCGCGGCGTTCGCGCACCGGCACTTCCGCGTGCTCTTCCCCGCCAACCTGCTGATGGCGGCGGCGGGCGGCACCATGGTCGCCGGGGTTCCGTACGTGACGGCCAACGTCATGGGCGAGCCGCGCTACACGAGCGTCCTGATGGTGTGCGTCCTGGTGCCGCTGATCGCGTCGGCGCCGCTGTGGAAGCGGCTGTCCGTGCGCGTGGACAAGCGCCGTGCCGCGGGGCTCGCGGCGGCGGTGTTCTCCCTGGGCGGCCTCGGACTGCTGCTCATCCCGGTCTGGGGCCTCCCCGGCGCGGTCCTCTCCTCCGTGCTGGTGGGCGTGGGCCTGTCCGGCACGACCCTGCTGCCGTGGTCGATGCTGGCCGACTGCATGGCGGACACGCACGGCTCGGGGCGGCGCCAGAGCGGTGTGCTGTCGGGCGTGTGGACCTCGGGGGAGGCGATGGCGCAGGCGGTCGGGACGGGCCTCCTGTCGCTGTCCCTGGCGCTGAGCGGCTACGTGGAGTCGGGCGCGGGCGAGGCCGTGCGCCAGAGCGACGAGGCGCTGCGCGGCATGCTGGTCGGCAGCACCCTGGTGCCCGCCGCGGTCATGCTGTGCTGCCTGGTCCCCCTGGCGTTCTACCGGCTGACCGCCGACGGGCTCCGGTCGGAACCGGGGGACGCCCGGTCCGACCCGCCGGTCCCCTCCGGCCCCTGACCCGGGTGCGCTCCCGGCCTTCCCCGCCGGGAGCGCGCCTCCCCCGGCTCAGCGCCCCAGGCGCCGCCACAGCGCGCGGGGCATCAGCCGCATCCCCGCGAAGAGCGGCCGGAGCACGCGCGGCGCCCACACGGTGGTCGCCCCCGAGCGCAGTCCGGAGGCCACCGCCTCCGCCACCTGGCCCGGCGTGGCCGGGAACGGCGCGGGGTCCACGTGGGCGGACATACGGGTGGGCACGTATCCCGGCCGCACCACCAGCACCCGCGCGCCGGACCCGTGCAGGGAGTCGGCGAGCCCCTGGGCGAAGCCGTCCAGACCGGCCTTGGCCGACCCGTACACGTAGTTGAACCTGCGGACCCGCACCCCGGCGACGGAGGACAGGACCACCAGGGCGCCGTGCCCCTGCTCGCGCAGGCGGGCCGCGACGGCCAGCCCCGCGGAGACGTGCCCCGTGTAGTTCACGGCGGCGGCCCGGGCCGCGGAGGCCGGGTCCGCCTCGTACGCCGCCTGGTCCCCCAGCACGCCGAACGCGTCCACGACCACGTCCAGGTCGCCGACCAGGCCGACGGCCTCCGCGACCGTGCCCGTGTGGGCGTCGGGGTCGCCGGCGTCGAACTCCACCGAGTGCACGGAGGCGCCGAGCTCCGTGAGCGCGCCCGGCGGGGGCTCCGCCCCGCCGCGCGCGGCCAGCACCACCTCCCGGGCGCCGTCGCGGACCAGCCGCTCGACGATGGCGAGGCCGATCTCGCTGCGTCCGCCGAGCAGCAGCACGGTGCGTACCCGTCCCACCGAGTCGCGCATGGGTTCCCTCCGGTCGTGTGGGGTGTCGTGGTGTGCGGGGGGCGTCCGGTGTCCGCGCGGCCCCGCGTCGGCGCCGGGCCCGGCGGTCAGACGAGCCGCAGGCGGCGGGCGAGGTCGGAGACGAGCACGCCCCCGGGGTCGGCCCGGTCCCGCACCCTCCGCCAGGCGGGCAGCTCCGGGTACATCGCGTGCACGGTCTCGGCGCGCGCCCTGCTGTCCTTGGCCAGGTACAGGCGGCCTCCGGCCTCCAGCAGTCTCTCGTCGAGGGCGTCGAGCAGGCGGCCGAGGCCGGGCAGGTCGGCGGGCAGGTCCACGGCGAGGGTCCATCCCGGCCGGGGGAAGGACAGCGGGCCCGGGGTGGGCTCCCCCATGCGCTTGAGGACCGCCAGGAACGACGGGGCGCCCGCCCGGGAGAGCCGTTCCATGACGGCGGCGAGGGCGCCCTCCGCCCCGAACGGGACGACGAACTGGTACTGCACCAGCCCGCGCGGACCGTACATGCGGTTCCATCCCCGCACCGCGTCGAGCGGGTGGAAGAACCCGGCGAGCGGCTGCGCCTCGCCGCGCCTGCGCCGGGGCGCGGCGCGGAGGTAGGCGGCGTTGAAGGCCCCCACCGTCCACCGGTTGAGCAGCCCCGGCGGCGCCCAGGGCGGCGCCGCCAGGACCGTGCCCGGCCGGTGCCTCAGCGGCTCGCGCCGGAGCGTGGAGGGGAGGTCGCCGATCCGCGCGTGGTCGGCCCGGGTGAACACGCCCCGGCCCATCGCGCCGCCCGCGGCCAGCAGGTCGACCCAGCAGACCGAGTAGCGGCGGTCGGATCCCGGGCGCGACATCAGCTCCAGGGTGGCGTCGAGTCCGGCGGTCCGGTCGGTGTCCACCCTCATGTACGCCGTCTCGACCGGGAACACGGCCAGCGTGGCCTCGGTGACCACACCGGTCAGCCCCATGCCGCCGACGGTCGCCCAGAACAGCTCGGACCCGTCGCCCTCCGGCCCCAGCGCGCGCGCCCTCCCGTCGGGGGTCACCAGGGTCAGCGCGCGCACGTGGGCGCCGATCGAGGAGTCGGCGTGGTGGTTCTTGCCGTGGACGTCGGCGGCGACCGCCCCGCCCAGGGTGACCTGGCCGGTCCCCGGGGCCACGGGGACGAAGTACCCGTGCCGGAGGAGGTGGGCGACGAGCCCGCCGAGGGTGGTCCCCGCCGGGGCGGTGGCCTCGCCGCGCGCGGTGTCGAGCCGGATCGGGCCGGTCAGCGCGGTGCAGTCCAGGACCAGCCCGCCGGCGGCCTGCGCGGCGTCGCCGTAGGAGCGGCCCAGTCCGCGGGCGAGGGCTCCGCGCGCTCCGGCCCGCGAGAGCGCCTCGGCGACCTGTTCGGCGGTGCGCGGCCGCGCCACGCGCGCGGCGGTGGGGGCGGTGCGGCCCCAGCCGGTGAGGAGGGCGGGGCGCGTCCCGCCGCGGGCGGGCGCACGGTCCGGCGGCGGTGGACTCACAGGTGGATCCCCAGTCCGACGAGGGCGGCGAGCGACACGAGGGTCACCTGGAGGGGGCGGTCGCGCAGGGCGATCTCCTCGGGTTCCTCCCCGGCCCCCCGGTCCACGAGCAGGTTGTAGCGCAGGACGAACATGATGAACGGAACGATACTCACCGCGTGGAACACGGGCTGCGACGCGTCGCCCCGGTCCAGGGCCCACAGGCAGTAGGTGACGATCATCGCCGCCGACGCCATGGTGCGGGTCTGGGCCAGGTAGGTGACCGTGTACCCGCGCAGGGTCTCCCGCACCGGCGCGGCGGCCGACGCGCCCGCGTCGCGGAACGCCCGCAGCTCGGCCTCGCGCTTGCCGACCACGACGAGCAGTGCGGCCAGCGACACCACGATGACGAACCAGGAGGTCAGCGGCACGCCGACCGCGGCTCCGCCCGCGGCGGCGCGCAGCACGTGGCAGGCGGCGACCACGACCAGGTCGCACACCACCACGTCCTTGAGGCGGCGGGTGTAGGCCAGGGTGAGCAGGACGTATCCGGTGACCAGGCCCGTCAGGAGCGGATCGCCGAGGGCCAGGGAGGCCAGCGGGGCCGCCGCGCCCAGGACGGCTCCGGCCGTGACGGCGACGGGGACCGGGAGCGCGCCAGAGGCGACGGGCCGGTGGCTCTTGCGCGCGTGCGCGCGGTCGCGGTCGGCGTCGTGGACGTCGTTGAGCAGGTAGGTGCCGCTGGCGGCCGCGCAGAACAGCGCGAACACCGCGGCGCAGGTCAGCAGCGCGTCGGGGCTCCCCAGGGCCCCGGCCGCTCCGGGGGCCGCCAGGACCAGGAGGTTCTTGATCCACTGCCGGGGCCGGCAGGCACGGACCAGCGCGCGGGCCGTGCCCAGGAGGTCGCGCGGGCTCCCCTGGACATCGGGGCCTCCGGGTGTGCCGTCGCCCGCGTGCCCGGTCCGCTCCGCGCTCCGCGTCACGGGCGCCCCGGCTCCGGGACGGGCGCACCGGCGCACCCTCTCGGGCACGCCGGTGAGGGCCGGGGGCGGAGTGGGGGGCGGGGGTCAGTTGTGGTGGTCACTGCGGCGGCCTGAGACGTACAGGACGACGGCGATGCCCACGAAGCCCACGCCGACGACGAGGAAGGCGATCGGGAGGGTGGTGTGCAGCAGCGGCAGCACGGTGCGGCCCTGCTCGGAGTTGGCGACGGCGTTGCGGACCGACTCGTCGTCGAAGACGAGCTCGGCGTCCAGCAGGGTCAGGACCTCCTCGCCGTCCACGACGACGACGCGGTTCTGGTCCTCGCTGACCTTGAGGGGCGATCCGGTGGTGGGCTCGATCCAGTAGGTGCGGGTGATGGAGAAGACCTCGTCCCCGGTGACGTCCCCGTCGCCCTCCAGGCCGGCGACCGAGCGCGGGAGGGTGCGCTCGTCGATGACGGTCGGCTCGACGGTCTGGACGAACCGGTAGGCCTCGACGCCCTCGACCGCCTCGACCCCCTGGAACTCCATGGGGACGACCTCCTGGACGGTGGTCTCGTAGAAGTCGTAGTCCCGCTGCTCGGTGAAGAACGGGAACTTCCAGGCCTGCCCGCTCTGGACGACGGACTCCTCGTTGACCATGGAGTCGCAGCAGTCGACGGCCTCGCCGGTGACGCGGTCGTGTCCGGCGCGGCGGCTCGTGGAGCTGATGCCGAAGTCGGTCTCGGCGTCCTTCAGCCAGGTGAACTGGTCCCACACCACGATCTCGTCGGTGCTGGAGGCCACGTCCGCGCGGATCGTCGCGTGGGCCTCGAGGGTGGCGTCCTCGACGAGTTCCACGTCCTCGATGTTGAAGTAGGTGGCACCTTCGGCGACGTTGACTGTCTCGCTGTAGTAGTCCAGGGGAGTCTTCATCAGGGAGCTCGACATCCACGTGCGCATCATGGGTGCGGCGGCGAGAAAGAAGACTCCAAACGCGATGAGAACGACCGCAACGGTACGGCGCATGTGCCCTCCTGGGCGGATGAGAGTCCAGATCTGAAACTGCGTCTAGTGGAACTAGGTCCAGTTCCGGGTAGAGTACTGCCCAGTAGTGAACGACGTCACCAGGGCGTGTCTGAATTTTTATAACACGTTCTAGTGAAGCGCGTTTCAACGCTCCCCCGTTCTGGAAGGCCCATGGCGCCCACTCCCTCCGCGCCCGAGGACCCCACCGGCGCACCCACCGGCAGCACCTCCGACGGCACCCTCCCCGGCTCCCCCTCCACCGGCACGCGGCCCCCGCCGCGGGACCCCGATCCGGCGCTGGTCCTGCCCCAGGTCGACGGACGCCACGAGACCCTCGACGGCATCCGCGCCGCGGCCGCCCTGATGGTCCTGGTCTTCCACGTCGCGACGGAGACCGGCGACTCCCTCGCCCCGGGCGTCCTGGGCGGGCTGGTGTCCGCGTTCGACCTCGCCGTGCCCCTGTTCTTCACGCTCTCCGGCGTGCTGCTGTACCGGCCCTGGGCGCGCGCCGCCCTGGACGGGACGCGGGGCCCCCGGGCCCGCCCCTACCTGTGGCGCCGGGTCGTGCGCGTGTTCCCCGCCTACTGGGTCGTGGCGGTGGCCGCGCTGCTCCTCTACTCCCGGGAGGAGCTCGGCTCGCCCTCCTACTGGCTCCAGGTCCTGACCCTGGCCTTCCCCTTCGACACCGACCCGCCGTGGGTGGGGACCGGCCCCTACGGCCTCGGCCAGATGTGGAGTCTGTCGGTCGAGGTGTCCTTCTACCTGCTGCTGCCGGTGTTCGCCCTGCTCCTGGCCCTGTGGGCGAGGGGCGGGAGGACCGTGGACGCCCGCGGCCGGCGGCTCCTCGCCGGGCTCGCCGCCATGGGGGTGCTCGCCCTGGCCGCGCTGGTGCCCCAGTTCTATCCCGAGCCCCGCGAGTACATGCACGCCTGGCTGCCGCGCGCGCTCGGCCTGTTCGCCGCGGGGATGGCGCTGGCCGTGCTGTCGGAGTGGGCGTGGCGCGAGCCCGGCGCCGACGGCCCGGTGCGCCGCTTCTGCCGCACCGTGGCCGCGTCGCCCGGGGTGTGCTGGCTGGTGGCGGGCGGCTTCCTCGCCCTGACCGCCACCGAGGCCACCGGCGGGCGGTTCATCGGCTCGGGCGACATCTGGACCTCCGCCGCGGCGTCCCTGGCCGGGACGGGCTTCGCGTTCTTCGTCGTGGCCCCGGCCGCCCTGGCCCCCCGCCCCACCTCCCCGCCCGCGTCCCTCCGCAGCGCCGCGGCCTGGCGGGACGGCCGCTGGCTGGACTCGCTGCTGCGGCACCGGGTGTGCCAGTTCCTCGCCCGGATCTCCTACGGCGTGTTCCTGTGGCAGTTCGTCGTCCTGTACCTGTGGCGCGACTTCTCCGGTCAGGAGATCTTCACCGGGTCGTTCTGGCTGGACATGGTGCCGGTGACGGCGGGGACGGTCCTCCTGGCCGCGGCGACCTTCCACTGGGTGGAGGAGCCGAGCCGGCGCTGGTCCCGGAAGGACGCGGAGAAGAGCGGCTAGTCCGCCTCCGCGCCGCCGCCCGTGCGGTCGTCCTCCTCGGGCGCCCAGGGGTTGCCCTCGACCGCGGGGGCCATGCCGCCCACGGACACCCAGCTCAGGCACAGCCCGCCGCGGTCGTCGGGGTCCTCCGGCACGAACACCGACAGCTGCTCGCCGGGCGCCCCCGCCGGGACGTACCGTGTCCCGTTCTCCTCCGCGGCGGGCAGCTCCACCTCGATCCAGTCGTCGCCCAGGGCGACCACCACCGGCACGTCCTCCTCCGCCGTGTAGCCGAGGGTGACGACCTGGGCGAGGCCGCCGTGGACCCGCACCGGCCACGACATGAGCCCCTCCCAGGGCTCCAGGCAGCGGTCCCCTCCCCCGGGTCCGAAGACGTAGCTGCTGTCGGACGGCCGCGCCGGGACCAGGTAGCCCGCGTCGTTGAACACGTACGCCGCGCCGGACTCCTCCGGCTCCACCATCCGCTCCGCGACGTCGGGCTCGGCCAGCGGCGGCAGCACCCAGGAGCTCAGGCGGCGCTGGCCGTTCCACTCCAGCACGACGTCCTCCGGGACGGGGCGCGCGTACAGGCCGCCCTCCTCCGGAACCTCCCGCAGGGAGGCCCGGACCGTGTCCAGGTACCACTGGAGGCGGTCGCCGCCGAGCGTTCCCGCGTAGGCGTGCGTGGACCACACCGCCGACGCCGTGTACGCCAGCGTCGCCAGCACGGCGGCGGTCCGGGCGGCCCGCCGGGGACGCACGCGGTAGGCGTCGGCCGCGGAGCCGGCGCGCTCCCCCGCGCCGCCCGTCAGCGCCCGCGCCCGCTCCTCACGCGTCGGCAGGAAGGCCAGCGCCAGGCAGAGCGCGAACACCGGGGCCGCGTCGGCCACGTAGCGGGGGTCGGCGGCGGCCACCTCCTGGAACCTGCCGCGCGCGATGACGGTCGGGACGATGTCGACGACGACCAGGTAGCCGAGCAGGAGCGCCCAGGCACGCCACGCCCGGCGCCGCAGCCACAGGCTCGACAGCACGATCACCGCGAACACCGCCCAGGCCCCCAGCACCACGGGCCCCGACGGGTCGACGAGCCCACCCGTGGGGGTGACCGGCCCCCACTCCGGCGGGCCGCCCAGGGCGCCGACCGGGAAGACCTCGGTGAGGAGCCCGCGCAGCATGGCCAGGGCGGGTTCGCTCTCGGGGACGCCCGCGCCCTCGCCGCCCTCGCCCGCGCGCATCCGCGCCAGGTAGAACACCGCGTACGCGGCGAAGAGGGCGCCCATCGCCGTCCACAGGGGGCGGTGCACCACCCAGGCCCTGCGGACCGCGACGAGCGGGTCGCCCGGGTACAGGAAGGCCGCGGCCACCGCGAACAGCACGGGGGGCAGGAACATCGCCTTGACCGTGAAGAGCATGCCGAACACGACCGCGCCCGACGCCCACCAGGCGAACCGGGCGTCGCCGGTGCGCAGGTGGCGCACGGTCCACAGCGCGGCGAGCACCAGCGCGAGCTGGAAGGGCACGGCGTTGAGCGCAGCCGACCACCACCCGAGGACGGGGACGGTCAACGGGGCCAGCGCGTACACGGTCAGGGGGACGAGGAGGGCCGGGCGGCGGCCGAACAGCTCCCACAGCAGGCGGAAGAACCCCAGCAGCGCGGCGGCCTGGAACGCGAGCATGCTGCCCGCGCTGACCCACCACTCGTACGGCCAGAACGTGGTCTGGAGGTACACGAGGAACAGGGCTCCCGGCATCAGGTGCCCCTTGTGGAGGGTGAGGAGGTAGTCCGGGCCCAGGTCGCTCGCGTACGCGGAGGCGAAGAAGAGGTAGTCGTCCTCCACGAAGTAGGACTGCGTGAGCACGTACAGCTTGAGGCCGACCGCCGCCGCGACGACCAGCAGCCCCGCCAGGACCAGCCGGTCGCGCGCGAGGAGGCCCAGGACGGCGAGGGCGTCGCGGACCGGTCCGCCCCGGCCGGGTCCCTCCCCGCCGGGGTCCCCGGCCGGGCGGCGTACCCCGGCCTTCCCACCGGGCGCCTGCGCCTCCGCGCCGTCGTGTCCACTCGCCGTGGGGGGAACAGGCGGCATCGGTTCTCTCCCGCCGTAGGTTGGCCAACCCGGAAAATGGGTGCCAGAATACAACACGTTCCACTTTCTTCCTTGACCTCGGGCGCAGGTCTCCAAGGCCTGGCAGCCCAGAACAGGAACATGATGCAGAACCATGTTCCGGCGGGGTCGTGAGCACCGTGGAGGTGATGCCGGTGGGGCTCGAACAGGTCCGCCGTGACTGGACCCGGCTGGGTTCCGCCGAACCGCTGTGGGCGGTGTGCGTGGACCCGGACAAGCGCGACGGCGGGTGGGACGACGACGAGTTCCTCGCCTCGGGCCGGGCCGACGTCGACCCGGCGGTCGCCCGCATGGACGAGCTGGGCATCCGCCCCGGGGGCGGCCGGGTCCTGGACTTCGGCTGCGGCGCCGGACGGCTGTCCAACGCGCTGGCCGCGCACTTCGACGAGGTCGTGGGGGTGGACATCTCCGCGCCGATGCTGGAGGAGGCCCGCCGCCTGGACCGTTCGGGGGGACGGATCGCGTTCACGCTGAACGAGCGGGCCGACCTGTCCCTGTTCGGCGACGACTCGTTCGACCTCGTGTACACCGATCTCGTCCTCCAGCACCTGCCGACCGCGCTGGCCGAGGGGTACGTGCGCGAGTTCGCCCGCGTGCTGCGCCCCGGCGGCGTGATGGTGCTCGGCGTGCCCGAGACGGAGCGCCGCACCTTCAAGGGGATGGTGTTCCGGTACGTGCCGTGGCCCCTGGTCGCGCTGGCGCAGAGGGTGGTGCTGCGCTACCCGGCGCCGATGCGGATGCACACCCTGCGCACCGGGCGGATCGCCGAGCTGGTGCCCGGCGGCCGGATCGCGGCCTCGGACGAGTACTGGGGAGGCGACCACTGGCGGCACCTGCGCCACTTCGTGGTGCTGGACGGGGCCGCACCGGCCGGAGGGGGGGCCGCGTGACCCCCGCCGCAGCCCGCGACGACGGGACCACGCCCTTCCGCGCCACCCTGGGGCGCTCGGTCGCCCTGTTCTCCGCGTTCCGCAGGGAGCAGTCCGATCCGGCGTTCTTCTACGGCACGCTGGCCCGCGACACCGTCGCCCAGCTGCGCTCCTACACGCCCCTGGACGGCCGCCTCGTCGTGGACGTGGGGGGCGGCCCCGGCTACTTCGCCGACGAGCTCCGCTCCGCCGGGGCACGCTGCCTCTGCGTGGACTCCGACGCCCGCGAGATGACCCTGCACGGCCGCGCGGCCGACGCGTACGGCGTCCGGGGCAGCGCCCTGGACCTGCCGCTGCGCACGGGCTCGGTGGACGTGTGCTTCTCCTCCAACGTCCTGGAGCACGTGCCCGACCGCGTGCGGATGGCCGACGAGATGGTGCGGGTGACCAGGCCCGGCGGGCTGGTCTACCTGTCGTACACGCTGTGGCTGTCCCCCTGGGGCGGGCACGAGACCTCCCCGTGGCACTACCTGGGGGGTCCGTACGCCGCGGAGCGGTTCGCCCGGCGCAACGGGCGCCGGCCCAAGAACGACTTCGGCCGCAGCATGTACGCCGCGTACGCCGGGGAGATGCTGCGCTGGGCGCGCGGGCGCCCCGACGTGGACGCCGTGGACGTCCGGCCCCGCTACCTGCCGACGTGGACGAAGCCGGTCGTGCACGTGCCCTTCCTGCGCGAGGTCGTCACCTGGAACCTGCTGCTGGTGCTGCGCAAGCGGTGACGCGGGCCTTCCGCCCCCTCAGCGCCCGCCGAAGCCGAACGGCAGGGTGCGGGGGACGTGCTGGACGCTGACCCAGTGGTCGGTCGTGAACGCCTCGACCGCCCACTCGCCGCCGAACCTCCCGTGGCCGGAGTGCTCCTCCCCGCCGAACGCCGTGTTGGCCTCGTCGTTGAGCGTGGAGTCGTTGACGTGCGTCATCCCCGCCCGCAGCCGCCGGGCGAACCGCACCCCCTTCTCGGCGTCACGGGTGTGGACGGCGCTGGAGAGCCCGTACTCGGTGTCGTTGGCGATGCGGAGCGCGTCCTCCTCCTCCGTCGCCCGGATGACCGTGGCCACCGGTCCGAACACCTCCTCGGCGGCGCACGGGGCGTGGTTGCCCGCGAGCAGCAGGTAGGGCGGCAGGACCCTTCCCGCCGGTCCGCCCGGCTCGCCGGACAGCAGCAGCTGCGCGCCGACCTCGACCGACCGGTCGACCAGGTCGCGGATGCCCTCGGCCTGGTCGTCGTCGATGACGGGGCCGATCTGGGTCGCGGGGTCGCCCGGGTCCCCGACCCGCAGTGCGCGTACGCGCGCGACGATCCGGTCGACCAGCTCGTCGTGGACGCCGGTGGTGGCGATGATCCGGTTCGTGGCCATGCAGATCTGGCCCTGGTGGTAGTAGGAGCCGAACACGGCGGCGTCGGCCGCCAGGTCCAGGTCCGCGTCGTCCAGCACGACGAGGGGGCTGTTGCCGCCGAGTTCGAGCGTGCGCCTCTTGAGCGGGATCAGCCGGGAGATGTGGCGGCCCACGTCGGTCGAGCCGGTGAAGGAGACCATCCGCGAGGACTCGTGCGTGGCGAGCGCGTCGCCGATCTGCCCGCCCTTGCCGAGGACCACGTTGAGGACGCCGGGGGGAAGCCCCGCCTCCTCGTAGACGCGGGCGAGGAGGAGGCCCCCGGTGACGGGCGTGTTCTCGGCCGGCTTGAGGACGACGGTGTTGCCGAGGGCGACGGCCGGCGCGACGGAGCGGTGGGAGAGCTGGAACGGGAAGTTCCAGGGGCTGATCACGGTGACGACGCCCAGGGGCTCGCGGTAGACGCGGTTCTCCTTCCCCGGGGTGATCCCGGGCAGGATGCGGCCCTCGACCCGGGTGGGGTAGGAGGCGGCCTCGGCCATGCCGCTGCGGACCAGGTCGATCTCGAACTCGGCGCGGTCGCGGACGGCCCCGGCCTCGCGGACGAGCCACTCGGCCACCTCGGCACGGCGCGCGTCGAGGATGCGGAGCGCCCGGCGGAACACCTCGGCCCGCTCGTAGGCGGGCGTCGCGGCCCAGACCGGCCAGGCCCGCTCCGCCGCCCGGTAGGCGAGGTCGACGTCACCCTCGTCGGCCAGGCGGACCTCCGCGAGGACCGTGTCGTCGTAGGGGTCCACGTCGTGGTGGACCTCGCCGGAGGAGCCGTGGCGCCACTCGCCGCCGATGGTCATCCGGTCCAGTCCCGTGTAGGGGGTGGGTGTCTGGTCGGCGTGCATCGGGCTCCCCCTGGTGTCGGCGTCACTCTCCGCCACCGTGCCCCGGAAAGGCCCCGCGGGCAAAGGGGCGTGCCGCTCCTTGGCGAAGTGTTCAGGGAGTCGGTGGCGTTCGGGGCCCGTACGGCCGCGCCGCTCCCCGGGCGGCGCGGGCCGGCGGTCAGGCGTCGGGGACGAGCAGCAGCTCGCCGACGACCCGGCCGTCGGCCTCGGTGACCGTGGCCGTCCACCCGCCCAGGTCGACGCTCTCCCCCGGGCCCTCCGGGATGTGGCCGAGCACGACCAGGACCATCCCGGCGACGGTGACGTAGCTGCCCTCCGGGGGCGAGGTGAGGACGACGCCGAGGTCGTCCAGCTCGTGGACGGGGTAGGCGCCGGGCACGCGGAGGGCTCCGCCGTCGACCCTGGTGGGAACGCGCGCGTCCGCGTCGGTCTCGTCGTAGATCTCGCCGACGACCTCCTCGAGCAGGTCCTCCAGGCTGACGATGCCGTCGACCGCCCCGCTCTCACCGATCACCACCGCCATCTGCTGCCGTTCGCCGGTCATCCGGTGGAGCGCCTGCGACACGGACAGGGAGACCGGCAGCAGCAGCGGCTCGCGGGCGAGGGCGCCCGCGTCCCCCTCGCCCCGCAGCAGGTCCGACCAGTGCACGACCCCGACGACGTCGTCCACGTCCCCCTCGGTGACCACGGGCGCGCGCGAGTGCCCGCGCTCGGCGAGGAACAGGGCGGCCTCGCCGGCGGGCAGGGAGGCGGGGACGGTGTCCACGTCGCGCCGGGGCACCAGGACCTGGCGCAGCGTGCGGCCGGTGATCTCGAACGCGCCGGAGAGGATCGTCCGCTGTTCGGGGGTCATGTCGCCCTGGGCCGAGATCATCTCCCGCAGCTCCTCCTCGGAGACCTCCTCCTTGCCGGTCCCGGGGTCCGCCCCGCCCAGGCGCACCACCAGGTCGGTGGAGACGCCGAGCAGCCACACTGCGGGCCGCGAGAGGACGGCGAGGGCGTTGATCGGCCTGGCGACGAGGAGCGCCCAGGGCTCGGCGCGCTGCATCGCGATGCGCTTGGGCGCGAGCTCGCCCAGGACCAGGGTGACGAAGGTCAGCACGACGGTCACCAGGACGACGGAGACCGGGGAGGCGTAGGAACCGAGGAAGCCGAGGGGTTCGACCAGCGGGCGGGCCAGTGACACCGCGGCCGTGGCCGAGGCGAGGAACCCGGCCAGGGTGATGCCGATCTGGATGGTGGCCAGGAACCGGTTGGGGTCGCGGGCCAGCCTCGCGACCGCCCGGCCCCCGGGACCGCTCGCCTCCAGCCTCCTGAGCTGCCCCTCCCGCAGCGTGATCAGCGCGATCTCGCTGCCGGCGAAGACGGCGTTCACGACGACCAGGACCAGCACGAGGCCGATCTGGGCCTCGTAGCCCTCCATGTGGGTCTCCCCCGCGGTTCTGTCGGAAGCGGTGCCGCGGCCGGACCGGGCCGAGGTGATGGCATCGTTCCCGGAATCCCCGCCACCACACCTGTCGCACCAGCTGCACCGGTCCCCTCCGGCCGCACGTGCCCCACGTGTCCACAAACGGCCAGAACCTCGCGCCGGTTCGCCGCCTCCGGTCGAATCCCCAGTTCAGGGCCGCACGGACCGCCATGCGACCCGCATGTCCGGATCTGACACCGTTCCGGCACTGTCTGTAGGCTTCTCCTGCCCCCTTCCCCACCCCCTGGGAGTCCCCGTGTCCAGCGGTACCGGAGTCAACCCCGTCGAGGCCATGTCCGAGGCCGAGGAGGCCGAAGCGCTGGCCGAGGCCATGGTCTTCCTCGGAACCGATTTCGAGGCCGCCGTCGAAGGGCTGGCCGCGGCGGTCTCCGAACACGTCTCGTCCGGTCTGGCCGACTACGAACTGGACGCCATGGAGCACATCCGACGGGTCGCGCAGAACGGCATCAACCTGGCCCAGAACGTCCAGGGCGCCGACCTGGCGATCACCGACTCGGACCACGAGAGCGCCGAGGAGTACCAGGAGGGCCTGGAGGCCCTCGACATCCAGATCAACTTCTGACCCCGCGCCCGCCACCCACCCCCCCGGAGACACCTGTGAGCGACGTCGCCTCCATGTCCCTCGGCCTGCCCGCCGACATCGACGCCGACGTCGGCGCCATCGAGTCGGGCGCCGACGACCTCGACGCCGTGTGCCGGAAGATGACCGGCCAGTCCGAGGGCGCCCACAGCCAGTTCCAGTCGTCCGCCGGTGAGTTCACCGACCTCATCGCCTGGAACATCGTCTCCGGCTCGTCGGAGGAGCTGGCCGCCTGGCAGGAGGCCGCCGCCGCCCTCACCTACGGGGCGGCCGTCCTGCGCCAGTGGGGCCTGGACATCGAGGCCTACCGGGTCGAGCGGGCCAAGCTGGAGACCCGGTGGGAGGAGGAGAAGTCCGCGATCAGGGACGCGGGCAACGACTCCATTCTCGGCAGCGTGGGCCAGGAGGCGACGGGGAGGCCCGCCGCACGCATGGAGGAGTTTCGGGAAGAACTGCTCACCGAGCACGCCGGGCACTGGGACACCCTGATGGACCGGGCCGAACAGGCGGAGAAGGACCTGCGCGACGGACCCGGCCAGGAGACCCTGGAGCGCCTGGTCGAGTCCGCCCTCCTGTCCGGCAGTCAGCTGCTGTACCTGGGCGACGCCGTTCCCGGCATGGTCCCGGACGAGCTGACCGGCGACGAGCACCCGTCCATCGTCAACCTGTGGTGGACCTCCATGACGGAGGAGGAGCAGGCGCAGGCCGTGCGGGACCACCCCGACCTGCTCCGCGAACTCGACGGCATCCCCTCAACCGTGCGCGACGAGCTCAACCGGGAGCACTTGGACGACGAGATCGAGCGGTTGGAGGAGGAGGTCGCGAACGCGCAGGAGGAACGCGACGAGGCCTTCGACTCCCTGACGGACTCCGACGGCGGCATGGGCGCCTACAACGCCCAGACCGACCTGACGGACCTCGAAGGAGAGCTCTCCACCCTGACCACCCTGCGCGACAGCCTCAACGACGAGAGCGCGGACAGGTACCTGCTCGCCCTCGACGCCGAGGGCGGGGGACGCGCGATCGTGGCGAACGGCAACCCCGACACCGCCGACAACGTGGCCACCCTCGTCCCGGGCACGACGACCACCTGGCAGAGCGTCGACTCCCAGATGGACCGGGCCGACGCCCTCGTGCAGTCGGCCACCATCGCGGACGAGGAGAGCAACCACTCCGTCATCAGCTGGATCGGATACGACGCCCCCAACGCCGTCGAAGCCGCCGGCGCGGGCCGGGCCGAGGACGCGGTCGACGAGCTGAGCAGTTTCCAGGACGGTTTGCGGGCGACCCACGTGAACCCGTCCCCGTCGAACAACACAGTGATCGGCCACAGCTACGGTTCCACCGTGGTGGGTCACACCGCACAGGGCGACGAAGGACTCAACGCGGACAACATCGTGCTGGTGGGCAGCCCCGGCGCCAACGCCGACCACGTGAGCGACCTGGGACTCCCCCCTGAGAACGTCCACGTCTCCACAGCCGAGAACGACAACATCACGCACCTCACCGGCTTCACCCACGGAATGGACCCGACGGATCCGGGCTTCGGAGCGACGGAGTTCAGATCGAACCCGGGCACCGACGGGGGCCAGTGGCCGCTCAACGACGCACATTCGGAATATTTCGATCCCGACACCAGGTCCCTGCGGTACATGGGTGAGGTCATCGCCGGACAGAAGTAGGGGAACAGTGGATACCAACGCTCTCGGACGCGCATGCAGCGGCATCGCCGTCGTGGTGGCTCTGACCGCCTGCGGTCCCGGTGTGGACTCGGATACCTCGGAGGAGGAAGCAGCAATGACCCACGACGAGGCCTACACCAGGGTGGAGGAGCACATCGCCGCGGCTGTGGCGGTGTTCCCCGAAGCCCCGGAGCTCGAAGCCCTGGGAGGCGACATCGCCAACCCCTGTGATGACACGGTCGACGGAGGTGAGAGCGGACGCGCGTCGGTCGGCCGCACCTACTGGCTGCGCGGCCTTCCCGCTGAGGACAACGAGGCCAGCGTCGAACTCCTGCACGAGTACTGGACGGCCAACGGCTACCAGGTGACAGACGACGGACGCCCCGAAGACCTGGCGGTCTTCGTCGAGAACGAGGAGGACTCCTTCCGGATGTCCGTCCAGTCGAGCGCCCAGGGCAGCCTGTCCATCGGGGCCTCCTCGCCCTGCGTGTGGCCGGAGGGCGCCCCCGGGTCCTGAGGGGTCAGCCGAGCCGCTCCAACCGCTCCAGTGCCCTGCGCGGCGACCGGGCGTGGCGCCCCATGCCCGCGAACGGGCACGCCTCGCGCTCCAGGTCCGTGCCGAACGCCCGCGACGACTCCAGGCCGTCCAGCTCCTCCCAGGTCACCGGGGCCGCCACCGGGGCGCCGGGCCTGGCCCGCACCGAGTACGGGGCGACCGCGAGCTGCTCGCGGCCGTTGCGCAGGAAGTCCACGAACAGCCTCCCCTTCCGGGCCTCCTTGCGCACCTCGGTGGTCAGCTCCTCCGGTCTCCGCGCCGCCACGCGGTCGGCGACGCCCTCCGCCAGCCGCCGCACCTCCTGGTCGTCGGCCTCGGGCCGCAGCGGCGACCGCACGTGCAGCCCGCGCGAACCGGTCGTCATCACGTACGCGGCCAGCCCCACCTCGTCCAGCGCCTCGCGCACGTCCCGGGCGGCGGCCCTGCACTCCGCGAAGGCCTCCTCCCCGTCCCCCGCCGGGTCGAGGTCGAGCACCATCCGGTCGGGGAGGCCGAGGTCCGGTTCCCGCGACTGCCAGGCGTGCAGGGTGATCGCCGCCTGGTCGGCGCACCACACCAGGGTCGCCGCGTCCCGGCACTCCATCATCGTGCCGCCGCTGGTCTCCACGGTCCGCACCCACTCCGGCGTGGAGGGGTGCTTCACGAAGAACCCGCCGGCTCCGACCCCGTCGGGGTACCGGTCCAGGGCGATCGGGCGGCCCTTCAGCTGCGGCAGCATCAGCGGTGCGATCCGCTCGTGGTACCGGGCCAGGTCCTCCTTGGTCGGCCCGCCCTCACCGAACAGCGGTTTGTCCGGCTTGCGCACCTCCACGACGCGTCGGCCCGCGCGCACCCGGACCGCGCCCCCGTGTTCCGCCATCGCCCCTCCCAGGTCCCGCCGCCCCGGGGCGCCCGCCCCGGTCGGCTCCGTGGGCCCCGCCTACCCGGGCCTCCCCGGCGGAAAACCCGGCGGCCCGCAGCGGCTCCGGACGGCCTCCGGACGGAGTACCGGCCTGGCCGTAACAGGGTTTCCGGTGGTTCTGCGGACACAGCGAGAACGCCCGGCCGGATGACCCCGGCCGGGCGTTGGGCGTGTTCGGCGCGTGCGCCTACTTGCGCTTGTTGATCTCCTCGGTGAGCTGCGGAGCGACCGAGTGCAGGTCGCCCACGACACCGAAGTCGACGAGCTCGAAGATCGGCGCCTCGGGGTCCTTGTTGACCGCGACGATGTTCTTCGCGGTCTGCATGCCCGCACGGTGCTGGATCGCGCCGGAGATGCCCAGGGCCAGGTACAGGTTCGGGCTGACCGTCTTACCGGTCTGGCCGACCTGGAACTGGTTCGGGTACCAGCCGGAGTCGACGGCGGCACGGGAGGCGCCGACGGCGGCGCCCAGCGAGTCCGCCAGCCCCTCGACGACGGAGAAGTCGTCGGAGCCGACGCCGCGGCCGCCGGAGACCACGATCGCGGCCTCGGTGAGCTCCGGGCGCTCGCCCTGCTCCTGGACCACTCGCTCCACGACCTTGGCGGCCTTGGCGGCGTCGGAGACGTCCACCGAGACGGCCTCCTCGACGGCCGCTCCGGCGGCGGCCTCGGCCGGGACGGAGTTCGGGCGCACGGCGACGACCGGCACGCCGGTCCGCACACGGGCGTGGGTGACGGTGCCGCCGCCGAAGATGCTGTGCTCGGTGACCACGTCGGCGTCGACGTCGACGACGTCGGTGAGCACACCGGAGCCGAGCTTGACGGCGGTGCGCCCGGCGATCTCCTTGTTCTCGGCGGTCGCCGAGACGAGGATCGCGGCGGCGCCCTTGTCCTGGGCCAGCTTCGCGAGCAGCTCGGCCTTGGGAGCGACGACGTAGTCGTTGAGCTCGGCCGGGGCGACGTAGACCTTCTCGGCGCCGAACTCGGCCAGCGCGGCCTTGCCCGACTCCGCGCCGTCACCGATCCACACGGCCGCGGGCTCGCCGATGCGGCGGGCCGCGGTCAGCAGCTCGGTCGTGACCTTCTTGACCTGTCCGTCGACGTGGTCGACGAGGACGAGGACCTCAGCCATAATCCTTGAACCTTCCTGAGTCTCTCGCCTGGCCTACACGAACTTCTTCTGGGCGAGGAAGTCGGCGATCTTCACGCCGCCGTCACCCTCGTCCTTGACGATCGTGCCCGCGGCGCGCGGCGGCGCCGCGGCGAAGTCGACGGTCTCGGTGGTGGCGTTGGCCAGGCCGACCCGGCCGGTGTCGATGCCCGCGTCGGCCGCGGACTTCTTGTCGACCGGCTTCTTCTTCGCCTGCATGATGAGCTTGAAGGACGGGTAGCGGGGCTCGTTGATCTTCTCGACGACGGAGACGACCGCCGGGAGCTGAGCCTCGACCACGTCGTAGCCGTAGTCGGTCTGGCGCTGGATCCTGATGGCGCCGCCGTCGATGTCGACCTTGCCGGCGAGCGTGAGCTGCGGCAGGCCGAGGTACTCGGCGAGCGCGGCGCCCATGACGCCGGTGCGCGCGTCGGTGGACTCGGAGCCGAGGACGACCAGGTCGAACTCGACGGTGCCCAGGGCCTGCGCGAGCGCGTAGGCGCTCTGGAGGGCGTCCGATCCGTGGAGCGCGTCGTCGTTGACGAAGACGGCCTTGTCCGCGCCCATCGAGAGGGCCTTGCGGATGGAGTCGGTGGCCTGGTCCGGTCCCATCGTCAGGACGGTGACCTCGCCGCCGTGCTTCTCCTTGAGGAGCAGGGCCTCCTCGATCGCGTACTCGTCGAGCTCGTTGATGACGCCGTCGGACGCTGCGCGGTCGAGCGTCCTGTCGTCGGGGTTGAGCTTCCGTTCGGTCGCCGTGTCCGGGACCTGCTTGACCAAAACGACAATATTCATGGCCGGTGGCCGACCTCCCTGCACTCTGATCCGCCGTGTGGCGGGCGGACGCCGGTGCGCCCCGTTCTGCCAACAATGCCGAATGCCGTTCGGTCATTCGACGGCGGGTCCGCCTTTCACGTCAAGGACGGTCCCGCGATGTGCCCGTACACCAGATGTTACTGGCTAGTAGCTTGAAGGCCAACCCTCGACCCCAAGTGTGACTTAGGAAACCCTAACCAACACCCTGCCACCGGATTCGGCGGCCCCGCCGAGCGCGGCCCCGCCGGGACCGGCCCGCGCGGCCGGGGTGCCGGCCTGCCCACCACCCTAGGTCGCGCACGGCGGTCCGGAACCGGTCGCACCACCGGTGGAACCACCGGAGAACCGCGAGGGCCCCCTCCCGTGCCGGGAGGGGGCCGCTCGTCACGACGATCCGCCGTCGAACCAGTCGGACGGCCCGCCGAACGGCGCCCAGTCGGGGGTGGAGGACAGCCCGATCGACAGGATCAGCATGGTCAGCAGGACGATGCCGACGATCACGCCGATGTAGAGGTACAGGCTCCGGAACCGCGCCCGCTCCACCAGCCACACCGCCTGGTGCCGCGCCTCACGGCCGCTCGGCATGATGTAGCTGAGCAGGACCATCACGAAGATGGCGAAGGCGCCGGTGTAGTTGGCGCCCTGGCCCGGGGTCGCGTCCACGATCGTCGCGTAGACCATGCCGACCAGGATCCCGGCCAGCAGGTAGATCAGGCCGAACCCGGCGGTGCGGACCGCCATGCGCCCGAACGCCCAGGGGAAGCTGAGCGCCACCACCATGCTGTCGGAGTTGCGCGGCCCCCGGGTCTGGAGGCGGCGCGCGTGCTCCGCCTTGACCACGTCCAGCGCGCCCAGGCCCGCGATGATCACGACGCCCAGGAGGGCGCCGAACCAGGGGAACCACAGGGACACGCCGGCGAGGGCGACCATGACGGGGATGAGCACCAGCGGGTGCATCCGCCACGCCTCGGCCTCGTACTCCTCGTCGATGTAACCGTCGCCGTCGGCGTCGACGCCCTCCTCGTCACCGCGGAAGTAGTCACCCACCCGGTCGTTGCTGCCCCGCTTGAAGCGGCTGAGCCAGCCGCCGCGCTCCTCGTAGTCGTCCTCGCCGAACTCCTGCGTGTTGCGGCTGTTGCGCCCCTCCTCGACCGGCGTGAGGATGTCCGCGAAATCGCCCTTGTGCAGGGGCGTGTTGAAGAACTGCGTGTGCGGCGCCTGGTACCCGTCCTCCGGGTCGGCCGTCTGGGGGCGCCCCCGGCCGGGCTCCACGGGGTCCATCATCATCGTCCCCTGCGGGTCGTCCCGCGGGGGCTCGCCGGGACGGATGCGCCGGGTGCTCCCCGCGTCGTCCGGGTCGTCCCCCACGGGGCTGATCCGCATGGTGCCCTGCGGGTCGTCGAGGTCTTCGCGGCCGCCCGGGGTGATCCGGTCGGTCCCCCGGAGCCCGCCCAGGTCGTCGGTCGACTCCGGGTCGCTCCAGCCCCGCTGCGCGCCCGACAGGTCGTCCGTCGGGTCCTCGTCTGCGTCCCAGGACCGCTGGGCGCCCCGCGCGCCGGAGAGGTCGTCCGTGGCCTCCTCGTCGGAGCGCCACCCGCCCGCCTCGGCGGCGTGGGTGGAGCGGGGGGACCCGCCGGGACCGGACCACGCGCTGGAGGCGGGGTTCGCGCCGCCGGCGGTGTGCGCGGGCCCCCAGCCCTCGTCGCCGGCGCCGCGTCCCGCCAGGTATCCGGCGGCTCCGCCGAGCACGGCGCCGGCCGCGCCCGCGGCCGCGGCCCCGCCCGCTCCCCGTCCGCCGCCCGTGCCGGAGTCCTCCGGTCCCACGCCCGTGGAGGGGTTGTAGACGGTGTGGCCGCCGGTGAGCCCGGTGGACCGGACCTCCTGGTCCTCGGTCCAGGGCAGGTCCAGGTTGAGGCGGCCCGCCTCGGCGACCAGCTCCGCGGCCGTGGGGCGGTTGCGCATGTCGCGGGAGACGGCGCGGTTGACCAGCGGGCGCAGCGCCTCGTGCATCCCGTCCATGTCGATCTCGCCGTTGAGGATGCGGAAGAAGATGACCTCGAAGGAGCCCGCGCCGTAGGGCGGGCGTCCCGTGGAGGCGAAGGCGACGGTGCCGCCCCAGGCATGGATGTCCGTGGCCGGGCCGAGGTCGGTGCCCTCGATGACCTCCGGGGACAGGTAGCTGGGGGTGCCGACGAACGTGCCGGTCTGCGTCAGCTTGGCGCCGTCCACGGCGTGCGCGATGCCGAAGTCGATGACGATCGGCTCGCCGTTGGAGATGATCACGTTGCCCGGCTTGAGGTCGCGGTGGATCACCTCCACCGCGTGGATGTCCTGGATCGCCCGGGCGAGCCCGGTGATGAAGCGCGTGAGCGCGCGGCCCCGGAGCGGGCCGTGGTCGGTGACGGTCGCGTCCAGCGTGGGCCCGGGGATGTACTCGGTGACCACCCACGGGAGCTCGGCCTGGGTGTCGGCGTCGATGACCTCTGCCACGTTGGGGCTCTGCACCCGCCGCATGGTCTCGACCTCGCGGGCCAGCCGGGCCCGTGCGATGTGGTCGCCCGCGACCTCCGGCTTGAGGACCTTCAGCGCGACGAACTGGTCGGTCCGGGGATCCTCGGCCTGGTACACCACGCCCATTCCGCCCTGCCCGATACGGCGGCGGATCACGTAGTGGCCGATGCGCTCCGGCAGCTCCTCACCCGTGGGGAAACCTGCCGACATTGCCATCGAGAACTCATCCCCTCAAAAGACCGCATACCACCACGTCCAGCTTATCGGCCGGGGGATGGGTCAACATTGGCTTGTGTGGCCCGTCTCGGACCTGTGTGGTCTGTTCGGGACCGCCGGAGGGTCATGGGGGGCCGGCGGCCCGTCCGCCCTCGGACGACCACCACCGAGTATGACGGAAAACTGGCGTGGGCGGTTCCGCCCCGCTCGTCTCGACTGGCCGGATCCGGACGACCGGAGCAGGTCCTGTATCGCTACTTAACCTGACAAATGACTAAAACCATGCCAAAAAACAACAAAGCTTTGGGGAAGGGAGGGGCGGGCGCACCGGCCCGAGCGGCCGGGACCCCCGCCCCGAACTGCGCGGAGGCCCGCGTCAGCGCCCGTTGAACACCGCCTTGCCCGGCCCCTGCTCGACGAAGCTCCGCATCCCGTTCTTCTGGTCCTCGGTCGCGAACAGCCCGGCGAAGTGCAGGCGCTCGATCTCCAGTCCCGAGTCCAGGTCCGTCTCCAGGCCCCGGTCGACGGCCTCCTTGGCCGCGGCCAGCGCCACGGCGGGCCCCTCCGCGTACCGGGCCACCAGGGCCACGGCCGCCCGGTAGACGTCCCCGTCCGGGACGATCTCGTCGGCCAGCCCGATGCGCCCGGCCTCCTCCGCCCGCACGTGCCTGCCGCTGAAGATCATCTCCTTGGCCCGGGCGGGGCCGATCAGGCGCGGCAGGCGCTGGGTGCCGCCCGCCCCGGGGATGACGCCGAGCTGGATCTCGGGCACGCCCAGCCGGGCCCCCTCCCCCACCACCCGGAAGTCGGCGGCCAGCGCCAGCTCCAGCCCGCCGCCGAGGGCGTACCCGGTGACGGCGGCCACGACGGGCTTGGGGATGCGGGACACCAGTGTGAGGGCGTTCTGGAGGTTGCGCCCGTACTCCAGCATCTCCGCGTGGGTGCGGTCCGCCATCTCCTTGATGTCGGCGCCCGCCACGAACACGCGCTCGCCGCCGTAGAGCACCACCGCGCGCACGGCGGGGTCCGCGGAGACCCTCGTGGCGGCCTCGGCGATCTCCGCCGTCAGCACGGCGTTGAGCGCGTTGACCTTCGGCCGGTCCAACCGGATGACGGCCACCGCCGGGTGGTCCGGATCGGTCTCCACGCGCACGAACTCGCCCACGAACTCCACCTCTTCCACTTCGACGTCACTGTCCGGGCCACCTAATCACCCGGGTCAGGAGAACAGCAGCACCAGGGTGCCGAGCCGCGCGGACAGCGCGTACGCCCCCGCGAGCAGCAGGGCCGCACCCGCGAGCAGGAGCGTGTCCCCGACCCGCCAGCGGCTCTCCCTGGCCCGTGTGCGGGGCCCGGTGCCGAACGCCCTGGCGTCCATCGCCGTCGCCAGCAGGGTCCCCGTCCGGATCGACCGCACCAGCAGCGCGAACAGCCTGCCGAAGAACAGCGTGACCATCCGCACCGGGTTGCGCCCGGCCTCCAGTCCGCGGGCCCGCCTCGCCAGGGTCACGGTCCGCCACTGGTCGGCCAGCAGGGGGATGAGCCGCAGCGCCGCCAGCACGCCCATGGCGGGGCGCTCGGGCACCCTCAACCTCTGCACGAGCCCGTCGGCCATCTCCGTCGGATCGCTGCTGACGGCCGCGAGGAGGCCGGGGAGGGCGATGGCGAGCAGGCGCACCGCGGCGCCCAGCGCCCCCTCCGCGCCGTGCTCGCCGTACAGGTAGTTGACCAGCCCGCTGGAGAGTCCCATGAGCAGGAAGGGGCCGCCGAGGACGAGCAGGGTGCGCCGGTCGATCCCGCTGAAGGGCAGGACCAGCAGAACGCCGGCCAGCACCACCCCGCCGGTGACCGCGTCCACGGCGGGGACCAGTCCGAGCCCCAGCAGCAGCGCGGCCAGCAGCTTGGCCGCCGGGTTGAGCCGGACGAGCCAGCGGCGCGCTCCCCCGGCGCCCGGCGCGTCCGGGGTGGGGACGCCGCCCCTGCGGCCCCGGTCCTCCGAGACGCTCACAGCTCCGCCTCCCCCACCGTGCCCGGGACCGCGCGGCCCCCCGCCACACGCACCCGCACGTCCGCGAAGTGCCGCAGGAGAAGTTCGTCGTGGGTCGCCACGACGACGGCGCACCCCTCGGCCCTCAGCCCGCCCAGCAGCTCGACCAGCTCCGTCCACGTCCGGGTGTCCTGGCCGAAGGTCGGCTCGTCCAGGACGAGGACTCCGGGCGCGTGCGAGGGGCCGGAGCTGAGCGCCGTGGCCACCGACAGCCGCCGCTTCTCGCCGCCCGAGAGCGTGTAGGGGTGGGCGTCGGCCAGGCCGGTCAGGCGCAGCCGCTCCAGCAGCTCGTCCACCCGCCGCTCGGTCCCGGCCCCGTCCGCCCCGGCCCGCCGCGGGGCGAACCGCAGCTCGTCCCGCACGGTGCCGGTGACGAACTGGTCCTCCGCGTGCTGGAACACGGTGCCCACGTGGCGGGACAGGAGCCGGGCGGGCCATCGCGCCAGCGGCCGCCGGTCGGCCTCCGCCAGGGGGCCGCGCGGCAGGACCGCGCCCCTGTGGGGTCGGGAGAGCCCCGCCAGCAGGGTCAGCAGCGTGGACTTGCCCGCACCGTTGGGGCCGGTCAGGGCGGTCGCCGTACCGGCCGCGACGGAGAGGTCCACCCCCTCCAGCACGGTCCTCCGGGGCGGGGCGCCCGCCCCCAGCTGGAAGGGGGTGCGCGCGGCGACGCCCACCGCCTCGACGCGGGGGCCGCCGCCCGGCGCGGGGGCCGGGCCGGGGGAGGGCTCGTGCCCGGGGACCCACACGCCCTGCTCCGCGAGGGAGCGCCCGTGCGCGGCGAACACGGCCGCCGGATCGCCGTCGGCGACCACCCCGCCGCCCGGCTCGACGACCACGACCCTGTCCACCAGCCCGACCACGTCGGCGACCCGGTGCTCGACCAGGAGCAGGGTCGCCTCGGTCTCGGCGAGCAGGCGTTCCAGGACACCGCGCACCAGGGCGGCCCCGGCGGGGTCGAGGTTGGCGGTGGGCTCGTCCAGGAGGAGCAGGCGCGGGCGCATGGCGAGCGCGCCGGCGACGACCAGGCGCTGCTTCTCACCGCCCGACAGCGCGCCGGTGGGGTGGCGCCGCCCGTACGGGAACCCGACCGCGTCGAGCGCGTCGTCCACCCTCGGCCAGATCAGGGCGGGGTCCACCCCCAGGTTCTCCGGGCCGAAGGCGACGTCGTCGCCCGCGCGGGCCATCACCAGCTGCGTCTCCGGGTCCTGGCCGACCAGGCCGACGCCTCCGCGGCCCCGGTCGGCGGGGAGGCCGTCGACCAGCAGCGTCCCCTCCTGGTCGCCGTTGAGGGCGCCGTCGGGGCCGGTGAGTCCGGCGAGGGAGTGCAGCAGGGTGGACTTGCCCGCCCCGGAGGCGCCGAGCAGCAGCACGCGCTCACCGGGCTCGACCGTGAGGTCCACCCCGCGCAGGGCGTACGACTCGCGGCCCGCGTGGCGCCACCCCCAGCCGGACAGCTCGACGCGTGCGCCGCCCCCTCCGGGGGGCCGGAGGGGGGGCGGTGCCGCGGGGTGCTCCGCGGTCGCCCCCGAGGGGCCGCGGCGGTCGTGGTCGGCCACGGGTCAGCCCCTGGCCGACGGGAAGGGGGCCAGCGCGCCCGACCTGGCGAGCGCGGTGGTGAGGAGGCGGGCGCCGACGCCCGCGATGACCGCCGAGCTGATCACGACGATGACGCCGTAGACGAGCTGGAAGTGCAGGGGCCAGGTCACGTTGTAGACGAGGTTGTCGCGAACGGCCGGGGAGAGGCCGGCGGCGGCCGCCGCGAGCACTGCCGCGCCCATGCCCCAGCGCCGGTAGCCGAAGGCGAGGAAGACCAGCTCGGGGAGGAGGCCCTGGAGCGTCCCGTCGATGATCACCATGACCCCCCACTGCGTCCCCAGCACCGCCGACACCAGGGAGGCCGCGATCGAGGTGAGCAGTGCCGCGCCGGGCTTGCGGACGACCAGTCCGCCGAGGACGCCGGAGATCAGCCACATTCCGTAGACCGCCGCCTGCGCGGGGGGAAAGCCCACGAAGAGCGGGGTCGTGACCGACCAGACGATGTTCCAGAGCCAGAAGACGACGCCGACGGCGACGCCGATCACGGCCGCAACGACGATGTCGACGGTGCGCCAGCCGCGCAGCCGTCCGAGGACGTCGCGCCAGAATCCGGTACGCCCGGTCTCGGTGCTCATCAGGTGGTGTCCCTTCGTCGGGGTGGACGAGGGCCCATGTGGCCAAGAGCGACGCCGGAGGACGTGCCGCGCGCCGGGTCCGTCCCGGGTGCGCGGGAGCACGCCGCCGGAGACGGGTTCCTAGGACTTCCTTCGCTGGCATGACCCAGATCAGGTGTGTAAGGGTCTGCGGCCGGGTGCCGCACTCTCAGCGCTCACGCGCTCCCCTGTCGGTTTCCCTCCATTATGCGTCAACAACGGGGGCCGCGGGGTGTTCCCTCCCCACGGCCCCCGTTCCCGCCCCCGTCCGGCCGCGCCCGCCGGCGGGCGCGGTCAGGCGTCGCCCTCGTCGTCCCCGCCCTTGGGAGGCGTCGCCGACGGGTTGCCGAACGCCTTCGGCGACGGGGCGAAGCCCTCGGCCGGAAGGTCGGCCGTGGCCCCGCGCATGGTGGCCTGCCAGATGGGGCCCGGCAGCGTGCCGCCGTAGACGATGCCGTAGTAGCGCCCGCCGATCGTCACGCCCTGGAGCGGGTTCTCCTCGCCTCCGCGCATGTCGCCGACGACCACGGCCGACGCGAGGTTCGGGGTGTAGCCGGCGAACCAGGCGTAGGCGGCGTTGTCGGTGGTGCCGGTCTTGCCCGCGGCGGGGCGGTCGAGGCCGAGGCCGTTGGCGGTGCCGCCCTTGAACGTCTGCTGGAGCAGGTGGTTGACCCCGTCCGCGACGTCGCGCTCGACCCTGCCCTCCTCGCAGTCGGTGCGCGCCTCGACCTCCCGGGTGCCCTCGGCGCCCTCGCGGCCGATCCGCACGGAGACCACCGGGACGGGCTCGCAGTAGGTGCCGCGGGCGGCGAACGTGGCGTACGCGTTGGCGACGGTCAGCGGGGACACCTCCTGGTCCCCCAGGGTGAAGGAGCTCCAGACCCCCAGCGGTTGGCCGTCGGCGCGGTGGATGCCGACCCGCTCGGCCATCTCCGAGGTCTCGCAGAGGCCGACGCGCTTCTGGAGCTGCGCGAAGTAGGTGTTCACGGACCCCTTGGTCGCGCTGATCATGTTGTGCCGGCCGCCGTCGCTCTCCCCGGCGTTGCTCACACTCCACCCGGACATCACGCCGCCGTCGCAGTTCTCGAGCCCTCCGACCGAGACGCTCTCGGGCGAGGAGAAGCTGGTGCCGTAGCCCAGCCCGGAGTGCAGGGCGGCGGCCAGGGTGAACGTCTTGAACGTCGACCCCGCCTGGTAGCCGAGCGAACCGCCGGCCTCGCTGTCCACCGCCAGGTTGATGGAGGTCGTGCCGAGCGCCTCGTCGTCGAACCCGTAGCGCAGGTTCTGCGCCATGCCCCGGATCCGGCCGGTGCCGGGCTCGACGACGGCCTGGGCGGAGAACTTGGTGGACTCCTCCGCCGGGACGTACCGCTCGATGGCCTCCTGCGCGGCCCGCTGCGTCTCCCCGTCGAGCGTGGTCCGCACGGTGATGCCGCCCTTGGTGAGCGCCTCGTCGCGCTCCCCCTGGAGCTCCCCGAGGATGTCGGAGCCGCGCAGCCAGCGCATGACGAAGTCGCAGAAGAACGGCTGCTCCGAGTGGTAGCAGCTGCCTCCGCGCGGGGTCGGGTCCAGTGCGAGCCCCCGGCTCGCGTACTCCTCGACCTGCGCCGCGTCCAGGTGCCCGGTCGCGCCCATCCGCTCCAGCACCAGGTCGCGGCGCTCGCGCGCGGCCTCGCGGTTGTTGAGCGGGTCGTAGAACGAGGGGCTGCGCACGAGCCCGACGATGGTGGCGGCCTGCGCCGGGTCCAGGTCGGCGGCGGAGACGGAGAAGTACCGCTGGGCCGCCACCTCGATGCCGTACGCCCCCGCCCCGAAGTAGGCGAGGTTGAGGTAGCCCTCCATGATCTCGTCCTTGGTGAGGCGGTCCTCGATGTCGATGGCGTGGCGCAGCTCCAGCAGCTTGCGGCCCAGGGTCTGCTCACTGGCGCGCTCCACCTCCTCCTCGGTGGAGGCCTGCTCTATGAGCAGGTTCTTGACGTACTGCTGGGTGATGGTGGACCCGCCCTGGGTGTCCCCCTGCGCGGTGCGCATGGCGGCCCTGAGCACACCGCGCAGGTCCAGTCCGGAGTGCTCGTAGAACCGGTCGTCCTCGATCGCCATGAGAGCGGCGGGCACCCACGGGCTGACCGCGTCCAGGGGCACCACCTCGCGCTCGCGGTCGGCGACCTCCGCGATCGGGTTGTGGTCGACGTCGGTGAGGAGCACGCGCTCCGCCAGCGGGGAGATCTCCAGGTCGCTGGGGAGGGCCATGAAGGCGGCGGCCGTGTCCCTTCCGATCAGCCCCAGCCCGCCCACCCACGGCATGACCAGCGCGGCGGTCAGGAGACCGGCGACCGCTCCCGTGCCCGTGAGGCGCAGGACGGCGTCCTTGCGGCCTCCGTCCGGGCGGTCGCCGTCACCGGCGCCCCTCCCGTGCTCCACCGCGTCGCCGAGTGCGGTCACGCGCTCCCGGAGCCGGTCCACCAGGGGGAGGACGGCCCGGTCGGCCCACCTCCTCCAGCGCGGCGCCCCGGAGGCGCCTCCGGCGGCCGCGCCGGGCCCGTCGGCCCCCCGGCCACGGCGGCCGGGGCTTCCCGCCTCCCGCGCGTGCCGCGGGGCCCGACCCCCGTCCTGGCCCCGCTCCCCCTGCGGAGGACCGTCCTGGTTCGGCTCCGTCACGTCGCCCCCCTCGGCCGTGTGACGCCCCGTCCGCGTCGCGCGCGCGGAGACAGGGCACTGCGACCTCCACGCTCGCAGGGGTACCGCAAAGCCCGGGAGGCCGAATCGGGCGTGTCATCGAAAAGCTTGCCCAATCCGCGGCAAAGCGCCCGACCCCGACGCACCCGCGGGAGGCCGCGAAACGGGTGCGCGGTCCACTCGTCATCCGGGCGAAACAACCTCGGCGGACGGCGCCCGCGGAGAGCATGCCCGAATTCGCGACAAAAGGGCCCCGGGCGATCATTCCGACACACCCTGATGTCCGGAATACAGCCCGGCGGACCCAGGGTGCATTCGGTGATCCCTACCCAGGACGACCCGCCACCCAACACGACCGACGAATTTTCCGTCCTTTCACCACAGACCATCAGAAAACAACCACAGAGGCACCTGAATCCCCTGGTTCCTTATGACTGATATGTACGGTTTACCCAGGTGAAACCCGACAAATACCAGGCCCCAAGCCTTCCGGCCAGTGTGATGAGGAACACACAAATTATCCGGCCCCGACACTCCGCCAAACACCACAAGAGGGCAGACGATAGACAGCAGAGGGAACCGAAGCCGTAATCCGGACAGTTTCCGTTCCGGATCTTCGTTAACTCCGTCTTGCGTCGGATTAACAACAGGTTATTTTCACCTGCCATAAACCGCTCGCGCCCAGAAACGCCCGAACCACGACAATTACGGTGTAGCCAGTGATCGGACGCCTGCCCATCCTCGACATCTCTCCAGACAACGACCTCGGTCCGGTGAAAGCAGTTCCCGGGGAACACTTCACCGTGGGGGCGACGGTCATCCGGGAGGGCCACGACTCCCTCGCCGCAGGGGTCGTCGTGTACTCCCCCCGGGGCCGCCGCGAACGCCTCGTGCCCATGCGCGAGCACGCGCCCGGCACCGACCGCTACGAGGCCGAGATCAGCCTCCCCTCCGAGGGGACGTGGTCCTTCTCGGTCGAGGCGTGGACCGATCCCTTCACCACCTGGCACCGCGTCGCCCGGGTCAAACTCCCCCTGGGCCAGGACACCGGGCCCGTACTGGAGGAGGGGGCCCGGCTGCTCGCACGCGCCGGCCGGCGCGTGCCCCGCAACCCCGCCCTCACCAGGGCGGCCGAGGTCCTGAGGGACGCCTCGGCGGACCCGCTGGACCGCTTCGCCGCGGCGATCACCCCCGAGGTCCTGGACGGGATGGAACACCACCCGATCCGCGAGCTGGTCACCAGGTCCGGGCGCACCGGGGTCGTCGTCCACCGCGAGCGGGCGCTCTTCGGCTCCTGGTACGAGTTCTTCCCCCGGTCCGAGGGCGCCCAGGTCGACACGGCCCCCGGGCAGGAGCGCTCGGGGACCTTCGCCTCCGCCGCCAAACGCCTGCCCGCCATCGCCGGCATGGGCTTCGACGTCGTCTACCTGCCCCCCGTCCACCCGATCGGCACGAGCCACCGCAAGGGCGCCAACAACGCCCTGTCCGCCGGCCCCGGCGAGCCCGGCTCGGTGTGGGCGGTCGGGTCCGCCGCGGGGGGCCACGACGCCGTCCACCCGGACCTGGGCACGCTCGCCGACTTCGACGCGTTCGTCGGCGAGGCCGCCGAGCACGGCCTGGAGATCGCCCTCGACCTGGCCCTCCAGTGCTCCCCCGACCACCCGTGGGTCACCGAGCACCCCGAGTGGTTCACCACCCGGGCCGACGGCTCCATCGCCTACGCGGAGAACCCGCCCAAGAAGTACCAGGACATCTACCCCCTCGACTTCGACAACGACTTCGAGGGCCTGTACACGGAGATCCGGCGCGTCGTCCAGCACTGGATCGACCACGGGGTCCGGATCTTCCGGGTCGACAACCCCCACACCAAACCGGTCGCCTTCTGGGAGCGGCTGCTCGCCGACGTGGCCCGGGAGCACCCCGACGTGCTCTTCCTCGCCGAGGCCTTCACCCGCCCCGCCATGATGCGCACCCTGGCCAAGGTCGGGTTCCACCAGTCCTACACCTACTTCACCTGGCGCAACGGCAAGGACGAGATCACCGACTACCTCACCGAGCTCACCGGGGAGACCGCCCACTACCTGCGCCCCAACCTCTTCCCCTGCACCCCGGACATCCTCAACGCCTACCTCCAGCACGGCGGACGGCCCGCCTTCGAGGTCCGCGCGGTGCTGGCGGCGCTGCTCTCCCCCTCCTGGGGCGTCTACTCCGGCTTCGAGCTGTGCGAGAACACCCCGGCGGCCCCGGGCAGCGAGGAGTACCTGGACTCGGAGAAGTTCCAGTACCGGCCCCGCGACTGGGCCGCGGCCGAGGCCGCCGGGGAGTCCATCAGCGGGCTCATCACGCGGCTCAACGAGCTGCGCCGCTCGCATCCGGCCCTGCGGGAGCTGCGCAACCTGCGCTTCCACCACGTCGACCGGCCCGAGCTGATCTGTTTCTCCAAGCACCGGCCCGGAGCGGGGCCCGGCGACCCCGACGACGCCGTCATCGCCGTCGTCAACCTCGACCCGCACCACGCCCACGAGGCGACCGTGCACCTGGATCTGCCGTCCATCGGCCACACGTGGGAGGAGGAACTCGAGGTGACCGACGAACTGACCGGTCGTTCCTACACCTGGGGCGCGGACAACTACGTCCGCCTCGACCCCGCGACCGGGCCGGCGCACGTGTTCACCGTCAACGGCAGATAGCGGCCCCGGACCACGGACCGGGGCCGGCGGGCCACCCCCGCCGGCCCCCGCCCGTGCCCGGAACGCCCGTTGAACCGATGTCGAACATTCTTGGTGGGGAGCAGCAGATGAGCAAAGACGAGCACGGCCCCGGCGGACGCGTACACGCCGAACACGGTCCGCTCGCCCCGGCCACCGGGGCCGCCACCGGCCCGCTCATGTCCTCCGGCGGCACCGGTGACCCCTACTGGTACAAGCACGCCGTCTTCTACGAGGTACTCGCCCGGGGGTTCTTCGACTCCAACGGCGACGGCACCGGCGACCTCGCGGGGCTGGTGCAGAAACTGGACTACCTCCAGTGGCTCGGCATCGACTGCCTCTGGCTGCTGCCGATGTACGAGTCCCCTCTGCGCGACGGCGGATACGACATCTCGGACTACTTCAAGATCCTCCCCGAGTTCGGCCGCACCGCCGACTTCGTGGAGCTCCTCGACGAGGCGCACCGCCGCGGCATCCGCGTCATCACCGACCTCGTCATGAACCACACCAGCGACCAGCACCCGTGGTTCAAGGCCTCCCGGGAGGACCCCGACGGTCCGTACGGGGACTTCTACGTGTGGTCGGACACCGACGACCGCTACGACGGGGCCCGCGTCATCTTCGTCGACACCGAGACCTCCAACTGGTCCTACGACGAGGTGCGGGGCCAGTACTACTGGCACCGCTTCTTCTCCCACCAGCCGGACCTCAACTTCGAGAACCCCGCCGTCCAGGAGGCCATCCTGGAGGTTCTGCGCTACTGGCTGGACCTGGGCATCGACGGGTTCCGCCTGGACGCCGTGCCCTACCTGTACGAGCGCGAGGGCACCAACTGCGAGAACCTCAAGGAGACGCACGAGTTCCTCAAGCGCGTGCGCGCCGAGGTGGACCGGCTCTACCCCGACCGCGTGCTGCTGAGCGAGGCCAACCAGTGGCCCTCCGAGGTGGTCGACTACTTCGGCGACTTCGGGTCCGGCGGCGACGAGTGCCACATGAACTTCCACTTCCCGCTGATGCCGCGCATGTTCATGGCGGTCAGGCAGGAGCAGCGGTTCCCGATCTCGGAGATCCTCGCCCAGACCCCGCCCATCCCGCGGAACTGCCAGTGGGCGATCTTCCTGCGCAACCACGACGAGCTGACCCTGGAGATGGTCACCGACGAGGAACGCGACTACATGTACGCCGAATACGCCAGGGAACCCCGCATGCGCGCCAACGTGGGGATCCGGCGGCGGCTCGCGCCCCTCCTGGACAACGACCGCAACCAGATCGAGCTGTTCACCGCGCTGCTGCTGTCCCTGCCGGGCTCGCCCGTCCTCTACTACGGCGACGAGATCGGCATGGGCGACAACATCTGGCTGGGCGACCGCGACGCCGTGCGCACGCCCATGCAGTGGAGCTCGGACCGCAACGCCGGGTTCTCCAAGGGCGACCCGGCCCGCCTGTACCTGCCGCTGATCATGGATCCGGTCTACGGCTACCAGGCGCTCAACGTGGAGGCCCAGCGCGACAACCCCGGCTCGCTGCTCCACTGGACCCGCCGGATGATCCAGATCCGCAAGCGCCACCCCGTGTTCGGCACCGGGGAGTTCACCGAGCTGAACGCCACCAACCCCGGCGTCCTGGCGTTCATCCGCGAGCACGGCGACGACCGCATGCTCTGTGTGAACAACCTGTCGAGGTTCCCGCAGCCCGTCGAGCTGGACCTGTCCCGCTACGCCGGGGTCAGCCCGGTGGAGTGCGTGGGGGGCGTGCGCTTCCCCGAGATCGGGGAACTGCCGTACCTGCTCACCCTGCCCGGCCACGGCTTCTACTGGTTCCAGCTCCCCGCGGACCACGAGCCGGCGGGAACGGACGGTGAACGGGACGGGCTGCCCTCCTACGGCCTTCCGGCCGCCGGGGTCAGCGTGCGCACCGCCTTCGACGCCGCCGGACGCCCGGCGGACCCGCCCGGCGCGGAGCGCCGCGCCACAGCCACCACGACGTCCAGCGCCCCGGCCGGTACCGTGCCCGCGCTCCGCGACGGCGCGCCCGGGACCCCCGCCCGGCCCGCCGCCGAACCGGCCGCCCCCGGCCCGGTACCGGAGCCGACGGACCGGGGCGGTGGCGGGAAGGGAAACGGTCCTCTCTGACATGTCCCAACTCGAAGAGCTCCTGGCAGCCTGGCTGCCCCGGCAGCGCTGGTTCTCCGGCAAGGGGATCCCCATCCAGCAGATCCGGATCGAGAGCAGACACACCCTGGTGACCACGGGACCGGACGGCCCCGGCCTCGACGTCCTCGTCGTGCGGACCGGGCAGCGCGGGCACAGCTCCCGCTACCAGGTGCTCCTGGGCTCGCGTCCGCCGGGCTCCCTGCCGCCGGACCTGGCCCGTGCCGCCATCGGCGTGTGCCGGGCCGCCTGCGGGAGGCCGAAGGCGGTCTACGACGCGGCCCACGACGCACAGCTGACCGGTCTCCTCCTGGAGCGGTTCGCGCTGCCCGCGGCCCCCGGCCTCTCCGGGCAGGTCCGGTTCCGGACCCTGCCCGGGGAGCGGATCCGCACCGGTTCGCCCGGGCGGATGCTCACGGGGGAGCAGTCCAACACGTCGCTGGTCTTCGGACAGGACTACGTCCTGAAGACCTTCCGCAGACTCTGGCCGGGCCCCAACCCGGACCTGGAGCTCAACATGGCGCTGTCCGGGTCCCCGTACGCGGCCCGGCCGTGCGGGTGGATCGAGGCCGACCTGCCCGGGTACGCGACGCCCACGACCCTGGCCATGCTGCAGACGTTCATCCCGCAGGCCGCGGACGGGTGGGTGCTCGCCACCGCCGGCGCGCGCGCCCTGCTGGAGGGGGCGGGGACCGACCGCGAGAGCGCCTTCGCGGGGGAGGCGGCGCGGCTGGGACGCACCACCGCCCGGGTCCACCGGTCGCTCGCGGGGGCCCTGCCCACGGACGTGCTCTCCCCGGCGGGGGCCGGGGAGCTGGCGCAGGCCATGGTGGAGCGGCTGGCGACGGCCGGCGCCGAGGTACCGGAGCTGGCCGAGCACGCTCCCCGCGTGATGGCGGCCTACGCCGACTTCGCCGAGGTGGACGAGCCCCTGCCGATCCAGCGCATCCACGGCGACTACCACCTCGGCCAGGTCGTCCGCACCGGGGAGGGGTGGGTGCTCCTCGACTTCGAGGGCGAGCCCACCATGCCGGTCCGGGACCGCCGGCGCCTGTCCAGCCCCCTGAGGGACGTGGCGGGGATGCTCCGCTCCTTCGACTACGCGGCCGGGTTCCTGCTGGTGGCGCACCCGGACGACCCCGAACTGGAGTGGGCCGCCCGCGCCTGGGCCCGGAACAACCGGGAGGCCTTCTGCCGCGGCTACGCGGACGGGGGCGGACCTGACCCGGACAAGCACCTGGCGGTGCTGCGGGCGTTCGAGTTCGACAAGGCCGTGTACGAGGTCCTGTACGAGGCCCGGAACCGGCCGAACTGGCTGCGGGTGCCGCTGGAGTCCATCGCCGCCGCGGCCGCGGCGCCGCCCGTGCCCGGATAGCCCGGGGCGGCCCCTCCCGTTCGGGGGGACCGCCCGCACACACACCACGACCCGTGACGACCGACCGCAACGAGCACTACGGAGCCGTATGACCTCGGCCGACAGCACACCCGCCGCCGCGAAGACGGGGACCTCCGCGAAGACCGCGGGGACCGCCGCCCCGAAGGGGACCGCGGCGGCGAGGACCACCACAGGGAAGGCCGGAAAGGCCGCGTCCGGGACGGGGAGGACTGCGGGGGCGGCGAAGGCCGCCGCGCGCACCCCCGCGGCCGGGGCCCCCTCCTCCGCGGGGCCGGAGCCCTCCGGCGGGAAGCCCGCACCGGGGAACCGGGGGGCGAAGGCCGCCGGAAAGGGCACGGGGAGGGCCCCCGCGAAGGCGGCCCGCGGGTCCGGGACCGGGGCTCCCGCCGCCCGGCGGAGGGCCGCCGAGCCGGACCCCGCACTCCTGTCGGCCCTGGACCGGCTGGTCGAGGGCCGCCACCACGACCCGCACTCCCTGCTCGGCCCGCACGCCGAGGGCCGCGGGACCGTGCTGCGGGCCCTGCGCCCCGGCGCGCTGGACGTGCACGCCGTGCTTCGGGACGGCTCCCGGGTGCGCCTCGAACACCTGCACCGCGGGGTCTTCTCCGGCGAGGTGTCCGGGAAGGGGCTCGGGTCCCCGCCCGACTACCGGATCGCGGCCCGCTACGCCGAGGGGGCCGCCGAGCACGTGGCCGCCGACCCGTACCGGTTCGCCCCGACCCTGGGCGAGCTCGACCTGCACCTGATCGGCGAGGGCCGCCACGAGGAGCTGTGGAACGCCCTCGGCGCGCACACCCGGGTCGAGGACACCCCCATCGGCGAGGTGCCCGGCACGGGGTTCGCCGTGTGGGCGCCGGACGCGCGCGGCGTCCGCGTGATCGGCGACTTCAACCACTGGGACGGCGTCGGATCCCCGATGCGCAGCCTGGGCTCCTCCGGTGTGTGGGAGCTGTTCCTGCCCGGGGTGGGCGACGGAGCCCTGTACAAGTTCCAGGTCCTCGGCTCGGACGGGCACTGGCGGGACAAGGCCGACCCGATGGCGCGCCGCACGCAGGTGCCGCCGGCCACCGCGTCGGTGGTCACCACGTCGTCGTACTCCTGGGGGGACCAGGCGTGGACGGCCGAGCGCAAGGGGGTGGAGCAGCACCGGGCCCCGATGAGCGTGTACGAGGTGCACCTGGGCTCCTGGCGCCCGGGCCTGGGCTACGTCGAGCTGGCCGAGCAGCTGGTCGCGTACGTGACCGACCTGGGGTTCACGCACGTGGAGTTCCTACCGGTCACGGCGCACCCGTTCGACGGCTCCTGGGGCTACCAGGTGACGTCGTACTACGCGCCCACGCCGCGCTTCGGGTCGCCGGACGAGTTCCGGTACCTGGTGGACTCCCTGCACCGGGCCGGGGTGGGCGTGCTCCTGGACTGGGTGCCCGCGCACTTCCCCAAGGACGACTGGGCTCTCGCCCGGTTCGACGGGACCGCGCTGTACGAGCACCCGGACCCGCGGCGGGGCGAGCACCCCGACTGGGGCACGCTGATCTTCAACTACGGGCGGACCGAGGTGCGCAACTTCCTCGTCGCCAACGCCCTGTACTGGCTGGAGGAGTTCCACGTCGACGGCCTCCGCGTGGACGCGGTGGCCTCGATGATCTACCTGGACTACTCCCGCGACTCCGGCGCCTGGGAGCCCAACGTGTTCGGCGGGCGGGAGAACCTGGAGGCGATCGGGTTCCTCAAGGAGCTCAACACCACGGTGTACCGGCGCAACCCGCACGTCGCGATGATCGCCGAGGAGTCCACGGCGTACACGGGCGTGACGACCCCGGTGGACCGCGGAGGGCTCGGCTTCGGGTTCAAGTGGAACATGGGGTGGATGCACGACACCCTGGAGTACGTCAAGAAGGAACCGGTCCACCGCAAGTACCACCACGGCGACGTCACGTTCGCGATGGTCTACGCGTACAGCGAGAACTACGTGCTGCCCCTGTCCCACGACGAGGTGGTGCACGGCAAGCGTTCGCTGTTCAACAAGCCGCCCGGCGACGAGTGGCAGCGCTCGGCGACCCTGAGGGCGCTCCTCGCCTTCATGTGGTCGCACCCCGGCAAGCAGCTCCTGTTCATGGGCGGGGAGATCGCCCAGGGGGACGAGTGGTCGCATGAGGAGGGCGTGCCGTGGTGGCTCCTCCAGTTCGAGCACCACGCGGGCGTCCAGCGCCTGGTCAAGACCCTGAACGACCTCTACCGGCCCAGGGCGGCGCTGTGGTCCCGGGACACCGACCCCGCGGGGTTCCGGTGGCTGGACGGCGGCGACCACGAGGGCAACACGCTCTCGTACCTGCGCCACGGGGACGACGGCTCGGTGCTGGCCTGCGCGGTCAACTTCTCGCCCGTGCCCCGTGGGGACCGGAGGATCGGCCTGCCGTCCGGCGGCCGCTGGAACGCGGTCCTCAACACCGACGAGACGAGGTTCGGCGGCTCCGGGCACGCCGCCCCGGCGCACGTCGACGCCGAGCCGACCCCGTGGCACGGCCAGCCGCACTCGGCGCCGATCACCCTCCCGCCCCTGGGAGCGGTCTGGTTCGAGCCCGAGCGGTAGGCGCGCGCCGGCTCCGCCGAACGGCCCCGGCCGCCCGTGGGGGCGGCCGGGGCCCGGCCTCGCCCGCCACACGGGGCCGACGTGTCGCGGCGGCCGTCCGGGGCCGCCGACGACCGCCCTTCCGCGCACACCCGCCGTGACCCGCACGGCCCCGTCCCCGAGCGCCCCGCGACCGACCAGGCGCGACACCCGAACCTCCGGCCACTGTGCGTGACTCCATGGCCGCCCTCCCCCGTCCGGCATGACAGAGGATCATCGGATCTTGCGACTGCCTGGACAACAGGGCGGGAGAATATGTCCGGAACGACACCTTCACTCTGATCCGCCGACGTGCTTTTGTGTCCCCCATCACAGGCACGAGCGTTGGGATCGCCCATGACCGACAAGCGCCAGAACTTCGTCCGGGTCCTGGGAAGGGGTGACGTGCTCGCGCTCGGCTTCGGCGCGATGATCGGCTTCGGCTGGATCGTGCTCGTCGGCGACTTCATCGGCGCGGCGGGCAGCCTCGGCGCCGCCCTCGCCTTCGTCATCGGCGGCGTCGTCATGGCCTTCGTCGGCCTCACCTACGCCGAACTCGTCTCCGCGATGCCCCACGCGGGCGGCGAGCACCACTACGCCATGCGCGCCATCGGCCCCAGGGGCGCCTTCGCCGCCTCCTGGGCCATGGTCCTGGGCTACGTGTCCGTGGTCGCCTTCGAGGCCGTCGCCGTCCCCCAGACCCTCGTCTACCTCTTCCCCGGCATGGGCGTCGGGCACCTGTGGACCGTCGCGGGATACGACGTGCACGCCGACCTCGTCGCCGTGGGCGTCGTCGTCGCCGTGCTGATGACGGCGGTCAACTACGTCGGCATCAGGCCGGCCAGCGCCTTCCAGGTCGTCGCCGTGCTGTTCCTGGTCGCCGTCGGCGCGGTCATGCTCACCGGGTCGTTCGTCGGCGGCTCCGCCGAGAACATGGAACCCCTGTTCACCGGCGGCGTGCCCGGCGTGTTCGTGGTGCTGGTGGCGGTCCCGTTCCTGTTCGTCGGCTTCGACGTCATCCCCCAGTCCGCCTCCGAGATCAGGATCCCCCACCGCATGGTCGGCACGCTGCTGGTGGTCTCCGTGTTCTGCGCGACCGCCTGGTACGTGATGGTCGTGCTCACCGCCGGCGCCGGGCTGTCCGCCGCCGAGCTCTCCGCGTCCGAACTGGCCTCCGCCGACTCCGTCGCCGCCCTGTGGGGCAGTGACGCCATGGGCGACCTGCTCGTCCTCGGCGGCATCGCCGGACTGCTGACCAGCTGGAACGCCTTCCTCATCGGGGGCAGCCGCCTCGTCTTCGCCATGGCGGGGGCCCGGATGCTCCCGGCCTGGTTCGGCCACCTGCACCCGCGCTTCCGCACGCCCTCCAACGCCGTCCTGTTCATCGGGGCGCTGTCCCTGGCTGCCCCGTTCTTCGGCCGCCCGATGCTCGTCTGGCTCACCAACGCGGGCGGCATGAACATCGTCGCCGCCTACATGCTGGTGGTCGTGAGCTTCCTGGTGCTGCGCCGTCGCGACCCCGCCATGGAGCGGCCCTTCACCGTCCCGGCCGGTGTGCCGGTCGGCGTGACCGCCCTCGTCCTGTCCTTCGGGCTGTTCCTGCTGTACCTGCCCGGCATGCCCGCCGCTCTGGGCTGGCCCCACGAGTGGCTCATGGTCGCCCTGTGGTGGGCGGCGGGCGCCGCGCTCCTGTGGCGCCTCCCCCGGATCGCCCCCGGCGCGGACGCCGAGCGCCGCCTGGTCGAGGCGATGGACGCCCGCGCCGGCGCTCCCCGCACATGAGGACGCGGTCCTCCCGGCCGGGAGGACCGCGTGCCGGGTCCGGCGGCGCCCCGTCGCGGTTCAGGCCCCGCGCCCGTGCCACGCGGTCAGCCGGGAGACGGCCTCGTCCAGGACCTCGTCCCTCTTGCAGAACGCGAAGCGGAGCAGGTGCGCCCCCTCCTCCTGGTGGTCGTAGAACACCTGGGCGGGCACCGCCGCGACACCGGCCCCGGCGGGCAGGGCCCTCGCCACGTCGAGCCCGCTGCCGAACCCGAGGGGGCGGATGTCGGCCATCACGAAGTAGGTGCCCTCGGACACGTTCACCTCGAACCCGGCGGCGGCCAGGCCCGACGCGAGGCGGTCGCGCTTGCCCTGGAGGGCCGCGCGCTGGGCCGCCACCCACTCCCACTCGCCGTCGATCGCGTCCGCCACCGCCAGCTGCAGCGCGCCGTTGGCGGAGAAGGTCAGGAACTGGTTGACCGTGCGCACCGCGCTGACCAGCGGCTCCGGTCCCATCACCCAGCCGGTCTTCCAGCCGGTGACGGCGAACATCTTGCCCACCGAGGACACCGACACCGTGCGCTCCCGCATACCCGGGAGGGTCGCCAGCGGCACGTGCGGCCTGCCGTCGAAGGTCAGGAACTCGTACACCTCGTCGGTGAACGCGATCAGGTCGTGCTCCCGGCACACCCGCGCGATCTCCTCCAGCTCGTCGGGGGTGAAGACCGTGCCGGTGGGGTTGTGCGGCGAGTTCACCAGCACCATGCGGGTGCGGGGCCCCACGGCGGCGCGCAGCTCCTCCGGGTCGAAGGTGAACCGCCCCGAGACGGCGTCGGGGCGCAGCGTCACCGACCTGCGCACACCCCCGGCCAGGGTGATCATCGCGGCGTAGGAGTCGTACATCGGCTCGAAGACGATCACCTCGTCGCCGCGCTCCACCAGGGCGAGCATCGCGGCGGCGATGCCGGCGGTAGCCCCGACCGTTATGTAGACCTCGCTGTCGGGATCCAGTTCGATGCCGTAGTGGCGGGCCCGGTACCGGCTCACCGCCTGCCGCAGCTCCGGCCTCCCCGGCCCCGGGGGGTACTGGTTCACCCCCTCCAGGACGCGGCGGGAGGCGCCCTCCAGCAGGGAGCGGGGACCGTCGGTGTCGGGGAAACCCTGTCCCAGGTTGACCGACCCGGTCTCCATGGCCAGGCGCGTCATCTCGGCGAAGATCGTCTCGCCGTACACACGCATTCGTTCGATCAGCGGTTCTTCCACCCGACGAGCGTATCCACACGCCCCGCCACCGGCCACTCCCGACCGGGGACGCCGAGGGGGCGGACCCCCCGGGTCCGCCCCCTCGACACGGTCCTCCGTGCTTCCCCTAGAGGAGGAGGCTGAGCACGATCCACACCACGGGACCCGCGATGAGGAGCGAGTCCAGCCGGTCCATCAGTCCGCCGTGGCCCGGCATGAACCGGCCCATGTCCTTGACCCCCAGGTCGCGCTTGAACAGCGACTCGATGAGGTCCCCGACCGTCGCGGCGAGCACGACGGCCAGACCCAGGACCGCGCCGACCCACCAGGGGCCGTCCAGCATCAGCGTCACGCACAGGGCGCCGGCGACCGCGCACCCCACCACGGAGCCGCCGAAGCCCTCCCAGGTCTTGTTCGGGCTGATCACCGGCGCCATCTTGTGCCGGCCCAGCATGATCCCGGCGAAGTAGCCGCCGATGTCGCTGGAGATCGTCACCACGATGAACGTCACCAGCCGGTACTGGCCGTCCTCGGGATGCGAGACGAGCAGCAGCCACGTGCCCAGGAGGAACGGCAGGTACACCAGGGTGAACAGGTTCGCCGAGGCGTCGGCCACGAACCCGTCCGCCCCGCCGCGCAGCCGCCACACCAGCACGATGATCGCGGTCAGGGCGGTGGTCCCCGCCAGCCACTCGGTTCCCCCGAAGTAGGCGGCCACCTGCATGGCGACGCCGCCCACGGCCAGGGGTACGAGGGCGAGGGTCGTGCCCTTGCCCGCGAACGCCCGGTTGAGCTCCCGCAGCCCGATCAGCACCCCCAGGGAGGTGATGATCGTGAACAGCTGTGGCAGGGGGAAGATGGAGAAGAAGACGAGAGCGCCCAGGACGCACCCGCTCGCGATGGCCACCGGGAGGTTGCGGCCGGTCCTGACCGGCTCGCCCCCCGGCTTGTGCAGCACGAAGCGCTGGCCGGCCCTGTCGGGATCGTCCTGCGGTCCCGCGTCGGGTCTGTGCTCCGGTGAGTGGTCATCGCCTCCGGAGCCGCTGGAAGAAGTCGTCACCGGCTAGACCTCGAGCAGTTCGGCTTCCTTGTGCTTCAGCACCTCGTCGATGGCCGCGACGTACTTCTGGGAGAGCTCGTCCAGCTCGGCCTGGGCGCGGTGCGCCTCGTCCTCGCCCAGCTCGCCCGACTTCACGGCCTTCTCGAAGGTGTCCTTGGCACGGCGGCGGACGTTGCGGATCGAGACCTTGGAGTCCTCGGCCTTGGTCCGCGCGACCTTCACGTACTCCTTGCGGCGCTCCTCGGACAGGTCCGGGAACACCACGCGGATGACCTGGCCGTCGTCGGACGGGTTCACCCCGAGGTCGCTGTTGCGGATGGCGTTGATGATGTCGGTGCGCGAGTTGACGTCGAACGGGGAGATGACCACCATGCGCGGCTCCGGAACCGAGAAGGAGGCCAGCTGGTTGATCGGCGTCCGGGCACCGTAGTAGTCGACGGTGATCTTGTTGAACGTGGCCGGGGTGGGACGGCCCGTGCGGATCGTCGCGAAGTCCTCCTTCGCGACGGTCACGGCCTTCTCCATCTTCTCCTCGGCCTCGAGGAGGGTCTCTTCGGTCATGTGGCGCTCCCGGTTCTCGGCTGTGGTGTTCGTGGCTTCTTGGCGGCCCTGGGGCCGGTGTCAGGCGGTGGTCGGCCCCACGATGGTGCCGATCTTCTCACCCCGGACCGCGCGCAGGATGTTGCCCTGGCTCATCAGGTCGAACACCACGATGGGCATCCCGTTGTCCATGCAGAGGCTGACCGCCGTGGCGTCCATGACCTTGAGGCCCTTCGTGAGGACCTCGTTGTAGTTCAGCTTGTCGAACTTGACCGCGTCCGGGTTGCGCTGCGGGTCGGAGTCGTAGACCCCGTCGACCTGGGTGCCCTTGAGGACGGCCTGCGCGCCGATCTCCAGGGCGCGCTGGGCGGCAGTGGTGTCGGTGGAGAAGAACGGGGCGCCCAGACCGGCGCCGAAGATGACCACGCGGCCCTTCTCCAGGTGGCGGATGGCGCGGCGCGGGATGTAGGCCTCCGCGACCTGGCTCATGTGGATGGCGGTCTGCACCCGGGTGTCCACGCCGAGCCGCTCCAGGAAGTCCTGGAGGGCGAGGCAGTTGATGACGGTGCCGAGCATGCCCATGTAGTCGGCGCGTCCGCGCTCGATGCCGCCCTCGGTGAGCTGCGCGCCGCGGAACATGTTGCCGCCGCCGACGACCACGGCGACCTGGATGCCCTCGGAGACCGCCTCGGCGATGGACTCCGCCACGTACTGCACGACCTCGGGATCGATGCCCAGTCCGCCCCCGCCGGCGAACGCCTCCCCGGAGAGTTTGAGCATCACGCGCTTCCAACCGGAATCGTGCATCGCCGGTTCGGTGATCGTCGCTTCGTTCACGGCCTGTGGCCTCCCTTGTCGTCCCCGAGTGGCACAGGGTCCCCCGAGTGTTCCTGCTGAGGGCGGACAGGGAGCGCGTGCTCCGAAATCCGCCCATATCCACCGAAGGTGCCGGGGAGTAGTCTCCCCGGCACCTCCATCATCTCAAAGCTCTTAGGCCTGGCCGACCTTGAAGCGGACGAAGCGCTTGACGGTCACGCCGGCCTCGTCGACGACCTTCTGGACGGACTTCTTGTTCTCCTTGACGAACGGCTGGCCGAGCAGCGTCACGTCCTTGAAGAAACCGTTGAGGCGGCCTTCCACGATCTTGGGGATGGCCTGCTCGGGCTTCCCCTCCTCGCGGGTGGTCTGCTCGGCGATGCGGCGCTCGTTCTCCACGACCTCGGCGGGGACGTCGTCCTTGCCGATGTACTGCGGGGCGAGGGCGGCGATCTGCTGGGCGAGGTCCTTGCCGACCTCGGCGTCGGCCTTGTCCAGCTCGACCAGGACGCCCATGGTCGGGGGCAGGTCCGGGTCGGACTTGTGCAGGTAGCTGGCGACGTAGACGCCGTCGAACTTGGCGAAGCGGCGGAACTCCAGCTTCTCACCGATCACGGCGCCCTTGCCCTCGATGAAGGTCTGGAGGCTCGTGCCCGGCTCGATCTCGGAGGCGGCCACGGTCGCGAGGTCGTCGCTCTCGTGCGCGGCGACGAAGTCCGCGACCTGGTTGGCCAGCGCGATGAACTGGTCGTTCTTCGCGACGAAGTCGGTCTCGCAGTTGAGCTCGATGAGGGTCGCCTTGCCCTCGGAGTCCTGCTTGAGGACGACCATGCCCTGGGCGGCAGTGCGCTCCGCGCGCTTGCCGACGTCCTTGGCACCCTTGACGCGCAGGGCCTCGACGGCCTTGTCGATGTCGCCGTCGGCCTCGGTCAGGGCCTTCTTGCAGGCCATCATGCCCGCGCCGGTCATGTCGCGCAGCTTCTTGACGTCCGCGGCGGTGAAGTTCGCCATGACTGTTCTCGGATTCCCTTGGAGTGGAGAGTCTGTTCGGAAAGAGGAGCGGAGCCTGGACGTGCACCCCCGGTGCCGCCCCGCCCGGAGGCGGGGCGGCACCGGGGGTGTTCCGTCGTCCCTGGGACCGCTGACTACTCGGCGGAGCCCTCGGTGGACTCCTGCGCCGGGGCCTCGGCCGGGGCCTCAGCCGGAGCCTCGGACTCGATCGCGGCCTCGACCTCGGGCTTCGGGGTCTCGACCGGGGCCTCGGTCAGCTCCTTGTCGACCTCGGGGGCGTCCGCGTCCGCGGCCGGGGCGGCCTCGGTCTCGGTCTTGCCCTCCAGGAGCTCGCGCTCCCACTCGGCCAGGGGCTCCTCGGCGGCCTTCTGCTCGCCCGTGCCCTCGGAGGCGCCGGAACGGGCCATGAGGCCGTCGGCCACGGCGTCGGCGATCACGCGGGTCAGCAGGCTGACCGAGCGGATGGCGTCGTCGTTGCCCGGGATCGGGTAGTCGACCTCGTCCGGGTCGCAGTTGGTGTCGAGGATCGCGACGACCGGGATGTTCAGCTTGCGAGCCTCGCTGATCGCGATGTGCTCCTTCTTGGTGTCCACGATCCAGACCGCGCTGGGCACGCGGGACATGTCGCGGATACCGCCGAGGGTGCGCTCCAGCTTCTCCTTCTCACGGCGAAGGTTGAGGAGCTCCTTCTTCGTGAGCGCGGAGCCGGCGACGTCGTCGAAGTCGATCTCCTCCAGCTCCTTGAGGCGCTGGAGCCGCTTGTGGACGGTGGAGAAGTTGGTGAGCATGCCGCCCAGCCAGCGCTGGTTGACGAAGGGCATGCCGACACGACGAGCCTGCTCGTCGATGGCCTCCTGCGCCTGCTTCTTGGTACCGACGAACAGGACGGTGCCGCCGTGGGCGACCGTCTGCTTGACGAACTCGTAGGCGCGGTCGATGTGCGCCAGCGACTTCTGGAGGTCGATGATGTAGATGCCGTTGCGCTCCGTGAGGATGAAGCGCTTCATCTTCGGGTTCCAGCGACGGGTCTGGTGCCCGAAGTGGACGCCGCTCTCCAGGAGCTGGCGAGTCGTCACGACTGTGGCCATGACTGGTCCTCCTTGCGGTGGCGGAGAGAGTCTCTCCGCCGTCGGTTGTGCCTGACGCCCCGGCCGCACCGCCATCCCGCCGAAGCGGGGTGGACCGTAGGTACGACCCCTCCGTGAGGAGGCGCGTGGACGTGCGTATTGTGATCGGCCCGACGGGCCACGGACGATTCTATCCTCAGCCGGGCACACACCGGACCTGTGCTGCGCCTACGAGTGACCCCGCGCCCCCGTCCGGCGCCCCGGGGCCGGGGTTGTCCACAGTTGCCGGCAAGCCCCTGGCGGCCCCCGCCCCCCCTCCCCGACCCTGGAGGCATGGACCTCTCCCGCCTCCTGCTCCCGCTGCTGTTCGCCTCGCTCCTGTGGTCGCCCGCCTCCCCCGCGTCGGGGGACACCGGCTGGCGCTGGCCCCTGTCCCCGGCCCCCGGGGTGCTGCGCCCCTTCGACCCTCCCGAGCAGCGCTGGCTCCCGGGGCACCTGGGCGCGGACCTGGCCGCCGAGCCCGGGCAGGAGGTGTACGCCGCGGGTTCCGGCCGGGTGCGCTTCGCCGGCACGGTGGCCGGGACACCCCTGGTCAGCGTCGCCCACGGGGACCTCCGCACCACCTACCTCCCGGTGGAGTCCGACCTGGCGCGCGGCGACCCGGTCTCCGCCGGGGACCTCCTCGGCGTCCTGGCCGCCGCCCCACCCCACTGCCGCGACCGCCCCTGCCTGCACTGGGGCCTGCTCCGCGGCGACGACTACCTCGACCCGCTCGGCCTGCTCGGCCTCGGCGAGGTCCGGCTCCTCCCCCTCGGGCCGGCCCGGGCCGGACCCCCGCCGGCCCGGTGGCCCCGTGCGGTCGGCGCCCTTCACTCCTACCGCCCCCGCTCCGGCGGTGCGGCCCCGGGGACACGGGTCGGGCGCAGGCGCGCGTCCCGGAGGCGCTCCCGGCCCGGCGGGCGCGGAGTGGCGGATTTCGCACCGGCCGGCGCCCCTGGGCCCCTGGAAGGGGGCGGTCCCGCGGGTCGGCCGGAGGCGAAGGAGCGCGGCAGCCGTCCCGCACCCGCCGGTGGGCCCCGGGGAGGTGCGCCCCGGAGACGGGCAGAGGGCTCTCCGCCCGCACGCGGGTGCGGCCGATCGGTGTCCTGGCCGGCATCGCGCACCACGACGCCCTCCGCCCGCGCGCGGATGCGATCGCCGGGGTGATGAGGGCGGGCACGGCCGGGACGCAGCCTCCGCCCGCACGCGGGTGCGGCCGGCGGACACGGTGGTCCGCTCAGGCCCGGGGGTGGGCCCGGCGGTAGGTGTCGCGCAGGCGCTCCACGGACACGTGCGTGTAGATCTGCGTGCTGCGCGGGCTGGCGTGGCCCAGGAACTCCTGCACGCTGCGCAGGTCGGCCCCGCCGTTGAGCAGGTGCGTGGCGGCGCTGTGCCGCAGTCCGTGCGGGGCCCCGTCCGCGCCGGCGGCGCGCAGGTACGCGTGCACGTCCTCACGGGCCTGGCGCACCCCCAGCCGGCCGCCGCGCGCGCCGACGAACAGCGCGGCGCCGCCGGCGGCCGAGGCCATCTCCGGCCGTCCGCCGGACAGCCACGCGTCGAGGGCGTCCAGCGCGGGAGCGCCCACGGGGACCGTGCGCTCCTTCGCGCCCTTGCCCAGGACGCGCACCGTGTCGCGTTCGCGGTCCACGTCGGCCAGGTCGAGGGCGCACAGCTCGGCGACCCGCACGCCGGTGGCGTACAGCACCTCCACCACCGCCCGGCGGCGCAGGTCGAGGGGGGCATCCCCCGGGGGCCGGGAGAGGGCCGCGGCGGCCTGCCCCTCGTCCAGCACCGCCGGCAGGGACCGCCGCTGGGAGGGGCCGGACAGGCGCGGGCCGGGATCGGCCGCCAGCACCCCCTCGCGGTGCAGGTACCGGGTGAGGGCGCGCACGGCCGCCACGCGGCGGGAGACGGTGGCTCGGCTCGCCCCCGCGTCGCGGGACCGGGACAGCCAACCGCGCACCAGGAGCACGTCCAGGTCCTCGACCCGGTACCCGTTCTCCTCCAGGAAGGCCAGCAGGGAGCGCAGGTCGGCGAGGTACCCGCGCACGGTGTGGGGTGAGCGGCCCAGCTCACCGGACAGGTGGGCGGCGAAGCGGTCCAGCACGCTCACTCCCGGGGCAGGCAGGCCACGCCCTCGATCTCCACCAGGTACCTCGGGTTGACCAGGCCGCTCACCTCCACCAGGGTCCCGGCCGGGCGGTGCTCCCCGGGAAGGCAGTCGACCAGGGCGCTGCGGAACTCGTCGAGGTCGGCGATGTGGCGGAGGTAGTAGGTGAGTTTCACCAGGTGTCCCAGGTCCGCCCCGTGGCGGGCCAGGACGCGCTCCATGTTGCGGAAGACCTGCCGGGTCTGTCCCTCGACCCCTCCGGCGACGTCCCCGTCGGGGGCCTCGGGGGTCTGTCCGGAGACGAACAGCAGCGGGCCGTCCGCGAGCACGACGTCACTGTACGGTTTGGCCATGGCGGAACCCTACCCGCCATCGCGCCCCGCTATCCGTGCCCGGTTCGGCGCCCGCCGAGCCGCCCCGCGCGGCTGCGCCGCAGCGGGCCCCGCCCGGCGGCGGCCCCGAGCGGCAGGCCCCGGTCGGCGGGAAGCCCCTGGGGCGGGCTGCCCCACACCGCAGAAGGGCCGTGCGGCGCGAGGGTCACCACCGCAGGCCCCGCACGGCAGGCCCCGCGCGGCAGCCGCCCCCTACGGTCGAAGGTCCGCCCCGCTGCGGGGCACGGAGCCGCGGCCTCCTCCGTCAGCGCGGCAGCCGCCATCCGGCCCGGCACCGTTCGACCAGCCCCGCCGCGGCCAGCAGCCCCAGGGAGCGCATCGCGACGTCCAGGGAGGTCCCGCTCGCGGCGGCGACCACCGCGGGACCGGCCCCCGCCCGGGGTACCGCTTCCAGCACCCGGGCGCTCTCCGCGTCGAGGTGGGCCGAGACCCGCACCGGTCCGCTCTCCGGAGGCAGCTCCCCCACCGCGCCGACCTGGGCGACGACATCGTCGGCGCAGGTGACACAGCCCGCCTGCCAGTCGCGGAGGAGGACGTGGCAGCCCACCGACATGGCGGAGGTGACCGGACCGGGCACCGCCATGAGCACCCGGTGGAGTTCGACGGCGTGCGAGGCGGTGTTGAGCGCGCCGCTGCGCCTGCCCGCCTCCACGACCACCGTTCCCGGGGTGAGCGCCGCGATCAGCCGGTTGCGGATCAGGAAGTCCTTGGCCCGGGGCGTGGCGCCGACCGGCCTCTCGCTCACCAGCACCCCGGTCCGCGCGATGTCCGCGAACATGCCCGCGTGGCCGCGCGGATAGTCCACGTCCAGCCCGCAGGCCAGTACCACCACGGTGCTCCCGTTGGCGTGGGCGGCCCGGTGCGCGGCGCCGTCGATCCCGTACGCGCCGCCGGAGACCACGACCACGTCCTGCTCCGCCAGCTCGTAGGCCATCTCCGCCGCCACGTGCTCGCCGTAGGCCGTGGCCGAGCGCGCGCCCACCACGGCCACCGAGCGCAGGCACAGGTTGCGCAGGTCCCCGCCGCCGCGTACCCACAATCCGTGCGAGCGGCGACCGCCGGGGAGGTCGAGGCCGTCCAGCCGGCCGGGCCACTCGGGGTCGCCCGGCGCCACGAACCGGATCCCGGCCGCCGCGGACTCACCGAGCAGCCCGTCGGGGTCGACCCGGGCGGCGGCCGCGCTCCACCCGTCCCAGCGGCGGCGCAGCCGGGCCCACGCCTCCGGGTCGGGGTCCTCGTCCTCCTCCACCGGCACGGACGGCGGGGGCTCCCCCGCCACCAGCCCCGCCCACACCCCGGCCGCACCGTGCTCGGCGAGCATCGCCCCCAGCCACAGGTCCCCCGGCGGCGCGACCGCCGTCAGACAGGCCCGCGCCCGGGCGTCGGCCTCCCCCTGCCAGTCCCGTACGGTCACCGTGCTCCCCTTCCACCCGTGTCCGCTGCACCCCTCCGGAGCGCACCGGCCCGCACCCCGGGGCGCGGATCGCCGCCCCGCCTCACCACGCCCGCCCGGTCCACAGCGCGAAGGCATAGGCGGTCTCCTCCTCCCCCGGGCGGTCCCGCTCCGCGAGGTCGGCCAGCGTCCACGCGACCCGCAGGGCCCGGTCGACCCCGCGGGCGCTGATCTGCCCGGCGTCCATGGCCCGTCCGAGGACGCGCAGCGCGGCGGGCTCGACCGGGAAGTCCCGGCGCAGCCGCGCGCCGGGGATCGCCGCGTTGGTGGTCCAGGGCGTGTGCGCCAGCCGTGCGAGCGCGCGGGCGCGCGCCCTCTCCACCCTGGCGGCGACCACGGCGGAGGACTCCGCGAACGCGCGGTCGGCGAGCAGCTCGGCCCTCGTCACGGGTTGCAGGTCGACCTTGAGGTCGATCCGGTCCAGCAGCGGCCCGGACAGCCGGGAGAAGTACCTGCGCCGCTCCCCCGGCGGGCAGGTGCACATGCTGCCCGGCCTGGCGCAGGGACAGGGGTTGGCGGCCATCACGAGCTGGAACCTGGCGGGGAAGGTCACCGTGGAGGAGGCGCGGGCCAACACCACCTCCCCCCGCTCCAGCGGCTCGCGCAGGGAGTCCAGCACCCCCCTCCCGAACTGGGGCGCCTCGTCCACGAACAGCACTCCCCGGTGGGCCTTGGACACCCAGCCCGGCCCGGGGTGGCCACTGCCCCCGCCGATGATCGACGCCCGGGAGGAGGTGTGGTGCGGGGCGGCGAACGGGGGCCGGGTGACCAGGGGCGAGCCCCGGGGGAGCATCCCGGCGACCGAGTGGATGGCCGTGGCCTCCAGCGCCTCGGAGGGGCGCAGTCCGGGCAGGACCGTCGGCAGGCGCTCGGCGAGCAGGCTCTTGCCCGTGCCCGGGGAGCCGAGCATCATGAGGTTGTGCCCGCCCGCCGCGGCGACCTCCACCGCCCGGCGCGCCACCGGCTGGCCCAGCACGTCGGCCAGGTCCGGCCCGGGGTCGTCCGGCTCCCGGGCACAGGGCGCCTCCGGCCCGGCGGCCTCCTCCAGGAAGAACTCCCCGCGCAGCCACTGGCACAGGTCCATCAGGCTGCCCACCGCGGTCACCTCCACGTCGGGGACCAGGCGGGCCTCGGCCGCGTTGCCGCGCGCCACGACGAACCCGCGGTAGCCCTGCTCGGTGGCGGAGACCATCGCCGGAAGGACGCCGAGCACCGGGCGCGCCCGCCCGTCGAGTCCGAGCTCGCCGATGAGGACGGTGCCCGCCAGGCGGTCCGGCGGCACCGCGCCCGTGGCGCACAGCACGGCGGCGGCGATGGCGAGGTCGAAGAGGCTGCCCGCCTTGGGGAGGCTGGCCGGGGACAGGCTGATGGTGATCTGGCCGCTGGGCCACTCCTCGCCGCTGTTGGCCACGGCCGCGCGGATGCGGTCCCGGGCCTCCCGCAGCGCGGCGTCGGGGAGCCCCACGAGCGTCACCCCGGGGTCGCCGCCGCCCAGGTGCACCTCCACCTCGACGATGTGCCCCTGGACCCCCAGCAGAGTGATGCAGTGGGCGCGGGCGAGGGTCATCACGTCATCCCCCGCTCGTGGGAGACGAACACGCGCCCGCCGGTGATCAGGACGCAGACGCCGTCCACCCGCAGCGACGCGGCCGGGACCCGGTGCCGGGCCGCCCACGCCCTCCCGAGGCGGCGCAGACGGCGCCGCTTGTCGGGTGTGATGGCGTCCACGGGGTGCCCGTACCGCACGGAGGTCCGGGTCTTGACCTCGGCGACGACCAGGACCGGTCCGTCGCGGGCCACGATGTCGATCTCCCCCGACGGCGACCGCCAGTTGCGGTCCACCACCCGCATGCCCGCGCTCCGCAGGAAGACCGCGGCGAGGTCCTCCCCGCGTCCGCCCAGTGTCCTCCGGTATCCGGCCCACCTGTCCACGGTCGACCACCTCCCGTTACAACGGTGGGTGATCGCCGTCCGGCGCGCCAGGGGGAGTTCGTTCCTGTGGACGAACCGGCCGCTGCCCCGGGCACGAGGGCCGCGACGGGGAGCCGCCCCGGGGACCGGTCATGCCCGGGGCACGGTTCGGGTCAGGGCAGCTCGGGACCGCCCCGGCCGCCGTCCGCGGGAGGCATCTCCAGGTCGGACTTCTGGATCTCCTCGACGTTGACGTCCTTGAACGTCACCACGCGCACGTTGCGGACGAACCGCGCCGGGCGGTACATGTCCCAGACCCAGGCGTCCTCCATCACGACCTCGAAGTACATCTCCCCGTTCTCGGTCGAACGCGGCTGGAGGTCGACGTTGTTGGTCAGGTAGAACCTGCGCTCGGTCTCCACGACGTAGCTGAACAGCCCGACGACGTCCCGGTACTCGCGATAGAGCTGGAGCTCCATCTCGGCCTCGTACTTCTCCAGGTCCTCAGAACTCATCCACGCGCTCGCTTTCGTCGCACTCTCCGGTCGTGGTGTGCCGGTCTCCTCATCACGTGTACACCGCCACCGCCCCGGTTGTTCCCCGCGTGGGAGGACCCACGCGTCGGGGGGACATCAAGACGCTCCGAGATCCATCATGCGTCACGGAACGGACTTCTGGGCCCCGTGGAACAGATTTCCTTCGACGGATCGGTCACCGGAACCCTCCGGAGGTCCCGATCCGTCTTCGGACCGGGACCCGTCACGGCGTCACCCGGCCGCGGCGTCGACGGCCTCGAAGCTCTCCGGAACGCCCAGACCGCCGACCTGGTTGAACGGCCAGATGATGACGAAAGCCCGGCCCACCACGTGGTCGATCGGGACGGCGCCGCCACCGGGGTTGTTCTGGTTGAGGCGGGAGTCGTAGGAGATCGCCCTGTGGTCCCCCATCAGCCACAGGTGCCCCTCGGGCACCTCGACCGGGCCGAACTCGGTGTGGCTGGCCACGCTTCCCGGGTACAGGTAGGCGTCCTCCTCCAGGGGGACGCCGTTGACCAGGATGCGGTTCTGCTCGTCGCAGCACTCCACGGTGTCGCCGGGGAGCCCGATGACCCGCTTGATGTACTCCTTGCCCGTGGGCGCGGCGCCCAGCTGCTGCTGCACCCAGCTGAAGGCGCCCGCGACGGGGTTGGTCGGCTCGGGCACGGTCACGGTGTTCGGGTCGTCCCACGACCCGTTGCCGTTGAAGACGACGACCTCGCCGCGCTCGATGTCGCGGATCTGGTAGACGACCTTGTTCACGAGCACCCGGTCGCCGACGAGCAGCGTGTTCTCCATCGATGTGGAGGGGATGTAGAACGCCTGCATCACCCAGGTCCTGATCACGAACGCCAACACCACGGCGATCACGATCAGGATGGGGAGTTCCTTCCAGAACGACCCCTTCTTCTCACTGCTCTGGGACTTGCTCATCTCGGCGTCCGCCTTCTCCTCCGGCTCCTGACCAACGACTTCGGAGACACCACTGGCTCCCGAGTCCTCAGGGACTCGGGAGCCAGTGGTGGAGCTTCGCTCCTCCGGGCCGGGCCGGGCGGAATCCTCGTCCTGGACCCCGTCCGCGCCGGGATCCCTCTCGTCTTTGCTCATCGAGCCGAAGCCTATCCTGCCTCCCGTGCGGGAAGAGGGCCGTTCGGCTCCGAAAGGGAGCGGAAGACTACTTGGAGACGGGCTCGCGGCGCTCGCGGATGCGGGCGGCCTTGCCGCGCAGGTCGCGCAGGTAGTACAGCTTGGCGCGACGCACGCGGCCGCGGGCGGCGACCTCGTACTTCTCGATGGCCGGGGTGTGGATCGGGAAGGTGCGCTCCACGCCCACGCCGTAGCTCACCTTGCGGATGGTGAAGGTCTCGCGGTTGCCCGAGCCCTGACGGCGGATGACGACGCCCTTGAAGACCTGGACACGGGTGCGGGTGCCCTCCGTCACGCGGACGTGGACGTTGAGCGTGTCACCCGGGCGGAACTCGGGGACGTCGGTGCGGAGCTGAGCCTTCTCGAGCTCCTGGATGGCGGTGTGCATCTCGCGATTCCTCATCGATAGCGCTCCGCGCCCTGTCCCCGGCGTGGTGCGGGGAGGGTTGCGCGGGCGAGGGCCCGTACGGGTCTGGACATTCGGACCACCCGGTGACCGTCACAGAGGCCGACGTCGTGCCGCCGGCATGCGGATGCCATGGGTCACCAAGGGGGAACCCACCCAGTTTGCCACATGTCAGGTGGCTTCCCGAACGGCCTCCTCGGCGAGGACCTCCCGGTCACGCCGGTCGAGGGCCTCCTCCGGCATGGCGCCGACCAGGTCCGGCCGGTTGCGCGCGGTCTTGCGGAGCGCCTGGTCGCGGCGCCAGCGGTCCACGGCCCCGTGGTTGCCGGACAGCAGCACGGGCGGCACCTCCTGGTTCCGCCACATGACGGGCTTGGTGTACACCGGCCCCTCGACCAGGTTCTCCATGCCGCCGGAGGCGAAGGAGTCCTGGACCGCCGACTCGGTGTTGCCGAGAACACCCGGCAGCAGGCGGGTGATCGCCTCGACCATCACCAGCGTCGCGGACTCGCCCCCGTTGAGGACGTAGTCGCCGATGCTGACCTCCTCGACCGGCATCCGCAGGGCGGCGTCCGCGGCCACCCGGGAGTCGATGCCCTCGTAGCGCCCGCACCCGAAGACCAGCCTCTCCTCCCCCGCCAGGCGCTCGGCGTCCGCCTGCCGGAAGGGGCGGCCGCTGGGTGTGGGCAGGATCAGGCGGGCCGGGGCCCCGGCCACGACCTCGTCGAGCGCCTCACCCCAGGGCTCGGGCTTCATGACCATGCCGGGGCCTCCCCCGTAGGGGGTGTCGTCCACGGTGTTGTGCCTGTCGTGCGTCCAGGAGCGCAGGTCGTGGACCCGCACGTCGAGGAGGCCCGAGGCGCGTGCCCTCCCGATCAGGGAGAGGTCCAGGGGGGCGAAGTAGTCGGGGAAGATGCTGATGATGTCGATGCGCACTGCGCGCCCCTTCAGTCGGCGAGGTCGAGCAGGCCGGGCGGCGGGTCGATGACGATCCGGCCCCCGGCCACGTCGACCTCGGGCACCAGTGCGGCGACGAAGGGCACCAGCACCTCGCCGCCGCCGGGGGTGGCGACGACCAGGACGTCCTGGGCGTGGTGGAGCACGTCGTCGACCGTGCCGACGGCCTCGCCCCCGGTGGTCACCGCGGCCAGGCCGATGAGTTCGTGGTCGTGGAACTCGTCGGGGTCGTCCAGGGGGGCGATGTCCCGTGAGTCCACGAACAGCAGGGTGCCGCGCAGCGCCTCGGCGGAGTCGCGGTCGGCGACCCCCTTGAAGCGCACCAGCAGCCGGTCGCTGTGGCGACGGCTGGACGCGACGGTGAGCGGTCCGGCTCCGGCCGGGTCGGTCTCCATCACGGTGCCGTCGGCGAAGCGGGCCGCCGGGTCGTCCGTCCGCACGTCGACGGCGACATCGCCCCGGATACCGTGCGCGCGGCCGATCCGGCCCACAACGAGTCGCATGGGAGGTTCCGTCCTTCCGCCCGTCCCACCGTGGAGACGGGAAAACTGTGCCCGGGGCAGGTGCCCCGGGCACAACTACGGGGCGCCGACCGGTCGTGGTCGGCGCCCCAAGAGGCGCGTCAGCGCACTTCGTGCAGGTCCAGCAGGTCCACTCGGACGTAGCGGCCCCCGGCGAGGGAGCCGATCACGGTCCGGAGTGCCTTGGCGGTGCGGCCGTTGCGACCGATCACCTTGCCGAGGTCGTCGGGATGGACCCGGACCTCCAGGACTTTGCCCTTGCGGAGCCGCTTGGCTCTCACCTGGACGTCGTCGGAGTTCGCAACGATCCCCTTCACGAGGTGCTCAAGCGCCTCTTCCAGCACGTCAGGCCTCGCCCTCGGACTTCTCGGCCTCGGCGGTCTCGGCGGGCTTGTCGGCCGCCTTCTCCGCCTTCTTCTCGGTCTTCTTGGCCTTGGTCTTGCCCTCGCCGCCGGGGAGCACGAGCTCCTTCAGCGCGGCCTGGAAGGCGGCTTCCTTGGCCTCGGGGTCCTTGGCCTCGGCGACCTGGAGCGGAGCCGGAGCGGGAAGGCCCTTGAACTTCTGCCAGTCGCCGGTCTTGCGCAGGAGGACCTTGACCGCGTCGGAGGGCTGGGCCCCCACGGACAGCCAGTACTGCGCCCGCTCGGAGTCGACCTCGATGAGGCTCGGGTGCTCCTTGGGGTGGTACTTGCCGATCTCCTCGATCGCCTTGCCGTCACGCTTGGTGCGGGCGTCGGCGACGATGATGCGGTACTGGGGCGTACGGATCTTGCCCATACGCTTGAGCTTCAGTTTGACAGCCACTGGAGTGGTCTTCTCCCGATGAACGGTGTTCGGCGCCCGGCGGCGAAACCACGTGGGGTTGCAGTACCCGCCAAGGCAAGACGTGGGTGGCGGGTTAGTTAGAGGGCTGACCCGTCCACCGTTAGTCGACTACTCATTGTGCCAGACGCGAGCGTGTTCCTCGGACAGGACACAGGCGCCCGCGTGGCCCCGCCGACGCGAACGGCCCGCCCCCTCGCCGGGGACGGGCCGCCTGTGGTCTCCGCTACTGCTTGGGCAGCTTGAAGTTGGACAGGTCCGGCATGTTGGGTCCGCCGAAACCGGGCGGGAGCGTGGGCTGCCCGCCGCCGCCTCCGCCGAGGCCCGGGGGCAGCTGCGGCATCTGCTGGCCGCCCTCCTCCTGGCGCTTCTGGCGCTCGGCCGCGCGCTCGGCCTCCTGCTGGCGGGCCTTCATCGGGTTGCCGCTGCGCTGCTTGCCCTTCTTGGCCTTCTTGGCCTGGGCCTTGGCCTTCTTGCGGTTGCCGCCGCCGACCCCGGGCATCCCGGGCATGCCCGGCATCCCGCCGTTCTTCATCTTGCGCATCATCTTCTGCGCCTCGAAGAAGCGGGTGACCAGGCCGTTGACGTCGCTGACCTGCGTACCCGAGCCGTTGGCGATGCGCAGCCGGCGCGAGCCGTTGATCGACTTGGGGTTGGCCCGCTCGCCCGGCGTCATCGACTGGATGATCGCCTGGATGCGGTCCAGGTCCTTGTCGTCGATGTTGTCGATCTGGTCGCGCATCTGCCCCATGCCGGGCATCATGCCGAGCAGGTTCCCGATCGGGCCGAGCTTGCGGACCATCGACATCTGCTGGAGGAAGTCGTCCAGCGTGAAGTCGTCGTCCGAGGCCATGGTCGAGGCCATCTTCTCGACCTCGGCCTCGTCGAACGTGCGCTGCGCCTGTTCGATGAGCGTGAGGACGTCACCCATGTCCAGGATGCGCGACGCCATCCGGTCCGGGTGGAAGAGGTCGAAGTCCTCCAGCTTCTCGCCGGTGGACGCGAACATGATCGGACGGCCCGTGATGTGCCGGATGGACAGTGCCGCACCGCCGCGGGCGTCACCGTCGAGCTTGGTGAGCGCGACCGCGTCGTAGCCGACGCCGTCGAGGAAGGCCTGGGCGGTGTTGACCGCGTCCTGGCCGATCATCGCGTCGACGACGAAGAGGATCTCGTCGGGGCTGACGGCGTCGCGGATGTCGGCGGCCTGCTGCATCATCTCGGTGTCCACACCGAGGCGGCCCGCGGTGTCGATGATGACGACGTTGTGGTTGTTGCGGCGCGCGTGCTCGACGGAGGCCCGGGCGACCTCGACCGGGTCGCCCACGCCGTTGCCGGGCTCGGGAGCGAACACCGGGGTCCCGGCGCGCTCACCGACCACCTGGAGCTGGGTGACGGCGTTGGGGCGCTGGAGGTCGGCGGCGACCAGCAGCGGCGTGTTGCGGTCCGCCGACAGCCACTTGGCGAGCTTGCCCGCCAGGGTGGTCTTACCGGCGCCCTGGAGGCCGGCGAGCATGATCACGGTGGGCGGGTTCTTGGCGAACCGCACCTGCCGGGTCTCGCCGCCGAGGATCTCGACGAGTTCCTCGTTGACGATCTTGATGACCTGCTGCGCCGGGTTGAGGGCCTTGGAGACCTCCTCGCCGCGGGCGCGCTCCTTGATCCGCGAGATGAACTCGCGGACCACCGGCAGCGCGACGTCCGCCTCGAGCAGCGCGAGACGGATCTCCCGCGCGGTCGCGTTGATGTCCTCCTCGGACAGCCGCCCCTTGCCGCGCAGCGAGGAGAAGACCGATGTCAGCCGGTCGGAAAGCGTCTCGAACACGAGTTTGGCCAGTCCTTCGTCTCGTAAGTGGTTTCCCAGCCTACCCGCCCACCGCCGCCGGACAGTAGTCCGAGGCCGCGGGGCCGGGAACGGGGTGAGGGCGGGGCCCGTGCGCCCCGCCCTCCCTGTCGTCGCCTGTCTCCGCCACCGCGCCCGTACCCGGCCGCCGGTCCGCGGACCGGCGGGGGCGCGGGGCGCTAGTTGCCCCCGTCCTCCGCGGACTCCTCCTCGGAGGGGGCGCCGCCGGCCAGCGTGGCCTCGCGTTGCTCGGCGAGGGCCGCCAGCATCTCCTCCTGCTGGCCGCCGGTCAGGCCGCGGGTGGACAGCTGGGCCTCACCGTCGATGGTGTAGGTCTGCTGGGTGGAGCTGACGATGTTGTAGTCGGCGCTGCACGAGAGGTCCAGGGTCGCGCCCGCCTCCAGGGTGCCGCCGTCGTCGCAGGTCTGCTCGCCGATGTCGGCGTTGGTGAAGGTCACGTCCATGCGGACGGTCACCTCGCCGCTGCCGTCGCCGCCCGCGTCCCGCACCGTTCCCGACCAGGTGCAGTTGGGCCCGTCCTCGCAGTTCATCTCGGGGTTGCCGTCCCAGCCCACCTCGATCCGGGCGTCCCGGGACCCGGTCAGGTCGTCCTCGGCCGTGGTGATGATGCCGTCGTAGAGCTCCTCGACGGCTGCGGTGTCGGCCTCGGCCAGGTCCAGCCGGACCTGGGGGCCGGTCTCGGCGCCCTCGGGGACGAGCTCCTCGACGGCGATGCGCTGGACCTGCTCGGTCTCCGCGTTGATCCAGACCTGGTTGCGCTCGCCGGCGAGGTCGATCCGGTAGGTGAGCGTGCCGTCCAGGTTCTCCTCGACAGCCTCCTCCGAGTCCAGCTCGATCGCGGCCAGGGTCGCGGAGAGCTCCGGCGGGGCCAGGGTGGTGCTGGGGTTGAGCCCGGCATGGGCCGCCGAGGAGCGCACCCAGTTCTCGTTGAAGTCGTCGAAGTCCGGACCGAAGACGCCCTGGTCGAGCCAGAAGTCCTCGACCGCGCGGATGAAGAGCTTGCCGTCGGCGGCGAGCACGTCCGCCTCGACGCTATTGGCCCGGATGGTCCCGCTCGTCGCGCCGGTGTCGGCGACGGTGAGCGAGGCGTCACGAACCTCGGAGGAGCCGACGGTCTCCGCGACCTGCCCGGTGGCGGTGAGCGCCGGGTAGGCGGCCAGGTCCGCCAGCGCGCTCTCCAGGAGGGGAGCCGCGGCCACCGGCTCGGCGGGTTCGGGACTGGGCTCCTCCTCGCCCCCGCCGGGGCGCAGGCTGCTCAGGTCGATGGAGCACGCCGTCAAGCCGAGAACGGCGATCGCGCTCGTCGCGGCAAGCGCGGAGCGCCTGGCCCTGCGACCCCTGAAGTGACTAACCGGCGCCATCTTGCCTCCTGACCCCGACCTGTGGGGCACTGTACGAATCAGCGTGAGTTTCCGGGTGGGCGGCGGGACGACCGGCCCGAGACCCGTCATTGGCGTGGGACGCGGATGCGCGGCGCCTGGTTTCACCCCGGCGCCGCCCGAAGGGCGCCGATACGCACCTGTGATTCGGCCGGCGTCCCCGGCCGGGCGCACCCGTCCCGCGGCATGACAGCCGCACCGCTCAGAGGGTACCGAACCAACACGCAGGCCACGGCCAATACCGGCCTATGAATGCCCATATATGCCACGAAGCACTATAGAAAACAGAAACGGGACCGACGGGGATCTCTCCCCGCCGGTCCCTGGCACCTCACCGCGTCAACGGTGCAGGGCCTCCGGCCTCCACGCTGAGGACTAGGCCTTGACCTGCGGTGAGGCCGCCTCCCCGCCCGGAGGCGTCGGCGGGGAGACAGCTTCTGCCTCGATCTCGTCGAGCTCCTCGAAGGCGTAGGCCGACTCGGCGTGCAGCTCGTGGTCCAGGCCGTTGGTCTCGACCTCCTCGGTGATGCGGAACCCGACGACGAGGTCGATGACCTTGGCGATGACCCAGGTGACGACGAAGGAGTAGATCATGACGCCGACGACCGCGACGACCTGGACGGCCAGGAGGCCGATGCCACCGCCGTAGAGCAGGCCGTCCGAGCCGCCGACCACACCCGCGGCCACGAGTCCGAGGACCACCGACCCGATGATGCCGCCGACCATGTGGATGCCCACGACGTCGAGCGCGTCGTCGTACTTGAACTTGAACTTCCAGCTGATGGCGTAGGCGCACACGGCGCCGGACAGCGCGCCGACGGCGATCGCGCCGAGGGGGGTGACGTTCGCGGCGGCCGGGGTGATGGCCACCAGGCCGGCGATGGCGCCGGAGGCGAAGCCCAGGGCGCTGACCTTGCCGTAGCGCAGGCGCTCGACGAGCATCCAGGCCCCGGTGGCGGCGGCGGTGGCGACCTGCGTGTTGACCAGGGCCAGGGCGGCGGTCTCGTTGGCGGCGTAGGCGGAGCCGGCGTTGAAGCCGAACCAGCCGAACCACAGGAGCGCCGCGCCGAGCAGCACGAACGGAAGGTTGTGGGGGCGCATCGACTCGGAGCCGAAGCCCTTGCGGCGACCGAGGACGAAGGTCAGGGCCAGCGCCGCCGCGCCGGCGTTGATGTGGACCGCGGTGCCGCCGGCGAAGTCGATGACCTCGTAGCCGCCGATGGTCAGGCCGCCGATCCAGCCGTCGCCCCAGACCCAGTGGGCGACGGGGAAGTAGACGAGCAGGGCCCAGACCGGGGCGAACAGCATCCAGGCGCCGAACTTGGCGCGGTCCGCGATCGCGCCGCTGATGAGGGCCACGGTGATCACCGCGAACATCATCTGGAAGCCGGCGTCGACGAGCAGCGGGTAGCCGCCCTCGCCGTCGGCCGCGGGCTCGATCTCGCCGATCAGGTTGCTGAGCCCGACGTAGTCGAAGCCACCGATGAACGCGTTGAGCGGACCGCCGTCGGAGTAGGTGAGCGAGTGGCCCACCACGACCCAGAGGACACTGACGATCGCGATGCTCGCGAAGCTCATCAGCATCATGTTCAGGACGCTCTTGGCCCGCGACATGCCTCCGTAGAAGAAGGCCAGGCCCGGGGTCATGAGCATCACGAGCGCTGCGCTGATGAGCAGCCACGCCGTGTTGCCGGTGTCAATCATTACGTCGCCTCCGTAGGACGGGCGGGGGATTGTGTCTGTGAGGGCGGCGGTCAGCGAGCGCATCATCGGGCCCGATGCAGATCACCACGCAGGCAACTGTCCGACCGGGGTGTTTCTCCCCGGGACCCGACGTGTTGCGCAGGGGTAAAAGGACAGCCAGAAGTGTTAACGCACCATGAACCGAACCCCCAGCACGCCCGAACGCACGTGCACCGGCACAGAGCGACCCCCGTCACATCAGCCGAGGAGGACCAAATGGTCACTCTCGGTCAGATCTCACGCCCGTGGGGACGGCGCCGTCAAGTAGGCGGCGCTCGGTGTTTCACCGGCGTGTCGATCGCATGAAACGGGCCGCCGCGGCGCCGGTGTCCGGGTACGGCCGGGTTCGCGCCGTGCGGACACGGCTGTGGCCGGGCACCCGGTCGGGTGCCCGGCCACGCTCGCGGATCCGCCCCGGCGACGGGGGAGCCGCCTCAGCCCAGGATGGCGTCCACGAAGACCTCGGGGTCGAAGGGCGCCAGGTCGTCCGGCCCCTCCCCGAGCCCGACCAGCTTGACCGGCACGCCCAGCTCGCGCTGGACCTGCACGATGATGCCGCCCTTGGCGGTGCCGTCCAGCTTGGTCAGCGCGATGCCCGTGACGTTCACGACCTCGCCGAACACCCGGGCCTGGCGCAGGCCGTTCTGCCCGGTCGTCGCGTCGAGGACCAGGAGCACCTCGTCGACCTGCGACTTCTTCTCCACGACCCGCTTGACCTTGCCCAGCTCGTCCATCAGGCCGGTCTTGGTGTGCAGGCGCCCGGCGGTGTCGATGATGACCGTGTCGGCGCCCTCCTCGATGCCGCGCGAGACGGCGTCGAAGGCCACGCTCGCCGGGTCCGCGCCCTCCTCCTTGCGCACGACCGGGGCCCCCACGCGGCTGCCCCACGTCTGGAGCTGCTCGGTGGCGGCGGCGCGGAAGGTGTCGGCGGCGCCGAGCACGACGCTGCGCCCGTCGCCGACCAGGACCCGGGCCAGCTTGCCGGTGGTCGTGGTCTTCCCGGTGCCGTTGACCCCGACCACCATGATCACGGCGGGGCGGCCGTTGTGGGGTTCGGTTCGCACGGTGCGGTCGGCGTCCGTGCGGATGTGCGCGAGGAGCTCCTCGCGCAGCAGCGCCCGCACCTCGTCGTGGCCGCGGCTGCCGAGCACCTTGACGCGGGTGCGCAGGCTCTCCACGATCTGGGAGGCGGAGGCCACGCCGATGTCGGCGGTGATGAGGGTGTCCTCGATCTCCTCCCAGGCGTCGTCGTCCAGGGTGTCGGAGGAGAGGAGGTTGAGCAGTCCCTGCCCGAAGGAGCTCTGCGACCGGGCCAACCGCGCGCGCAGGCGCACCATGCGCCCCGCGGAGGGCGGCGGGGTCTCCAGCTCCGGCGCGGCGGGCTCGGCGGCCGGGGCCTCCGGCGGGGCCTGCGAGGGAGGCGTGCGGACGGTTCCGGAGTCCCTGTCCCGGTCCTCCTCGACGGCGGTCGCCCCGGCGGCCCCCGTGGTCTCGGGTCCGGGTTCCTCCTTGCCCGGCTTGACCGGGCGTTGGGTCCTGACCAGGAAGAACCCGCCGACGGCCAGGAGCACGACGGCGATGACGATGGCGGCGATCAAGGTGATGTCCATAGCGTGCACCAGTCTCCCAGAGTGTTCGACGCGTTCGCGTCACGGCCGGGTGGCGTGCCGGGAACGAACGGTGCGCGGGGTCCGCGGCCGGTGGCCGCGAGTGCCCGCGCCGTCGCGCCTCAGGTACTGCGGTGGCGCGTGGTGCGCAGGATGAGAACGAAGAAGGGCGCGCCGAGAAAAGCGGTCACCACGCCGATGGGGAGCTCGGCCGGGGACACCAGGGTCCTGGCCACGATGTCCACCAGGACGAGGAAGGCCCCGCCGAACAGCACGGTCACCGGCAGGATCGCCCGGTAGTTGGACCCCACCAGCCGGCGCACCACGTGCGGGACGACGATCCCGACGAAGCCGATCAGCCCGCTCACCGACACCGCGGCGGCCGTGGCCAGCGACGCCGCGCCGATCACCACGATGCGCACCGCCGCCGGGTTCAGGCCCAGGCTGACCGCCTTGTCGTCGCCGAGGGCGAGCATGTCGAGCAGGTAGCCGCACAGCAGGAGGACGGCCAGGCCGACCACCGCGTAGGGGGCGATCAGCCGGACGTCGTTCCACCCGTCGCGGCCCAGCCCGCCGAGCAGCCAGGCGTAGATGCGCTGGAGCTGGTCGACGCCCATCTGCTGGACCAGGGTCTGGGCGGCGGAGAGGAAGGACGACACGGCCACGCCCGCGAGGACGAGGGAGGCCGTGCCACCGCCCCCCGCGGTGGACCCGAGCAGGTAGGCGGCCGCCACGCCGAGCAGGGCCCCGACGAAGGCGGCGACGGGGACCAGGGCGCGCGGCGAGCCGCCGAGCTCCTGGCCGAACACCATGACCAGGGTCGCACCGAGCCCGGCCCCGGCGGCGGCGCCGAGGAGGAAGGGGTCGGCGAGGGGGTTGCGGAACACGCCCTGGTAGGCGCCGCCCGCCGTGGCCAGGAGGGCGCCGACGATCGCGCCCATCACCACGCGGGGAAGGCGCAGCTCCACGAGCAGGGCCGCCTGCCGTTCGGTCAGGGGCGACTCCACCCCGAACGGCAGGAGGCTGAGGAGGTGCCGGACGATGTCGGCCGCCGACAGGGAGGCCGCTCCGGCGGAGATGCCGAAGAGGCCGGCCGCGACCAGCGCGACCGCTCCCACGGCCGCCCAGCCGACGGGGACGCCGACACCGCCCTTCACGCTAGTTCCCCGCGTTCTCGGTCACGGCCTCGCCGACCAGCTCGGCGAAGTCGACGACGCGAGGTCCCCAGCGGGAGGCGATGTCGGCGTCGAGCAGGTAGACGGCGTCGTTCCGCACGGCGGTGACGGTGTCGAAGGCCGGGCGCCCGGCGACGTCCTCGACCGTGGACTCGTCGCCGTAGGACAGGAAGACCATGTCGGGGTTCTCCTCGACGATGTACTCCTGTGACAGCTGCGGGTACCCGCCCGCGGAGCCGTCGTCGGCCGCGTCGGCGATGTTGACCAGCCCGAAGGACCGGTAGATCTGCCCGACGAAGGTCTCGGAGGTGGCGGAGAAGGACGTCTCGTCGAGCTCCTGGTAGAAGGTCAGCCCGGCGCCGTCGGCCGTGTCGCACACGCCCTCGACGACCGCGTTGAACTCGCTCTCCACCCGGTCCGCCTCGGCGTCGGCCTCGGCGGTGCGGCCGGTGGCGTCCCCGAGCAGGCGGATCTGCGCGTAGGTGTCCTCCAGGTCCTGGGCGGCGTCGATGACGAGGGTGGGAATGCCCACGGTCTCCAGCTGGGAGGCGGTGTCCTCGGCGCTGCGGGCGAGGACGACCAGGTCCGGGTCGTACTCGGTGACGGCCTCGACGCTGGGCTCGAAGCCGCTCAGCGCCGTGGTGGGGGCCTCCTCCGGGTAGTCGGAGTACTCGTCGGCGGCCTCGACCTGGTCGCCCGCGCCGATGGCGAAGAGCATCTCGGTGTGGCTGGGCGACAGGGAGACGATCCGCCGGGGCTCCTCCTCGAGGGTGACGTCGCCCGTGGCGCCGGTGAGGGTGACGGGGAAGGTGCCGTCGCCCACGGTGGGACGGTCGGGATCGGCCTCGGGGGCGCCGCAGGAGGCGGGCGCGGCGTCGGTCGTCGGCTCGGCCTCGGGCTCACCGTTCTCCGCCCCGCCGCCGCAGGCGGTCAGGGTGAGGGCGGCTCCGAGGAGGACGGCGGGGAAGGGGCGTGCGATCCGCACGGTGCTCCTTGCGGGACGGGGGAAGGAGCACGGTCCTGGCGGAGACTGGCCTGTCCTTCCCACGAGGACGGGTGAGTCGATGCCGGGAGGCGACCTGGCTCGTCCCCGCCGGGGCGGGGCTCCACAGTTGCGGGACAGCGCCGGATTGGACGGCCCCGCAGGGCCGCTGTACCGGACTTCGCTCCTTCGACACCGGACGGGCCGCCCGGAGGCGGCCCGACGTCCCCAGCCTACTCGCGTCCCCCCGGCTCCTCGCTGGCGGGCCGGTGGCCGCCCCGGCCTGCGTCTTCCCCGCATCTGCCCCGCACGGACAGGGGCCTGCGCAGAGCGACGGAACTCCGTACCAGAATTCCTTTTATCCCAGTACGAGGAAAAAGTGAATTCATGTCCGTTTATGAACCTCTCGTGAAACATCAACCCCTGGTGCAACTTGGCTCCACCATGTGGCCATATTGAGTCTTCGCGAACATTGACACATTCATGGCACACGGCAATGATCTCGTTGCTATGCGCGCCGATCAAACGAACAAGGACATGAAGCGGCGTATCCCCCTGAGCACCACATATGTCCTTAGTGGGGTATTCCGCTCCCCCGGTGTCCAGCGGCGTGCACCGAGAAGGGATGTGTTGACAAGGTGGTACCCCACCGATCACGCCTGGCGGCGCTCGCCGGGTTGACACTCGTGGCGGGCCTCGCCGCCTCCACACCGGCGAACGCCGACGAGGTCTCCGAACTCGCCCCCCTCCATCCCGCGCCCTCCTCCGAGAACGGTGAACTGACCCACCAGGCCAACGGCCTGTGGTTCATCGAGCTCGAGAGCCCGCCCACCACCGAGGGCACCTCCCCGGCGACGGTGGACGGCGAGCACGAGGACTTCCGGGCCGAGGCCGAGGAGCACGGCCTGGAGTACACCGAACGGCACTCGTTCAGCGAGCTGTGGAACGGCCTCTCCGTCCGCATGGACGACACACAGGTCGGCACCGCGCGGGAGATCCCCGGCGTGAGCGCCATCCACCCCGTCCTCACCTACCGGATCCCCGAGACCGGCGAGAACGTCCCCGACCTGGACACCGCGCTCCCCATGACGGGGTCCGACATCGCCCAGAACGAACTCGGGCTGACGGGCGAGGGGCTCCGGGTGGCCATCATGGACACCGGCGTCGACTACACCCACCCCGACCTGGGCGGGGGCGGGTTCCCCAACGACCGCGTGGTCGTCGGGCACGACTTCGTGGGCGACGACTTCAACGCCGGCGACCCCGCGTCCGTCCCCGTCCCCGACGACGACCCCCAGGACTGCAACGGGCACGGCACGCACGTCGCCGGGATCGTCGGCGCCGAGGGCGGGGTCACCGGTGTGGCGCCCGCCGTCGAGTTCGGGGCCTACAAGGTGTTCGGCTGCACGGGGTCCACCACCTCCGACATCATGATCGCCGCCATGGAGCAGGCCCTCGCGGACGACATGGACGTGCTCAACATGAGCATCGGCTCCTCGCACTCCTGGCCCCAGTACCCGACCGCCGTCGCCTCCGACAACCTCGTCGACGAGGGCATGGTCGTCGTCGCCTCCATCGGCAACGAGGGCGCCACCGGCCTGTACTCGGCGGGCGCCCCCGGCCTCGGCGAGGACGTGATCGGCGTCGCCTCCTTCGACAACACGCACATCCAGGCCGCGTCCGTGACCGCCAACCCGAGCGGCGAGGCCCTCGCCTACATGGAGATGGGCGCGGCCGAGCCGCCGCCCGCCTCCGGCGACACCGACGAGCTCGTCCACGTCGGACGGGGCTGCACCGCCCTGGGCGACGAGGTCGCGGACCTGGACGGCCGGACGGCCCTGATGGTGCGCGGCGAGTGCACCTTCGCCGAGAAGTACGACGCGGCCCTCGACGCCGGCGCCACCGGCGTCGTCATGTACAACAACGTGCCCGGCATGTTCGCCGGCGGCGGCATCGTCGACCGGGGCGCCTTCTCGATCGGTGTCTCCGACGAGGCCGGCGCCCACCTGCTGGAGCTCCTGGAGGGCGACGAGCCCGTCACCCTCACCTGGACGGGCGAGGACATCACCATCCCCAACCCGACCGGCGGGCTGATCAGCTCCTTCAGCTCCTTCGGCCTGGCCGCCGACCTGTCCCTCAAGCCGGACATCGGCGCCCCCGGCGGCCTGATCAACTCCACGTACCCGATGGACCAGGGCGGCTACGCCACCATCAGCGGCACCTCCATGTCGTCGCCGCACGTGGCGGGCGGCGTCGCACTGCTGCTGCAGGCGCGCCCCGACCTGGACTCGCACGAGGTGCGCACCGTCCTCCAGAACAGCGCCGACCCGAAGGCGTGGTGGGGCAACCCCGGCCTGGGCCACCCCGACAACGTGCACCGCCAGGGGGCGGGCATGCTGGACGTCCCCGGCTCCGTGCTCGCCACCACCACCGTGACCCCCGGCAAGCTGTCCCTCGGCGCCACCGGGGAGGCCGTGACCGAGACGGTCACCATCACCAACGACGGTGACGGAGAGGCCACGTACGAGCTCTCCCACGAGGCCGCCCTGGGCACCCACGGCGACACCTTCGCGCCCGGCTACAACGACGGCTCCGCCGAGGTGGCCTTCGACAGCGACTCGGTGACCGTCCCCGCCGGGGGGTCGGCCGAGGTGCGGGTCACCGTCACCCCGCCCGCCCAGGACTTCGAGCAGATGATCTACGGCGGGTACGTCACCGTGTCCGAGACCGGCGGGGAGACCTACCGGGTCCCGTACGCCGCCTACAACGGCGACTACCAGGAGATCGAGGCCATGACCCCGATCAGCGACGGGTCGGGCGTGGTCGCGGACCTGCCGTGGCTGACCAGGATCACGGAGTGCGAGGCCTTCTCCGGCCTGGACTGCGCGAGCGACAGCGGCGGCACGTTCGAGAACCAGCCGGACGGCGCCTCCTACACGATGGAGTGGGTCGACGGCCTTCCCGACGTGCCGTACGTGATCGCGCACTTCGACCACCACGTCACCAGGCTCGACATGGTGGTCATCGACGAGCGCACCGGCCGCCCCGTCCACCCCGACCGCAACGTGGGGGTGTCGGTGGACCACGTGCACCGCAGCGCGACGAGGACGTCGTTCTTCAGCTACCCGTGGGACGGCACGGTCGTGGACAGGCACGGCCGGATCACCGACGTGAGGGACGGCTCCTACCGGCTGGAGGCCCGCGCGCTCAAGGCGCTCGGCGACCCCGACAACCCGGACCACTGGGAGACCTGGACCTCCCCGGTCATCACCATCGACCGCGGGTAGTCCCGCACGCGCCACGGGGCCGTCCTCCCCCCGGGGAGGGCGGCCTCCGCCGTGTCCGGCCCCCGGCCCGCCGGCGCGGACCGGGCCGGGACACGAACGCGGGCACCACGGCGACGACCGCCGTCCGCCCCCCCGGGCCGCGGGGACGCCACGGGCGGGCGGAGAGGGGTGCGCGACCGGAACCGGCCTCAGGCCGGGCGCACGAGCTTCTGGCTGATGACCTGCGAGATGCCGTCGCCCTGCATCGTGACGCCGTACAGCGCGTCGGCCGCCTCCATGGTGCGCTTCTGGTGGGTGATGACGATCAGCTGCGACGAGGCGCGCAGCTCCTCGAAGATCACCAGCAGCCGCTGGAGGTTGGTGTCGTCCAGGGCCGCCTCGACCTCGTCCATCACGTAGAACGGCGACGGGCGCGCCTTGAAGATCGCCGCGAGGAACGCCACCGCGGTCAGGGACCGCTCCCCGCCGGACAGCAGGGACAGCCGCTTGACCTTCTTGCCGGGCGGCCGGGCCTCGACCTCGATGCCGGTGGTCAGCATGTCCTCGGGCGAGGTGAGGAGCAGGCGCCCCTCGCCCCCCGGGAAGAGGCGGCCGAAGATCGCCGCGAACTCGCGCTCCACGTCCAGGTAGGCGGACGCGAACACCTCCTGCACGCGGGCGTCCACCTCCTGGACGATGTCCATCAGGTCGCGCCGGGTCTTCTTGAGGTCCTCCAGCTGCGCGTTGAGGAACGCGTGCCGCTCCTCCAGGGCGGCGAACTCCTCCAGGGCCAGCGGGTTGATCTTGCCCAGCTGGTTGAGCTGGCGCTCGGCGGCCTTGGCCCGCTTGGCCTGCACCTCGCGCACGTACGGCAGCGGCACGGCCTCCTCGCCCGCGTCGGCGGGCGGCGGCACGGGCACGCGCGGACCGTACTCGGCGACGAGTGTGGGCACGTCGACGCCCAGCTCCTCCATCGCCCTGGTCTCCAGCTGCTCCAGGCGCAGGCGCCGTTCGGCGCGGGCCACCTCGCCGCTGTGCGCCGAGCTGGTCAGCTTCTCCAGGTCGACGGACAGCTCGCGGACCCGGGCGCGCACGGTCCTCAGCTCGCCGTCGCGCGCCTCTTTCCCGGCCTCGGCGACGGCCCGCTCGTTCTCGGCGGCCGCGAGGGACACGGCGATCCGCTCCAGGGCCAGCCGCGCGCTCTCGGCCACCGCCCGGGCGACGGTGGCCTGCGCGGCGCGGGTCCGGCGGCGCTCGACGGCGCGCTCCATGGCGCGCCGCTCCTCGAAGGCCTGCGCGCGCAGCTGCTCGGCGCGCCCGGCGATCGACCGGGCCCGCTCCTCGGCGGTGCGCACCGCCAGGCGGCGCTCCATCTCGGTGGCCCGGGACCGCGAGGCCCGGACGGCGAGCTCGTCGCGGGTCTGCGCGTCGGGGGCGTCCTCCTCAATGGAGGCGGCCACCTCCTCGGCCTCGGCCAGCTCCTCCTCCAGCCGCGCCAGCTTCTCGGCGTTCTCGTCCCTCGCGGCGGAGGACGTGGCCGCGGCGGCCGCGTAGCGCTCGGACTCCGCCTCCGCCGAACGCGCCTGGCCGCCGAGCTTGCCCAGCCTCTGCGCGGACTCGTTGCGCTTGCGGTCGCTCTGGCGGCGGCGGGCGGTGAGCTCGTCGGCCCGGGCGGCCAGGTCGGCCCGTTCGCGCTTCTTGGCCTCGAGTTCGGCGGCGATCCGCTTGGCGCTCTCGGTGGCCGCCTCCAGCTTCTCCCCCGCCTCGTCCACCGCGGCCTGGACCTCCAGGAGGCTGGGCGCCCCGGCGGAGCCGCCCTGCACCAGCGCCTCGGTGAACAGGTCGCCCTCGGGGGTGACGGCCCGGACCCCGGGCAGGGCGGCGACGAGGGCGCGGGCCGCGTGGACGTCGTCGGCCAGGGCGGTCCGGTCGAGCAGCGCGGTGACGGCTCCCCGGAGGTGGTCCGGGACCACGACGGCGTCGACGGCGTACCGGACGCCGGCGGGCAGTACGGGCCAGGTCTCGCGGGGCGCGGAGGGCACGGCGTCGGCGACGACGACGCCCGCGCGGCCCGCGTCGCGGTCCCGGAGGAGTTCGAGGGCGGCGACGGCCGTGTCGGGGGACTCCACCGCGACGGCTCCCGCGGCCGCGCCGAAGGCCGCCGCGACCGCGGTCTCGTGTCCGGGGTCGACCTGGACGAGGGCGGCGAACCCGCCCAGCATGCCGGGCAGGCCTGAGTCGAGGAGGGGGCCCGCGCCGTCCTTGTGCGCCAGGCCCAGCTCGAGGGCCTCCTTGCGGGCGAAGAGGGCGGAACGCTCGCCCTCGGCGGTGCGCTCGGCATCGCGGAGCCGGTTGAGGTCGGTGTCGGCCGCGGAGAGCTGACGGGCCGCCAGTTCCTGCGCGGAGTCGAGTTCGGCGTCGCCCTCGTCCAGCCCCGCGGACTCCTCGGCGGCCATCTCGTACTCCGCCTGCGCCTGCCGGGCGCGCTCCGCGGCCTGCCGGGCGGACTCCTCCAGCCTCGTGGTCTCGTCCTCGTCGGAGGACAGCCGGCCGCGCAGGCCCTCCACCCGGGCGGACAGGCGGACGAGGCCCTCCCGGCGCTCGGAGGCGGCGCGGGCGGCGGCCTCCAGCCGCTTCTCCTCGCGGTGCAGCGCGTCCTCGGCGGCGGACCGCTCGGTGACGGTGGCCTCCAGGGCCTCGCGGGCCTCCTCCAGCCGGGTGAGCAGCTCCTCCTCCTGGGCGGCGGCCTCCTCGGCCTCCGTCTCCAGTTCCTCGGGGTCGCGGCGGTGGACGGGCTCGTCCGCGACGTCGGCCAGGTTGCGGTGGCGCTCGTCGGCGAGGCCGCGCACGGCGTCGAGCCGCTCGGTGAGGCGGGAGAGCGCGTGGTAGGTCTCGGAGGCCTGGGCGAGGGCGGGCGCGGCCGCGGTGGCCTGGGCCTCCAGCTCCGTCTCGCGCTCCTGTGTCCGGGCGAGGGCCGTCTCCGCCGCCCGGCGCCGGGTGAGGACCTCCTTCTCGTCGGCCTCCTCCTTGGCGAGCTGCTCGGTGAGGGTGACGATGTCGTCGGCCAGCAGGCGCAGGCGCGCGTCGCGCAGGTCGGCCTGGATGACGGCGGCCCTGCGGGCCAGCTCGGCCTGGCGGCCCAGCGGCTTGAGCTGGCGGCGCAGCTCGGCGGTCAGGTCGTTGACGCGGTCGAGGTTGCCCTGCATCGCGTTGAGCTTGCGGATCGCCTTTTCTTTGCGCTTGCGGTGCTTGAGGATGCCGGCGGCCTCCTCGATGAGGGCGCGGCGCTCCTCGGGGCCGGCGTGCAGGACGGTGTCCAGCTGCCCCTGGCCCACGATGACGTGCATCTCGCGGCCGATGCCGGAGTCGCTGAGCAGGTCCTGGATGTCGAGGAGGCGGCAGGTGTCGCCGTTGATGGCGTACTCCGAGCCGCCGTTGCGGAACATGGTCCGCTTGATGGTGACCTCGGTGTAGTCGATGGGCAGGGCGCCGTCGGTGTTGTCGATGGTGAGGCTGACCTCGGCACGGCCCAGCGCCTGGCGGGTGGAGGTGCCCGCGAAGATCACGTCCTCCATCTTGCCGCCGCGCAGGGACTTGGCCCCCTGTTCCCCCATCACCCAGGAGAGCGCGTCGACGACGTTGGACTTGCCCGAGCCGTTGGGACCGACCACGCAGGTGATCCCGGGCTCGAAACGCAGGGTGGTGGCCGACGCGAACGACTTGAAGCCGCGCAGCGTCAGATTCTTCAGATACACGCACACCTCCCACGGCGCTCACCTGCCATTCACGGCACGACCATCCAAGGGTGCCACGAAGCGGTGACCGCGGGGGGTGGTTCCGGCCGACGTCCTCCGATGGAATCGGCCGCTGACCTGGGTCGGGGCCGGGATCGGGGGAGGGGGGATGTCCGGCGGACACGGAGGGTTGTGACAGGGTCCGCCGGGTACAACGGTAAAGGAAGCCGCAAGGGAAAGGAAAATCTGCGGCGTGCGGGCTCTCGCCGGACCGTGGTGGCCGACGGGTTCCTCAGGGACGCCTGGATGACGCGTTCGGCGCCCCCGCCGGTGAACGGAACATCCCGGAAACGGTCGGCCTGTCGGCCGGTACGTCGGTGGCGCGGGTCAGGCGAGCGCGGGCTCGCGGTCGGTCGCGCCGGCGGCGACATCGGTGACGGCCATGTTGAGCTGGTCGTTCTGTGCCTGAAGACGGCTGATCTCGTCCTCGAGGTCGCGTACCCGCTTCTGCAGCCGCCGCATCTCCGAGACCATCCGAGGGTCGGAGCCGCCGACGTGGCCAAACAGAGCCTTCGCCATGATGTAGGTCCTCCACACTGAGTGACCAGTGGATTCTGCGCATGCGATGTCCCGCGGGATTTCCAACTGGAGTTGTCCTCTACGCGGGTGGAAGGTTGCGCGATGTGCCTTCCAGAGTCTCACTCTGCGCGCCGCCGGTCAAGATTGGATTACGACAGTACGTAACGACCACAACCCAGCGAGAGACGATCTGGGCACGTGGTGGCGCACGATTCAAACGTGACGACCCCCGGCTCCGCCGGCGTGTGCGGGCCTCCAGGGGTCCCGCACGATGATCGCCCCACACCCCCCGGAACCCTTGCCACGAGCCCTCTGGGCCGCCGCGGTTCCGCGGTGTGCTCGAATCGCGTTACGCCTCCAGCATACTCACCGCTCGACGAAACCGGTGAACCTGCCCCCAGCCGGAGCCCAACGTTCGACCACGGAGTCCACACGACCGGGTGTACCGCCGCCCCGGAGATGGCCAAGAAGGCGTTCACAGGCGTCCCTCGGGCCTTCGGCGACCACCTCGACCCGGCCGTCCTCGAGGTTCGTGGCGGCCCCGGTCAACCCCAGTTCAAGGGCGCGAGCACGCGTCCACCAGCGGAAACCCACTCCTTGGACGTGTCCCCGCACCCAGGCGGTCATCCGCACGGATGCGCTCTCGTTCCCCACGGTCCGACCTGCTTCCTTACCCGACAGACAGAGTTCTCTCACCGACACGCCCAAGTTCCGGCACCGGGACGTCCAGGACTCCGTCAGGAGCACGGCAAGAGTGCTCCCGGAATCCACCGGGTCACCCGCCGGGCCCGTGCCCTGGTCCCGTGTCCCCTCAGGAGCGCGGTCGCGGCCGCTTCTGGCAGCGCGGACAGCTGAACGAGGAGCGGTTCATGAACGCCTCGCGCACGATGGCCGTGCCGCAGCGGCCGCACGGCCGGTCCCTCCGCCCGTAGGCGTTGAGCCCGCGTGAGAAGTAGCCGCTCTCCCCGTTGACGTTGACGTACAGGCCGTCGAAGGTGGTCCCTCCCACCTCCAGCGCCTCGGTCATCACGTCGCGCGCGTGCCCCAGCAGCTCCGTCGCCCGGCCGTCCGACAGGGCCCGCGTGGAGTGCGCCCAGTGCAGGCCGGCCCGCCACAGCGCCTCGTCCGCGTAGATGTTGCCGACGCCGCTGATGAGCGACTGGTCCAGCAGCGCCCGCTTGACCTCGGTGTCCCTCGCGCGCAGCGCCCGCACGAACGCCTCCGGGACGAACGCGGGGTCCAGCGGGTCCAGGGCGATGTGGTCCACGGACGACGGCACGTCGACGCGCTCGCCGGGAACGTCCACCATCACGTGGCCGAAGGTCCGCTGGTCCACGAAGCGCAGTTCGGCGCCGTCCGAGAGGGGCAGGCGCACCCGCAGGTGACGCTCGTCGGGCTTGCCCGCGGGCTGGACCAGCATCTGCCCGCTCATCCCCAGGTGGGCGAGGAGCATCTCGCCGCTGTCCAGGACGAGCCACAGGTACTTCCCGCGCCGGCGTGCCGACGTGGGGACACGGCCCTCCAGACGGGCGGCGAAGTCGGCGGCGCCGGGCTCGTGGCGCCGTACCGACCTGGGGTGCAGGACCTCGACGGCGCCGATGGAACGGCCGACCGCGTGTTCGGCCAGTCCGCGGCGGACGACCTCGACCTCGGGCAGTTCGGGCATGGCCGCCTCAGCCCCGGCCCTCGCCGGAGGGGTTGTCCCCGGCGGTCTCGGCGGCCCGTGCCTCGGACCTGGCCTTGATGGCCTTCCACGCGGACTCGGCGGCCTGCTGCTCGGCCTCCTTCTTGCTGCGGCCCTCGCCCAGGCCGTAGCTCTCCCCCGCGACGCGGACCGTGGCCCGGAAGGTCTTCTGGTGGTCGGGGCCGCTCTCGTCCACGTGGTACTCGGGGACGCCGAGCATCTCGGCCGCGGTGAGCTCCTGGAGGGAGGTCTTCCAGTCCAGGCCCGCCCCCAGCCCGGAGGCGGTGGCGATGAGCGGGTCGAAGAGCCTGTGCACGAACTCCGACGCCACGTCCAGCCCCCTGTCCAGGTAGACGGCGCCGATGATGGCCTCGAGGGTGTCGGCGAGGATCGAGGACTTGTCCCGGCCCCCGGTGCCCTCCTCGCCCCGGCCGAGGCGGATGTAGGCGCCGATGCCCAGGCCGCGGGCCACGTCGGCGAGCGCGCGCATGTTGACGACGGCGGCCCGCAGCTTGGCGAGCTGCCCCTCGGGCAGGTCGGGGTGCTTGCGGAAGAGGGTGTCGGTCACCACCAGGCCGAGCACGGAGTCGCCCAGGAACTCCAGGCGCTCGTTGGTCGGCAGCCCGCCCTTCTCGTAGGCGTAGGAGCGGTGGGTCAGGGCCCGGAGCAGGATCTTCGAGTCGACCTCGACCCCGATGGCCCGATGGAAAGCCCGGGCCTCGGAGACGGAGAGTTGGCTAGCCACTCGTTCACTTCCCTGTTCGTACGCGCCGTGGAGCGGCGCGCGGACGGCTGGAGTCGGGTGTGGACCCCGCGGCCCGTCAGGGGTGCTCGAAAACGAGGTGACCGTCGCGGGAGCGTCCGCTCCCCCGGCAACCACCACGAACTCGGGAACCCGAGGGGCCCGGATCTCTGGTGTGGTGCTCGGTGTTCCTGTTGCTTGTCGTCGTGTGCCCGCTGTCTCTGGGATCACTCTACAAACCCCGGCGCCGCGCTGTCTCGCGAGCGCCCGCCCGGTCAGGGCGCCGGCGGCCTCCCCGCCCCGGCAAGCACGACGGGGCGGACCCGTGGAGGGTCCGCCCCGAGATGAGTCGGGAATCGGGTACCGGGACCCGAAGCCTGTCATCCGCGCCTAGGCCGGGTTGATGACCTGGCGGTTGTTGTAGGTGCCGCACGTCGGGCACGCGATGTGGGGCTGCTTCGGGTCACGGCAGCGCGGGCAGTTGACCAGCACCGGGCGCGAAGCCTTCCACTGGGAACGGCGGGTCCGGGTGTTGCTCCGCGACATCTTCCGCTTCGGGACGGCCACTTCAATCCTCCTGGGTCACCCCCGCGCGGTCGCGGGAGGTCGCTTATCTGGTCACCCCGCGCGCTGTGGCGGGGAGGGTGTGCTCCGGTCGTCGCCGGCGCCGACAGGCGCCGTCCGCGATCGGTTCACGAGCTCATCGTTCGCCGGGGTCGTCCGCGAGATCGCGGAGCGCCTCCCAACGGGGGTCGACGTTGTCACCGTGGCCGTGGTCGGGGCCGACCTCGGCGAGTTTGGCCCCGCACTCGGAGCACAGGCCGGGGCAGTCCGGTCCGCACAGCGGTGAGAGTGGGAGCGCCAGCACGACGGCGTCTCGGACCACCGGTTCGAGGTCGAGCAGATCGCCCTCTAGATAGTAGTCCTCATCCTCGTCGGCCGCGTCCTCGTCCACCCCGGAGACCTTGTCGTCCTCGTCGCCGGGGTAGCGGTACATCTCCTGGAAGCCCGCCTCCATGTCGTCGGACAGGGGGTCGAGGCAGCGCGAGCACTCCGCGGTGAGCTGGCCGCGCACGGTGCCGGTGACGAGGACGCCCTCCATCACCGCCTCCAGCCGCAGGTCCAGCTCGACCTCGCTGCCCTCGGGCACGGCTGCCATCGCCGTCGCGAACGCCTCGGGGACGGTCACGATGCGGTTGACGGTCCGCATCGACCCCGGCTGGCGGCCCAGCTGGCGGGTGTCGACCACGAACGGGTCGCGAGGATCTAGACGAGACAGGGTAATCGCGCTTTCACGAGAAGACGGGTCGCCGGGCGCGCGGAAGGCGTCGTGACGACGGCCGCGACCAGCGCGAGCGCACACCGAGAACCGGCGACGCCCATGGTCAAACCCTGATCCTACCTATCATGTCCCCGACCACCCAAATCAGGCCCCGATCAGCGCTGTGCCAGGGCCTTCCGGAACAGGGTCGGGCGCCGTCCGCGCCGCCGCGGGGCGGGACCGGGACCCGCGCGTGCGGCGGATCCGCGTGGTCCGCCTCCACCCCGGGGTGAGGGCGGGCCGGGGCGCGTGCGGCGGATCCGCGGGCCGGAGCCCCTCAGCCCTGGGAGTCCCTCTTCGCGTACTTCTCCCGCAGGCGGCCCTGGACGTAGGGGGTGACCAGGCTGGAGACGTCGCCCCTGTGCTGGGCGATCTCGCGCACCAGGCTGGAGGACAGGAACGAGTACTGGGGGTTCGCCGTCATGAACACCGTCTCCACACCCGAGAGGCGGTAGTTCATCTGGGCGATCTGGAGCTCGTAGTCGAAATCGCTGACCGAGCGCAGGCTGCGCACGATGGTCTCGATGCCGTTCTCGCGGCAGAAGTCGACGAGGAGGCCGTCGAACTCGCTGATCCGGACGTTGTCGAACTCCGCGGTGCCCTCCTCCAGCATGTCCAGCTTCTCCGGGACGCTGAACAGCCCGCGCTTGTTGACGTTGTTGAGCACGGCGGCGACGACCTCGTCGTACTGCTTGGCCGCCCTGCCGATGATGTCGATATGACCGTAGGTCACCGGGTCGAAGGACCCCGGACAGACGACACGGCGCACGGTGGATCGCCCCTCTCAAGAACTACCTTCGGGTAACGCGATGGTAGGGGCTCACTCCTGCGCCAATCCGGGCAACACCCACTTAGTGTCCGCATTCACGCACGGTCCGGACTCTCGTGCGCTTGTCGCACGACAACCGCCCCGAACTCACCCCCGCACCCGGGGACCCCTACCCCGCATGTGCGAAAACAGACACTCTGCCCGCTTTCGACCGGTTGTCGCCGTGGCCGGAGGCGCTCGTGGGGGGCGGACGGGGGTGTGCGGGAACGCACCGGGGAGGGGCGCGGGGGCGTGTGTGTGACGGGCCCGGGGGACCGCGCCGCAGGCGTCAGTCGAGGGTGGTGGAGGGAGACGGGCCCTGGGGAGAACCGCGCCGCAGGCGTCAGTCGAGGGTGGTGGAGGGAGACGGGCCCTGGGGAGAACCGCGCCGCAGGCGTCAGTTGAGGGTGGTGGAGGGAGACGGGCGGGCGTACCAGAGAACCGCCTCCCCGTACCCGCGGCTGCGGTCGAGCTCCAGCCCCGGGGGCCACGCGGGTTCGGCGCCGCGCTTGGAGCGCTCGACGACGACGAGGGCGTCCGGGGTGAGCCAGCCGCGCCCGGCGAGGTCACCGAGGACTCCGGCGACCTCGTCGTCGGTGACGGCGTAGGGCGGGTCGGCCACCACGAGGTCGTAGGGAGCGCCGGGGTTGTCCTGGCCGACGACCCGTTCCACCCGGTCGGACGCCAGGCGCGCTCCGGAGAACCCGAGCACCGCGATGTTGTCCCGGATCACCTGGGCGGCCTTGCGGTCGGCCTCCACCAGCAGCGCGTGGGCGGCGCCGCGGGACAGGGCCTCCAGGCCGATCGCCCCGGAGCCCGCGTACAGGTCCAGGACACGGAGGCCGTCGAGCGGGCCGAGGTCGGACCGGGCGGAGGAGAACAGCGCCTCGCGGGCGCGGTCGCTGGTGGGGCGGGTGTTGCGGCCGTCGGGCGCGGAGATGCGCCGTCCGCGGGCCGTCCCGGCGATGATGCGGGTCATGCCCCCACGGTAGCGGCCGGGGGCGGCGGACCGCGGTGCCGACCGGGGGCAGCACGGTGCGGGCGGAGCCGGCGGCCCCCTGATACCACGGTAGGCCGGTCGGCGGGGCCCCGCCAGACCCGTCGCCCGCCTGTGGACGGGCGGGTCGGCGGGCGGGGCCCGGTGCGCCGCAGGGGCCGGGACTCCGCCGGGGCGGAGCCGGATCCCGGAACCCCACGGGGGCGGGCCGCGTCCGGGGGGCCACGCCGGACGGGGGTGCGCCCGGACGCCCGGCGGGTCGGCGGGCGGGGCCCGGTGCGCCGCAGGGGCCGGGGCGCGGCGGAGCGGAGTGTCCCGTCCGGGGCAGGAGAACCCCGGACGGCCCCGGCCGCCTCGCGCCCGGCCCCTCGCCTCCCCGGTCAGGTCTTGTCGAGGTACTCCGCCCGCTCCTCCGGGAGGAGCGCCTCGAGGGCCTCGGCCAGCGGGGGGTGGGCCTCCAGCCCGGGGTCCTCGGCCACGTAGGCGGTGGCCTCCTCCCGGGCCTCGCCGATCAACTCCTCGTCCTTGAGCAGGGTGAGCATCCGCAGGCTGGAGCGGGCCCCCGACTGGGAGTCGCCCAGGACGTCGCCCTCGCGCCTCATCTCCAGGTCCACGCGGGACAGCTCGAACCCGTCGGTGGTCGCCGCCACGGCCGCCAGCCGCTCCCGGGCCGGCGAGCCCTCCTCCGCATCGGTGACCAGCAGGCACAGCCCGGGCAGCCCGCCCCGCCCGACCCGGCCCCTCAGCTGGTGGAGCTGAGAGACCCCGAACCGGTCCGCGTCCATGATGACCATCACAGTGGCGTTGGGCACGTCCACGCCGACCTCGATGACGGTGGTGGAGACGACCGCGTCGGTCTCCCCCGCGGAGAAGCGGCGCATGACGGCGTCCTTGTCGTCCGGGGCCATCCGGCCGTGCAGGCTCTCCACGCGCAGACCGGAGAGCGGGCCCTCCGCGAGCCGGGCCGCCACCTCCAGCACGGCGAGCGGGGGGCGCCCGCCGGGGGCGTCCCCCTCCGGGGCGGCGCCGACCTCCTCGCCGGCCTCCCCGGCGTCGTCGTCGCCGATCCTCGGACAGACCACGAAGGCCTGGTGGCCCTCGGCCGCCTCCTCCCTGATGCGCTCCCAGCCCCGGGTCAGGAAGTGCGGCTTCTCCGCGGCGGGCACCACGTGCGTGGAGACGGGGGCCCGCCCGGAGGGCAGCTGTGTGAGGGCGACCACGTCGAGGTCCCCGTAGACGGTCATCGCGACGGTGCGCGGGATCGGCGTGGCGGTCATCACGAGCACGTGCGGACGGCCGTCCACGGCCTTCTCCCGCAGGGCGTCGCGCTGCTCCACACCGAACCGGTGCTGCTCGTCCACCACCACGAGCCCCAGGTCCGCGAAGGACACGTGCTCCTGGAGGAGGGCGTGGGTGCCGACGACGATCCCCGCGGCGCCGGAGGCGGCGTCCAGCAGGGCCTCCCTGCGGGCGGCCGCGTTCATGGAACCGGTGAGCAGGGCGACCCTGGTCGCGGTGTCGGCCCCGTCGATCTGCCCGGCGCGTCCGAGGGCGCCGAGCATGGCGTTGACGGAGCGGTGGTGCTGCTGGGCGAGGACCTCGGTGGGGGCGAGCATGACCGCCTGGCCGCCGGAGTCGACCACGCGGAGCATCGCGCGCAGCGCCACCAGGGTCTTTCCCGCGCCCACGTCGCCCTGGAGCAGGCAGTGCATGGGGTGGGAGGCGTCGAGGCGCCGGGCGAGGCGTTCGCCGACCTCCCTCTGGCCGTCGGTGAGCGTGAACGGGAGCTGTGCGTCGAAGGCGTCGAGGATCCCCCCGTCCGCCCCGGGCCGGGGCTTGGCCGGCAGCTCCTCGGCCTGCCTGCGGCGGCGGGCGAGCGCGAGCTGGAGCACGAACGCCTCGTCCCACTTGAGGCGGCGCCGGGCCGCGCCGACGTCGGCCCACTCCGCGGGCCGGTGGATGCGGCGCAGCGCGTCGGCGACGCCGAGCAGTCCGCGGCTCCCGCGCAGTCCGGGGGGGAGCGGGTCGGGGAGGCTGTCGACGTCGGCGAGGACGGTGGCGACCGTGCGCGCGATCGTCGTGGAGTCCAGGCCCTTGACCGCCGGGTACACGGGGATGAGCTCGTCGGCGTAGGCCTGGGCCCGCTCCTCCGTGTCGCCCTCCTCGTCGAGGAGCTCGTACTGGGGGTGGTCGAGCTGGCGGCGGCCCTTGAAGGTGGACACCCGCCCCGAGAACATGGCCAGCCGCCCGGGGACGAGCGCGTTCTGGTGGTACGAGCCCCGGTTGAAGAAGGTCAGGTGCAGGCGGCCGGTGCCGTCGGTGACGGTGGCCTCCATCATGTCCATGCGCCGGCGCCCCTGCCGGGCGGGGACGGTCCGCCTCCTGGCGTCCAGGACGCGGGCCTGCACGGTGACCTCCTCCCCCTCGCGCAGCGCGGCGAGGTCGGTGAGGTCGCCCCGCCGGTCGTACCTGCGCGGGTAGTAGCGCAGCAGGTCACCGAGGGTGTGCAGGTCGAGCTTCTCGGCGAGCGCCTTCGCCGTCTTGCCCCTGAGCGGTCCCCTGCTCAGCGGTTCGTCCCAGGTAGTCACGTCTGTTCCCGTCCCGGCGTCTCTGGATCGCTGGTCACCGCAACGGTAGACCCCCGCTGCGACGCTCGGGCGCCCACCGCGTCGTCGTCCGCCGGGATTCCGGGGGCCGGCCGGCGGCGGGCCCCGTCGGCGGCCGGGCGTCCGCCCCACCGGACCGGGGTATACTCGTCAGAGTTCATCGCGTTTTCGCCATGCCCGCCATGGGGGATTCGATGCGCCGGTGGGTGCTGGGGTCCTCGACCACACCACGTTCCACCGTTGCGCGTACGGGCGCTGGCCAGCGGTCTGATCCGTGTACGGCCTTGTCCTTCGTGTACTCTTCCACGGTTGGCGTCCGCGCCGACCTGTCCGCCCGACCTCTCCCGGTCGGATGAATCTTCGCGTGCGGCGACGTGCGCGATCCTGAGCGCTTGAATGGAGTTACCGTGGCTTCCGTATGCGACGTTTGCGGCAAGGGACCAGGGTTCGGTAACAGTGTTTCCCACTCGCACCGTCGCACCCGCCGCCGCTGGAACCCCAACATCCAGACTGTTCGCACCCGTGTCGGTGGCACGCCCAAGCGCGTGAACGCCTGCACCTCGTGCATCAAGGCCGGCAAGGTGACCCGCTAGGGTCCCCGCACCGCTGCATGTTCCTCGATGGCCCTCCGACCACGGTCGGGGGGCCTTCGTCGTGCCTCCGCCCCGACGGTACGGGACCGGGCGCGGCGGCCCGGCCGCACGGGGGCGGCCGTGCTCCGGCCGCCGGGGTCACAGCTCGCAGACGTGCCCGTTGAGGGAACAGCGCACCGGGCTCTGCGGAACGCCCAGGGCCTCGAAGGTCAGGGTGGCGGAGGCTCCCGGGTCCAGCCCGTCCCGGTCCCCGGGCTGCCGGGCGAGGATGCCGTCGTCGATCGGCTCCCAGTCGGCGTCGGTCACGTCGGTGATCTCGGCGCTGTCGAAGGCCAGGGCCAGTTCCCAGGCGTCGAGCCTGGTCCGCGAGGTGTTGGTGACGGTGACGTGGCCGGTGAACCCGGCCGACGTCGTCCCCAGCACCTGGTAGGCGACCGTGGTGGGCTCCGCGCCCGCCTGGTTCTGCGGGACCCGGGGCCGGTCGGCGGCCGACTCGTCCCCCTCCGTCCCCGGGGAGGCGTCGTGGGTCGGCTGGGCCCCGTCCTGCGTCCCCGGCGTCCGGCTCGAGCCCGGCGCGCCGCCGAACTGCAGATAGATCTGCGTGGTGCTGTAGCCGAACAGGATCAGCCCGAGGATGACACCGGAGACGACGAGCACGTTGAGGAGCCGGGGCGGTTCGACGCGTTTGGGCACCGTGCTCTCGATGAGGCCGCCGAGCCGTCGCAGCGCGCCGACGTCCGTCGGCTCACTGCGGTGCGCACCCCGCCGGGTGCCGTTCTGCCAGCCATGGCGCCCCATAAACCGCCTCTCGACGCTCCGCTGCCCGCCCGTCGCCCTCGGTCACGCCGGGATGTCTTCTCCGCCCGTTCCCGGGCCGCTCCTCATGGGGCTTCCCGGGGCCGCCGCGCCACACGGACCCGGGCGGTCAGCCCGGAACGAGACGCGGGCCGCGTTGGCAAAGCCTAGCGTGACAGCCAAACAGGACAAATCCAAAGGGGCTCACCCTTCGCGGAAATGATCCCAGCCCCTGTTCCGGGGCGCACGCCCGTCCACTGTGACAGGGTTCTCGTCCCCCGCCCCGCCACCGCCCGGCGTCCCGGCCGCGGGGTCGGTGACCGACCCGATCCGGTGCCAGTGGCCCGGCAGGGCGGTGCCCGGGGGGAACGCCGCGACCAGCGCGTGGTCCTCCCCTCCCGCGACCATGAGGGCGACCGCGGCCTCCGCCGCCGCCCCGGGCCCCTCGGCGCCGAGAACGGCGACCGCCTCCAGGAGCGCGGGGTCGGGGCGCAGCGCCGCCGAGTCCAGGTCGATGCGTACGCCGCCGGCCCGGCAGACGTGCCCGAGGTCCTGCACGAGACCGTCGCTCACGTCGAGCATGGCGGTGGCGCCGAGCCGGGCGGCCTCGACGCCCCGCGCGTAGGGCGGGCTGGGGCGGCGGTGCTCGGACAGGCACTCGGCCGGGCCGTCGATCCCCCGTTCCAGCAGGGCCAGGCCGGCGGCGGACAGCCCGAGGTGACCGGTGTAGGCGACCACGTCGCCCGGCCGGGCCCCGTCCCGGCGGACGGGCGCCCTCCCCTGGAGGTCGCCGAGGGCGGTGACGGCGATGGTGAGGGTGTCCGAACCGACCATGTCGCCGCCCACGACGGCCCCGCCCGCGACCGCGCACTCGTCGCGCACACCGGCGGTGAACTCCTCCGCCCAGGCCACGGGGAGGTCGGAGGGGGCGGCGAAGCCGATGAGGAGGCCGGTGGGACGGGCGCCCATCGCGGCGATGTCGGCGAAGTTCTGGGCGACGGCCCGGTGGCCGACGTCCCGGGCGGTGGACCACTCCCTCCGGAAGTGGCGCCCCTCGACCAGCAGGTCGGTGGTCGCGACCGTTCGGCCGTCGGGCGCCGCGACGACCGCCGCGTCGTCGCCGGGTCCGAGGATTACATCGTCCGTCGTGGGGAATTGGCTCGTCACGCGCGTGATCAGAGCGAACTCCCCCAGGCCCCCAATGGTGTTCTGCACAGGGATCAGGGTACGGTGACGCTCCGGCGCAGCGGTCCGGACCCACGTCCGTCATCCGTTCGTCATCGGCCGCACCCCCGGCTCGGCCGGGAACCGCTCACCGCCCACCGCTCACACCCGGCGCACACGAAGGAGTTCTCATGGTGCAGGCATACATCCTGATCCAGACCGAGGTCGGTCAGGCTGCGGAGGTGGCGGAGCGGATCCGGGGCATCGAGGGGGTCGAGACGGCCCACGACGTGACCGGGCCCTACGATGTGATCGTCCAGGCCGAGGCCTCCGACATCGACTCGCTGGGCACCCTCGTGGTGGCGCGGATCCAGCGGTTGGACGGGATCGCCAGGACCCTCACCTGTCCCATCGTCAACATCTGACGCGCTCCGCCGCGTCGGCGGCACCCCGGGGGTTGCTTGTGCTGAAGCGGTTCGCCGGAGCGGCTCTGGCCGTCGCGCTCGTGGCCACGGGCTGCGGCGCACAGACCGTGCGGATGGAGCCCCCCGAGGCGGACGAGGCGACCGCGCGGACCTGCGCGGGGCTCGTCGAGGCGCTGCCGGACACACTGCTGGAGGCCGAGCGCGCCCGGGTGCGCCCCGATTCGGAACTCACCGCGGCCTGGGGCGACCCGGCCATCGGACTGCGCTGCGGGGTCCCGCGGCCCGTGGTCCTCGCTCCGGACTCCCTCCTCCAGGAGGTCAACGGCGTGGCCTGGCTGCCCCAGCCGGAGGACGCCCCCACCCTGTACACGGTCGTCGGGCGCGAGGCCTACGTCGAACTGTCGGTCCCGCCGGCCCACGGCGCCCCGGCGGGGGCGCTGAGCACGGTCAGCGACCTGGTCTCCGAGCACGTCCCGCCCCTGCCCGACGGCGAGCTCTGACCGGTCCCGGACACACGGGCGGGGGCCGCCGGCGTACGGCGGCCCCCGCGGTCGTCGGACCCGGCCGAGGGGCCGGGTCCTCCTCTCAGGCGTTCACGGAGCGGACGGGGACGCCGTCACTCCTCTTCCTCCATGGGCTGCTCCTCGGAGCCCTCGGCCGGCGCGTCGGGGTCCTCCTCGCCGGAGCCCTCGCCGCCCTCGGCTCCCCCACCGGTGAGCAGGGACTCGACCTCGGCCGCCGTCTCCGCGACCTGGCCGGAGCAGGAGGCCCCCGGCTCGGGCACGTCGGTGCCGCGCTCGTAGAGGCGCACGAACCGCTGGAGCATCTCGTCGTCGGCGGTCTCGGCCGTGATCTGGCGGCCCCAGCTCGAGGCGACGATCGGCGCCTCCATCTCACCCTCGTAGGGGCTGATGACGAGGTAGTCGCCCGCGCTGTACATGCCCACCAGCTGCTCGACCTGGTCCTCGGGGAGGCCGGGCTCGTAGTTGATCCACACGGCGCCGTGCTCCAGGGAGTGGACCGCGAACTCGGGGGTGACCGGCTCGGGGTACACGCCGCAGTTCTGCCAGGCGCTCCAGTGGTCGCCGCCCACGGGCGGGGACTGCTCGTAGTCGACCGGCTGACCCGTCTCGACGTGCTCGTACGAGGGGACCTCGTACTCGGCCACGTTGGAGACCGACCGGCTGCGGACCTCCATGAAGACGAGGAAGGCGATCAGGCCCACCACCAGAACCACAGCGGTGACGACCCCGGAAATGGTAAGGATCTTACGGCGGCGCTCCTCTTTGAGGCGTTGCGCCTTGAGCTCGGCTGCGCGTTGGCGGCGCTCCTCCGCCGTCTTCTTCTTTGCCACGGGGTCTCCTGAGGTGGGTGGTGACATAAGGGACTTATCTATCCTCTACTTTGGCACCACAGTTGGGCGATTTGACCAGGATGGTTCCTATGGAACAGACGAACGGCCCCGATTCGGGAGCCGCCGACGGCGTCGGGGACGCCGACGGAACCCCGGACGAGGGCGAGCACTCCCGGGCGGAGCGGCTCTCGGAGGAGGGCGCGTCCCCGCAGGTGTCATGGCGTTCGGTACCGACCTGGACCACGGTGATCCTCGTCGCACTGGCCCTCGCCGCGGGGTATCTCCTCGGGCGCCCGTCCTACCCGCTGGACACGGGGGCGGACGCCGGATTCCTGCGTGACATGAGCGCTCACCACGCCCAGGCGGTGGACATGTCGATGGTCATCCTGGACAAGACCGAGGACCCCGAGCTGCACACAGTCGCCACCGACATGACCCGTACGCAGCAGGCGCAGATCGGCATCATGCAGGGCTGGCTGATGGCCTGGGACCTGCCCGCCCGGGGGGCCCAGCCTCCGATGACCTGGATGGAGGGGCACGACCACGGCGACGGCGGTGGGGAGGTCCCCGACACCATGCCGGGTCTGGCGAGCCCCGAGGACCTGGAGGCCCTGGAGGACGCCGAGGGCGTGGAGGCCGAACTCCTGTTCCTCGAACTCATGATCGCCCACCACCGGGGCGGCATCGAGATGGCCGAGGCCGAGGTGGACCTGGGCGGCGAGGAGATGGTCACCCGGTTCGCCCAGGGGATGATCGACGCCCAGCAGTCGGAGGTGAACCTCATGGAGGGCATGATCGACGAGCGGAGCGGCTCCGGCGGGGACTGACCGACCGCTCCCGCACACGACGACGGCGCGCACCCGGCCACCGGGGCGCGCCGTCGTCGTGTGCGGCCCCCTCCCGACCCCGTGGGAGAGGGCCCGGCGCGGCGTGTGCCCAAGCACACAAGGACCCTCCCCCCTGTACCGACGGGCGGCCGGAGCAGGGAACCGCAACCGAATCACCGCAGGTCAGGCCGATTTCGCTCACCCGGGGCCGGTGCGGCGCGATCCGCGTGCGCCGCCCCGGGCGTCCGCCGAGACGCGGACCACACGCGATTGCCGGGGGCCCGCAGAGACGACGACACGTCGTAGCACTACATTGTGTAGTACTACCGGAGGTCGGTACCTGAGAGGTGGGCATGGAAGCTCTTGAACTCGCGAGGTGGCAGTTCGGTGTCACCACGATCTACCACTTCCTGTTCGTTCCGCTCACGATCGGACTGTCGTTCATCGTGGCCGTGCTCCAGACCCTCTGGTACCGCACCGGCAAGCACGAGTACCTCCAGGCGACCCAGTTCTTCGGCAAGCTCTTCCTGATCAACTTCGCCATGGGCGTGGTCACCGGCATCGTGCAGGAGTTCCAGTTCGGCATGAACTGGAGCGAGTACTCCCGGTTCGTCGGCGACGTGTTCGGGGCGCCCCTGGCCATGGAGGCCCTGCTCGCCTTCTTCCTCGAGTCGACCTTCATCGGGCTCTGGATCTTCGGCTGGCACCGGCTCCCGCGCGGCGTCCACCTGGCCTGCATCTGGATGGTGGCGGTCGGCACCAACCTGTCCGCCTACTTCATCCTCGCCGCCAACGCGTGGATGCGGCACCCGGTCGGCTTCACCGTCAACCCGGAGAACGGGCGCGCCGAGCTCAACGACATCTGGGCCGTCCTCAGCAACGACCAGGCCTGGTCCACCTACCTGCACACCGTCTCGGCGGCGTTCATCACCGCCGGCCTGTTCGTCGTGTGCGTCAGCGCCTACAAGCTCTGGCGCAACCAGCGGCACGGCGACACCGGCACCGCGGGCGTCACGCCGCCCAGGAGCGACTTCGCCCTCTTCCGCGGCACCCTCAAGGTCGGCCTGGTCTTCACCCTCGTCGCCGGGGCGGTCGTCGTCTTCTCCGGCGACCACCAGGCCAAGCTCGCCGCCGAGTACGAGCCCATGAAGCTCGCCGCCGCCGAGGCCCTGTGGGAGACCGAGGAGGGGGCCCCCTTCTCCGCCCTGGCCGTCGGCGACACGGAGGAGCGCTACAACCCCATCGACGTCACCGTCCCGAACGTGCTCAGCTTCCTCGCGACCGGCACGTTCGACGGCGAGGTCCACGGGATGAACAACCTCCAGCAGGCCTACGAGGAGTACTACGGCCCGGGCGACTACACCCCCAACGTGTTCGTCGTCTACTGGTCCTTCCGCCTGATGATGGGCTTCGGCCTCTCCGGGGTCGCCGTCGCCGCCCTGGGCCTGTGGCTCACCAGGGGCAGGGAGCGCACCCCGACCAACCGGTGGTTCTACCTCGCGGCGATGCTGTCCCTGCCCGCCGCCCTGGCCGCGAACATCTTCGGCTGGGTGCTCACCGAGATGGGCCGGCAGCCCTGGACGGTGCACGGCTACCTGCTCACCGCCGACAGCGTCTCGCCCGGGGTGAGCCTCGGGACCGTCGCGATGAGCCTGAGCATCTTCACCGCCGTCTACGGGCTCCTCGCCGTGGTGGAGGTCGGACTGCTGGTCAAGTACGTCAAGGCCGGACCCTCCCACCTCGTCCCCGCCCTGGAGAACGACGAGGACGAGTCCGAGATCCCGCACTTCAGCTACTAGGAGCCACGGACCATGGAACTCCCCGTCATCTGGTTCATCGCCATCTCGGTCCTGTGGATCGGGTACTTCGTCCTGGAGGGGTTCGACTTCGGGGTCGGCACGCTCCTCCCGTTCATGGGCAGGCGCAACTCCGTCGACCGCCGGGTCGCCATCAACTCCATCGGCCCGGTGTGGGACGCCAACGAGGTGTGGCTGCTCACCGCGGGCGGCGCCATGTTCGCCGCGTTCCCCGCCTGGTACGCCTCGCTGTTCAGCGGCTTCTACATCCCGCTGTTCGCCATCCTCATCGCCCTGATCCTGCGCGGCGTCGCCTTCGAGTACCGGGGCAAGCGCGACAGCGACGCCTGGCGGACCTGGTGGGACCGGGCGATCTTCTTCGGCAGTGCCGCACCCGCCCTGCTGTGGGGCGTCGTGTTCGCCAACGTCGTGCGGGGCGTGGCCATGGACGCCGACCACATCGTCACCGCCTCCCTGCCGGACCTGCTCAACCCCTACGCCCTGCTCGGCGGTCTGACGACGCTGTCGCTGTTCACCCTGCACGGGGCGATCTTCCTGACCCTGAAGACCGACGGGCCGGTGCGGGCGCGCGCCCGGCGGGCCGCCCTGGGCACGGCCTGCGCGGCGGTCCCCGCGGGCGCCGTCTTCCTGCTGTGGACCCAGGCCGCGTACGGCCACCCGTGGACCCTGCCGCTCGTCGTCGTCGCCGCCTCCGCCCTGGTGGGCGGGGTCGCCGCGGCCTGGAAGGGGCGCGAGGGGTGGTCGTTCGCGTTCACGGCGCTGACCGTCCTCACCGCCGTCGCCGCGCTCTTCGGGGCGCTCTTCCCGAACGTGCTCCCCTCCACCACCGACCCGGCGTTCAGCCTGACCGTGGACAACGCGTCCTCCGCCGACTACACGCTCACGGTGATGACGTGGGTGGCGGTGGTCTTCCTGCCGCTGGTGCTCCTGTACCAGGGCTGGAGCTACTGGGTGTTCCGCCGCCGGGTGACCGGCGCCTCGGTGACCGGGGAGAGCGTCACCGCGCCGGACGGACCGGGGCACGGGGGCGGGGCGGCGGAGCCCCGGAGGACCCCCGTCGCCTGACCCTCGGGGCGGGAGCCCCGCACCGCGGCGCTCCCGGCCCGGCGCGGGGCTCCCCGCGGGGCCGGGACGCCCCGGTGGATACTGGCCCGGAGCCCGCACCGCGCCACCGTGTGAGAACCGCACACCCCGGGTACCCGCGGGACCCGGCCGAGACGACGAGGACCGCACGCATGAAACCCCTTGATCCGCGCCTGGTCCGCACCGCGAGCGCGGTCCGGGTGCACCTGGCGGTCTCCGTGGTCAGCGGAGTGCTCATCACGGGCCTGATCCTGGCCCAGGCATGGCTGCTCGCCCGCGCCGTCACTGGCGCCTGGCAGGGCGAGGGCCTGGACTTGCTGGGCTGGGCGATCGGCGGCGTCGCCGCCATCGCCCTGGCCCGGGCGCTGCTGTCCTACCTGGCCGAGACCTCCGCCCTGTACAGCGCCGCGCGCACGAAGTCGCAGCTGCGCCGCCGCCTGGTGGCGCACGTGACGGGGTCCGGCCGGGTGTGGACCGCCGGCCCCGGCGCCGAGGACGGCCAGGGGTCGCCGAAGGCGGGCGAACTGGTGACCCTGGCGACCAGGGGCCTGGACGCCCTGGACGACTACTTCGCCCGCTACCTCCCCCAGCTCGTCCTGGCGGCGATCGTGCCGTTCGCCGTCCTGGCCGTCGTGTTCCGGGCCGACTGGATCTCCGGGATCGTCGTCCTGGTGACCCTTCCGCTGATCCCGGTCTTCATGGCGCTGATCGGGATGCACACGCAGGCGCGCACCGACCGGCAGTGGCGGCTCCTGAGCCGCCTGGGCGGCCACTTCCTCGACGTGGTGGAGGGGCTTCCGACCCTGGCGGTGTTCCGCCGCGCCAAGGCGCAGGCGGCGATCATCCGCCGGGTCGGCGAGGACCACCGCCGGGCGACGATGGGAACGCTGCGGGTCGCGTTCCTGTCGGCGTTCGCCCTGGAGCTCCTGTCGACCCTGGCGGTGGCGCTGGTCGCCGTCGAGGTCGGCCTGCGCCTGCTCGGCGGCCACATGGACTACCAGACCGCCCTCCTGGTGCTGATCCTCGCACCCGAGGCGTACCTGCCGCTGAGGGAGGTCGGCGCCCGGTTCCACGCGAGCATGGAAGGCGTGGCCGCCGCCGAGCAGGTGTTCGCCGAACTGGACCGCAGGCGCGGCGGGGGGACGGCGGAGGGCTCGGCTCCCCCGGCGACCGGCCGGGCCGCGGCCGCTGCGGGCGGCGACATCCGCTTCGAGGGCGTGGGGATGGGCTACCCGGGCAGGGACGTGCCCGCGCTGTCCGGGCTGGACCTGGAGGTCGCGGCCGGGGAGCACGTACTGCTCACCGGGCCCAGCGGCTCGGGGAAGACCACCCTCCTGTCACTGGTGCTGCGGTTGACCGAGCCCACGGCGGGGCGGATCAGCGTGCGCGCGCCCGGCGGCGGGTGGGAGGCCCTGGACGGGATCCCGGCCGACGACTGGAGGCTCGGCGTCGCGTGGGTGCCCCAGCACCCCTACCTCTTCGACGTGTCCGTGGCCGACAACATCCGGCTCGGCGCCCCCGGCGCCTCCCCGGAGCGGGTGCGGGAGGCGGCCCGGCTCGCCGAGGCCGACGCCTTCGTCCGCGCCCTGCCCGACGGCTACGACACCAGGCTCGGCGAGCGCGGCGCACGGCTGTCCGCGGGGCAGCGGCAGCGGATCGCGCTGGCCCGGGCGATGTGCCGCGACGCCCCGCTCGTGCTGCTGGACGAACCCACCGCCCACCTGGACCCGGAGAACGCGGCGGCTGTGCGCACCGCCGTCGCCAGGCTCCTGGAGGGGCGGACCGCCGTCATCGTCGCCCACGACACCGGTTGGGCGCGCGGCTTCCCCGGCGACACCCTGCGGACCGTGACGCTGCCACTGCCGACCCGGGAAGGGAGCGTGCCGCGATGAACCGCGACGACGCCGACAACGCCGGAGCCGCAGGGGCTCCCGGGACGGATGTGCGGACCGGCCCCGGCGGGGACGCCCCGCCGCTCCCCGGGGGCGGGCGCCGGCGCGACCCGCTGTGGCGGATGGCCGCCCTGGCCCGGCCCCGCGGCGCGAGGTTCGCCCTCGGGGTCCTGCTGGGCGCCGCGGCCACCGGCGCCGGGGTCGCTCTGCTGGGGGTCGCCGCGTGGATGCTCGCCACCGCGGCGAACCATCCCGGCATCACCGCGCTGGGCTTCTCCGTGGTCGCCACCCGTGCGCTGGGCGTGGGCCGCGGCGTCGCGCGCTACCTGGAGCGGCTGGTCACCCACGACGCGGCGTTCCGGACGCTGGCCGAGGTGCGGGTGCGGGTCTACGAGCGGCTGGCCGCGACCGAGCCGTTCGGGCGCTTCCGCTCCGGCGACCTGGTCTCCCGTCTGGTCAACGACACCGAGGCCACCCTGGACCTCCTGGTGCGCGGGCTGACACCCCCGCTGATCTCCCTGGTGACCGGCGGCGCGACCGTCCTCTTCCTGACGGCGGTGTACGTGCCGGGCGGGCTCCTCCTGGCCGGCGGCCTGCTGCTGGCCGGGCTCGCGGTCCCGCTCGCCGCCGCCGCGCTGGGCCGGGAGCCGGGCCGGCGGCAGGGCAAGGCGCGCGGCGAGCTGTCCACCGCGCTCGTGGACACCCTGCACGGGGCGCCCGACCTGGTCGCCTACGGCGCGATGGACCGGCAGGTGGAGCGGGTCGACGCCGCCGATGCCGAGCTGACGCGCCTGGCGCAGCGGGACGCGGCGGTCCTCGGCCTCGGCGCCGGGGCGTCCGCGCTGATCACGGGGCTGACCGTGTGGGGAGCCCTGTTCCTCGGGGTGGCCGCGGTGGAGGGCGGCTCGCTGAGCGCCGTGTCACTGGCGGTCCTGGTCCTGACGACCCTGGCGGCGTTCGAGATCGTCGCCCCCCTGCCCGCCGTCGCCGCGAAGCTGGGGGCGATCCGCGCGAGCGGAGCCCGCCTGTTCGGGGTGCTGGACACCCCGCCCGCCACCGCCCCGCCCACCCGCGCGGGCCTCGACCCCGGCGGCGACCCGACGGTGCGGGTGCGTGACCTGCGGGTGCGCTACGGGCCGGACGAGCCGTGGGCCCTGGACGGGGTGGACCTGGAGATCCCCGCCGGGTGGACGGTCGCGGTGATCGGTCCGAGCGGGGCCGGCAAGAGCACCCTGGCGTCGGTGCTGCTGCGGTTCCGCGACCCCGACGGCGGCCGGGTGGAGCTCGGCGGCGAGGACATCACGACGTACCCGGCGGACGAGGTGCGCGGGATGGTGTCCGGGGTCCCGCAGGACCCGCACGTGTTCGCCTCGACCCTGCGGGAGAACCTGCGGCTGGCCCGGCCGGAGGCGGACGACGGCGAGTTGTGGGAGGCGCTGCGGCGGGCGCGGCTGGCCGACGACGTCGCGGCGACCCCGAAGGGGCTGGACACGCAGGTGGGCACGCACGGCCTGGGGTTGAGCGGCGGTATGGTGCAGCGGCTGGCCCTGGCCCGCGCCGTGCTGGCGGCGCCCCGCGTGCTCGTGCTGGACGAACCGACGGCCCACCTGGACCCGGACACCCGCGACGCGGTGGTGGACGACCTGCTCGCCGCCGCCGAGGGGTTCTCCACCCTGCTGATCACGCACGACATGACGGGTCTGGACCGGGTGGACCGGATCTACGTGGTGCGCGACGGGAGGGTCGTCCAGCACGGGACGCACGAGGAGCTCGCGCGCGCGGAGGGCTGGTACCGCGACGTCGGCTCGGGCTGACCCCGCCGGGACCTCCGCGCGGGGCCCGTCCGCGCGGAGGTCCCGGCCCGGATCTGACACCCGGGCCGGGTTCCTCTAGTGTTCCCCCGTGGCCAATCCTGTACGTGAATTCTTCGGCGGCGTCGGCGTCCTGGCACGCGGCTTCGTCCTGCTTCTGCGCAAACCGCGCCTGTTCCTGCTCGGGGCCCTGCCCGCCCTGCTCACCTCCCTGGTGTTCCTGGGCCTGCTGGTCCTCCTCGTGGTGAACCTGGTCGACCTGGCGGCCTGGGCGACGCCCTTCAGCGACGGCTGGGACCCCTTCTGGCAGGGGCTCCTCCGCGGAGCCGTGTCGGTCGGCATCCTGGCCGGTACGGTCCTGCTGATGGTGGTGACGTTCACGACCGTGACCCTGACGCTCGGGTCGCCCATCTACGACAAGATCACCGAGCTGGTCGAGGAGGAGCTGGGCAACGCGCCCGAGGAGCCCGACGAGTCGCTGATGGCGTCGATGTGGCGTGCCGTGCGCCAGTCGCTGGTGATCGTCGCGGTGTCCCTGCTGGTGTCGGTGCTCGTCCTCGTGGTCGGCTTCGTCCCTCTGGTGGGGCCCGTGGTCGGCCCGGTGCTGGCCGCCCTGCTGGGCGGGTGGCTGCTGGCGATCGAGCTCCTGGCGAGCGCGTTCGACCGCCGGAGACTGACGACCATCCGCGACCGCAGGGAGCACATGGCGAGGCGGCGGATGCGGGTGCTGGGCTTCGCGGTGCCGACCTACCTCCTGCTGGCGATCCCGTTCGTGGCGGTCGTGGTCTTCCCCGCCGCCACGGCGGCCGGCGCGATCCTCACCCGCGACCTGGTGCCCTCCGGACCTGCCGGGCTCGCGTCCGGACAGGACGGGCGGGGCGGGCAGGTCGGACCGGGTGGGCAGACCGGGCCGGGCGGGCAGGCCCTCGGCGGCCCGGCCGGGAGCACGCACCGGGGAGCCCCCGGTACGGAGGGAACCCGGCCGCCCCGGGCGTACCCGGGCGACCGGGGCCCGCAGCACCCGCCCCGGGGACCGCACCCGGGCTGAGCCCGGCCGGTCGCAGGTCGGCCCGGTCGTCCACAGGTGAGGATCGGGCCTGGTCGGAGGCGCGGTGCGCGCTTAGGCTGGAGCCGGGGGGACCCGCGCCTGCCGTCGGGAGGCGGTGGCTCCCCCGGATCCCAGTCTCCCGGGCGAGCCGCAGGCGGGCAACCGACCGGTCACCCGCCTGTGGACGGTGTCGGGACGCGTCACCGCCCCCGTGCGCGTGCCCGCTCCGGGGGTTCCGCGCCCCTTCGCCCCGCCCGCTACCTCAGGCCGGGGGCGCGGCGCAGCGCCGAGGCGATCATCCGCTCGATCAGCGCCGCGTAGTCCACACCGGTGGCGGCCCACATCTGGGGGAACGCCGAGGCCGGGGTGAACCCGGGCATCGTGTTGAGCTCGTTGACGAGGATCTCGCCGTCCTCGGTGTAGAAGAAGTCCACACGGGCCAGGCCCTCGCAGCCCATCGCCTCGAACACGTCCGCCGCCATCGCGCGCAGTCTCGCCGTGACCTCCTCCGGGATCCGCGCCGGGATGGTGAGGCTGCTCGTCGAGAGGTACTTGGCCTCGAAGTCGTAGAAGTCGAACCCGTCGGCGACGTGCACCTCGGCCGGGAAGGACACGTCGGGGGTCCCGCCGTCCTCGGCCTCCAGGACGCCGCACTCGATCTCGCGGCCGACGACCTGCGCCTCCACCAGCACCTTGGGGTCGTGTTCCCGGGCGGCCTCGACGGCGGCGACCACGGCGTCGGCGTCCGAGGTGTCGCGCACCTTGGTGATGCCGACGCTGCTGCCCGCGCGGGCGGGCTTGACGAACACGGTGGCTCCCAGCTCGGCGACGTCGTCCAGCACCCGCTTGCGCTCCGTGCGCCACTGGCGGTCGGAGATCGCGACGAAGTCGCTGGTGGGGATGCCGTTGCCGCGGAGCATGGCCTTCATGAAGACCTTGTCCATGGCGGCGGCGCTGGAGAACACCCCGGCGCCCGCGTAGCGGACCCCCATCATCTCGAACAGCCCCTGGATGGTGCCGTCCTCGCCGAAGGGGCCGTGCAGCAGCGGCAGGACGACGTCCACCTCGGCGAGCCGTTCGGGGCCCTTCTCCGGGTTGACGACCATCAGCTGGCCGGCCGCGTCGAAGGGCAGGGCGAGGTCCGCGCCGTCCTCGGGGACGGTCGGGAGCGCCCGGGTGGCCTCGTCGATGCGCAGCCGTTCGGGATCGCCCGAGGTCAGCACCCAGTTGCCCGTCCTGGTGATGCCGACGGGCACGACCTCGTAGCGGTCCCCGTCGATGACGGACAACACGCTTCCCGCGGTGACGCAGGAGATCTCGTGTTCGGAACTACGCCCGCCGAAGACGACGGCGACCCGAATCTTGCGCTGCTCGGACGACATGCTGCCTGACCTTATCTCGCCAACTGATGGAACCGGAACCGGGAGAAATACCCGTGATGTGTCAGTTTCCCCCGTCAAGGGCCCGGAGGGCGTCCTCGATGAGGTCCTGGGGATCCTCCAGGCCGATGGAGAACCGCACCGCGCCCGGGGAGATGCCCGCGGCCGCCAGTTCGGCCCCGCTCATGCTGCGGTGCGAGGTGGAGGCGACGTGTCCGGCCAGGGTGTGCGTGCCCCCGAGCGAGGCCGCGATGGTCGCCACGCGCAGGCGGTCGGCGAAGGCCGTACCCGCCTCCCGCCCGCCGACCGGGTGCACGGTCACGACCGCTCCGCGTCGCCCCGCGTCGAACAGCTGGTCCGCGAGCACGGACTGCGGGTGCGAGTCGAGGGAGGGGTGGTCGACCCGCTCCACGAGGGGGTGGCCCTCCAGCGCCGCGGCGAAGGCCGCCGCGGTCTCGCACTGGCGCTGCACCCGGAGCGGCAGCGTCTCCAGGCCGCGGTGGAGCAGGTACGCCTCGTCGGGGGCGAGGCAGGGGCCCAGGTCGATGCGCGCCGAGCGGATGCGCCCGATGAGCTCCGGCGAGGCCACGGCCACGCCGCCGGTGGTGTCGCTGTGGCCGCCGATGTACTTGGTGGCGGAGTGCACCACCACGTCGGCGCCGTGCTCCAGGGGCCGGCAGACCGCCGGTGACGCGAACGTGGAGTCCACCACCAGCGCGGCCCCCGCCCCGCGGGCGATCCGCGCCAGGCCCGGCAGGTCGGACACGGTCATCGTGGGGTTGGACAGCGTCTCGGTGAACACGACGCGGGTCCGCGGACCGACGGCGGCGCGCACCGCGTCGAGGTCGGTGATGTCCACGAAGTCGGTGCTCACCCCGAACCGGCGCAGGAGCCGGTCCAGCAGCGAGTGGGTGTTGCCGTAGATGGAGCGGGAGGCCACGACGTGCGCGCCGGCCTCGGTCAGCGCCAGGAACACGGTGCTGAGCGCCCCCATGCCCGAGGAGAAGGCCTGTCCGCGCACGTCCTCCTCCAGGCCCGAGCCCTCCAGCGCGGCCACCGCGTCGGCGAACGCGTCGACGGTGGGGCTGTCGATGCGGGCGTACGAGTAGCCGGGGGAGGCCCCCGCGAGGACGTCCGCGTACTGCTGGGAGGTGTCGAACGCGTAGGTGGTCGCCCTGTGGACCGGCATGCGCATGGGGCGCTCCTGCGGAACCGGCGCCCCGGGGAGGGAGACCGCCCGGGTGTGCTCGCCGCCGCCGGACCCTGCTGTGTGTGACATCGTGCTCGCTCTCAGACCCCGTAGCGTTCCGGCTTGCTGGTGCGCGACATGAACGCCACCAGCGCCTCGGCCGGGCTCAGGTCGTGGTGCATCATCTTGACGACGGCCTCGGTGATCGGCATGTCCACCCCGTTGGCCCACCCGAGTTCGAGGACGGACTCGGAGGACTTGACCCCCTCGGCGGTCTGCCTGGTCTCCGCCACGACCTGTTCGAGGGTCTTGCCCGCGCCCAGTTTCTCACCGAAGGTCCGGTTCCGCGACAGCGGCGAGGAGCATGTCGCGACGAGGTCCCCCATGCCCGCGAGGCCGGACAGCGTGTGCTCGTCGGCGCCCAGGGCCACCGCGAGGCGGGTGGTCTCGGCCAGGCCCCGGGTGATCAGGGACGCCTTGGTGTTGTCCCCGAACCCCATGCCCTCGGCCACGCCCACGGCGAGGCCGATCACGTTCTTCATCGCGCCGCCGATCTCCACCCCGACCAGGTCGGTGCTGGTGTAGGGACGGAAGTACGCCGACTTGAACAGCGACTGGAGCCGGACGGCCGTCTCCTCGTGCGGGCACGCGACGACGGCGGTGGCGGGCTGGCGCTCCGCGATCTCCCGGGCCAGGTTGGGGCCCGACACGACCGCGATGCGCTCCTCCGGGTACTCCAGCACCTGGGCGATGATCTGGCTGACGCGCAGGCAGGTCCCCAGCTCCACGCCCTTCATGAGGCTGACGACCACCGCGTCCTCGCGCAGGTGCGGCCGCCACTCGACGAGGTTCGCGCGCAGTGTCTGCGAGGGGACCGCCAGCACGACCACGTCGGCCCCGGCGAGCGCCCCGGCGGCGTCGGTGGTGGCCCGAAGCCGGGGGTTCAGGCCGATGCCCGGGAAGTAGTCCGGGTTCTCGGAGGTCTCGTTGACCGCGTCCACGACGGACGCCCTGCGCCCCCACAGCACGACCTCGACGGGTTTGGCGCCGGGGTCCCGCTCCCGGGCCAGGTCGGCGGCGTCCGCGATGATGTTCGCGAACACGGTGCCCCAGGAGCCCGCGCCGAGAACGGCGATCCTCACGTTGTCGGTACCCATCTGCCCCGTCACGTCCCCGCGCTGCTCTTCCCGTTGTCGCCGCCGCCCGCGGCGCCGTCACCCGTTCCGCCGTCGGCGTCACCGCCGGTGAGCCGCTCGGCCCGCTTGGCCTCGGCGGCCTCCTCCCGCGCCCTCTTGAAGTCGAAGGGGATCGCGGGCGGCTCCTCCCCGCGGATCTGCGCCTGGAGCGCGGTGATGTCGCCCATGATGAGCTCGGTGGCCTCCTTGAGGACCGTCGCGGTCAGCGGCCGGCCCTCGAACCGGGACAGGTCCACCGGCGGCCCGGCGCGGAAGTCGATGCGCTTGCGCGGGAACAGGCTGGGCTTCTTGGCCCCGTACGGCAGGAGGTTCTGCTCGCCCCAGTGCGCGACCGGGACGACCGGCACGCCCGTGGTCAGCGCCAGCCGCGCCACCCCGGTCTTGGCGGTCATCGGCCACAGGCCCGGGTCGCGGGTGCAGGTGCCCTCCGGGTAGAAGATCACCGAGGAGCCGTCGCGGGTGAGGGCGACCTCCGCCTCGTGGAGCGCCTTCACGGCGTCGGTGCTGCCGCGCTTGATCGGGATCTGCCCCGTGCTCCTGGCCACCGCGCGCACCACGGGGATCTTCATGACCCCGTCCTTCATCGTGAAGGTCGGCCAGCGGCGGGCCCCGATGTAGAGGAAGTGCGCGACCGTCAGCGGGTCGGCCATCGAGAGGTGGTTCGCGGCGATGATCACCCCGCCCCGGGCCGGGACGTTCTCGGTGCCCTCCCAGGTCGGCTTGGTGATGAACCACAGCACGAACCTGACGATCCGGGAGACGACCGCCTTCACCCACCGCGATTCTCGTTGCTTGGCCACGGGACTCCTCACTTCATCGCTCCCGGCCCGTCCGGGCCGCGGAGCACAACCGGTTCAGTGTAGGACGTGGCGGAACCCTCCCAGGTGCCCCCGCCGGACCGGCCCGGGAAGGGCCGCCAGGTCAAGGCTCCGACACGCCACAGGGCGCCCGCGCCGCGCCTCCCCCGAGCGCCTACCCTCGTGACTGTCGTGGCCGATTCGACGTCCCGGGGGAAGCGTGACCGGCTTTGGAGTACGGGGCGGGGCGCCGCGCCCCGGGGTGCGCTGGTCCCTCGTCGTCCCAGTCAAGCACCTCGGCCGCGCCAAGACCCGACTGGCCCTGGCCGCCGGGGGGCTCCGGGAGGACCTGGCGCTGGCGATCGCCTGCGACACGGTCGAGGCGGCCCTGGCCTGCCCCGGCGTGGAGGCCGTGTTCGCGGTGACCGAGGACCCCCGGGCCGGCGCCGAGCTGACCGGCCTGGGCGCGGTCGTGGTCGGCGGCGAGCCCGGCACCGGGCTGAACTCCGCCCTGGCCCACGGGGCCGCGGCCGCACGGCGCAGGCGGCCCGGGGCCGGGGTGTGCGCCCTGTCGGCCGACCTGCCCGCGCTGCGCCCGGACGAGCTGGGCCGGGTCCTCGCCGCGGCGGCCCGCCACGGGCGCTCGTTCCTGCCGGACGCCCCGGGTGTGGGGACGACCCTGCTCGCGGCGGCGCCCGGGCACCCCTTCACCCCCGCGTTCGAGGGGGCCTCGCGTGCGCGGCACCGGGACGGGGGCGCGCACGAGATCGCGCTCCCCGACGTGGCGTCGGTCCGGCGGGACGTGGACACCCCGGAGGACCTGTGCGACGCGGTGGGCCTGGGGGTGGGTCCGCGGACCCGTGAGCTGTGGGAGACGGTCGCGGGCAGCTGCCTGCGGTCGCAGGGCGCGCCCTGACGCCCCTGGGGGCTCCGGGAGGACCCGTCCCGCGCTCGTGGGACCTCTGAGACGCACAGAACGCCCTGTGGCGCGTGTGACCGCCCTCCGGGCGTGCCTCCCGCCGTCGGGAGCACGGGACGCCTTCGCCGCACCCGGAACAGACGCACCCGGAACAGAGATCCGCCCGGGCTCCCCGAAGGGAACCCGGGCGGACTCGGCCCGTCGCCGTGTGGCGGTGGGCTACTTCTTCTTGTCCCCGTTGACGAGGGCCTTGAAGTCAGCGCCGGCGCGGAACTTCGGAACGAAGCTCGCGGGGACGTTGATGGTGGCCCCGGTGGCCGGGTTGCGCGCGGTGCGAGCCGCGCGCTCGGACTTCTCGAAAACGCCGAAGCCCGTGATGGCGACCTTGTCGCCCGACGCCACGGTTGCCTGAATGGTCTCAAGCACAGCGTTGACCGCTTCGGTCGCGGTCTTCTTGTCTCCGAGACGATCGGAGATCGCGTCGATCAGGTCACGCTTGTTCATAAGGTTCCTCCGGTTCCCCCTTGCTCGCACGAAATTAGGGGAAGCAGAGGCCCTTACACAAATACAAACGCCTACGGGCAAGGCGTGTCGGCGCCTTCCCCACCTGCGGGGGAGCCTCACGGAGGGTGCGGTCTGGACCGGTGGAGCCCGGGACTGCGGTCCCTTTTGACCCCTTCTGTAGCTCTCAAATGCCTACGTATAACCGGATTCCGGGCAGCAGACACGCCGAGCTTAAGGACAGCGGGAACGTAAGCGAACGCTCACACCAAGTAAAGGTAAAATATTTCTGGGCCGGGGGTGTGCTGCGTCACACGACGCCTCGATCCCCGGCCCAGAACACGATCCGGCCCCTACAGGGTCACGGGGAGCCACGGCTTCCGGGTCGCCTCGAAGGCCCCGACCTCGTCGGTGTGGCGCAGCGTCAGGGCGATGTCGTCCAGCCCCTCCATCAGCCGCCAGCGGGTGTAGTCGTCGAGCTCGAACGGCTCCTGCACCCCGGCGCCCGGGGAGCGCACCTCGCGCTCGACGAGGTCGACGGTCACCTCGGTCGCCGGGTCGGCCTCGACGGCCTTCCAGATGCGCTCGATGACCTCCTGGGGCAGCAGGACGGTCAGCAGCCCGCCCTTGAGCGAGTTGCCGCGGAAGATGTCCGCGAAGCGCGAGGACAGCACGGTCTTGAAGCCGTAGTCCTGGAGCGCCCAGACGGCGTGCTCGCGGGAGGAGCCGGTGCCGAAGTCCGGGCCGGCCACCAGCACGGACGCGCCCTCGTACTCGGGGCGGTTGAGGACGAAGTCCGGGTCGGACTTGCGCCACTCGGCGAACAGGCCGTCCTCGAAGCCGGTCCGGGCGACCCGCTTGAGGTAGACGGCCGGGATGATCTGGTCGGTGTCGACGTTGCTGGAGCGCAGCGGCACGGCCCGACCGGTGTGGACGTCGAACTTCTCCATGGGGAGGTCTCTCCTAACGGGTCAGGGGCTACAGGGCGGCCAGGTCGGCGGGCGAGGACAGGGTGCCGCGCACGGCGGTCGCCGCGGCGACCTGCGGCGACACCAGGTGGGTGCGCCCGCCGCGGCCCTGGCGGCCCTCGAAGTTGCGGTTCGAGGTCGAGGCGCTGCGCTCGCCCGGCTTGAGCTGGTCGGGGTTCATGCCCAGGCACATCGAGCAGCCCGCCTCGCGCCACTCGGCGCCGGCGGCCTCGAAGACCTCGCCCAGCCCCTCCGCGTTGGCCTGCTCCTTGACCCGCATGGACCCGGGGACCACGAGCATGCGCACCCCCTCGGCGACCCTGCGGCCCCGGATGATCTCGGCGGCGGTGCGAAGGTCCTCGATGCGGCCGTTGGTGCACGAGCCCAGGAAGACGGTGTCCACCCGGACCTCCCGCATCGGCGTCCCCGGCGCGAGGTCCATGTAGGCCAGGGCCTTCTCCGCGGCGGCGCGGGCCGAGGGGTCCTCGTAGGAGGCGGGGTCGGGGACCTCGGCGTGCAGGGGCACGCCCTGGCCGGGGTTGGTGCCCCAGGTGACGAACGGGCTGAGCTCGTCGGCGTCCAGGACGACCTCGGCGTCGAAGACGGCGCCCTCGTCGGTGCGCAGGCTCTTCCAGTGCTCGACGGCGGCCTCGAAGTCCTCGCCCCGGGGGGCGTGCGCGCGGCCCTCGATGTAGTCGAACGTGGTCTGGTCAGGGGCGATCATCCCGGCGCGGGCGCCCGCCTCGATGGACATGTTGCACACGGTCATGCGGGCTTCCATGGACAGGGCCTCGATGGCCTCGCCCCGGTACTCGATGACGTAGCCCTGGCCGCCGCCGGTGCCGATCTTGGCGATGACGGCGAGGATGATGTCCTTGGCGGACACCCCCGGCCGCAGCGTTCCGTCGACCGTGACCGCCATGGTCCGGAAGGGCGCCATGGGCAGGGTCTGGGTGGCCAGCACGTGCTCGACCTGGCTGGTGCCGATGCCGAAGGCCAGGGCCCCGAACGCGCCGTGGGTGCTGGTGTGGCTGTCGCCGCAGACGATGGTCATCCCGGGCTGGGTGAGGCCCAGCTGGGGGCCGACCACGTGCACGACGCCCTGCTCGATGTCGCCCATCGGGTGCAGGCGCACGCCGAAGTCGGAGCAGTTCTTGCGCAGCGTCTCGACCTGCTTGCGGGAGACGGGGTCGGCGATCGGGGCGAGGAGGTCCTGCGTGGGGACGTTGTGGTCCTCGGTGGCGATGGTCAGGTCCGGGCGCCGGACCTTGCGGCCGGCCAGACGCAGCCCCTCGAAGGCCTGGGGGCTGGTCACCTCGTGGACCAGGTGGAGGTCGATGTAGAGCAGGTCCGGCTCGCCGTCGGCACGTCGGACGACGTGCTCCTCCCAGACCTTCTCGGCCATCGTGCGTGCCATGGGCGGTCGCCTCTCTCGTGTCAGACGTGTCGGGCTCGTCTCGGTGTGCCCTGCGCGGACTGCGGGCCGACTTGCATTCCATATTTCGAGACGGCAATATCAAGCCATGGACAACTCTAGCTCATCCAGCGGCGTCGGTGTCCTGGACAAGACCATGTCCGTCCTCGACGCCCTGGAGTCCGGTCCGGCCTCCCTCGCCCAGTTGGTCCAGATCACCGGACTGGCACGGCCGACCGCGCACAGGCTGGCCGTCGCCCTCGAACGGCACCGCATGGTCTCCCGGGACAGCCAGGGCCGGTTCGTGCTCGGCCCCCGCCTCGGCGAACTCTCCATAGCGACCGGGGAGGACCGCCTGCTGGCCGTCGCGGCCCCCGTCCTCGTGCAGCTGCGCGACCTGACCGGCGAGAGCGCCCAGCTCTACCGCCGCCAGGGCGACCTGCGGGTGTGCGTGGCGGCCTCCGAGCGGAGCAGCGGCCTGCGGGACACGGTCCCCGTGGGCAGCGAGCTCCCCATGAACGCCGGTTCGGCCGCCCAGGTCCTCCTCGCCTGGGAGGACTCCGACCGCATACGGCGGTCGCTGGTGGGCGCCCGCTTCACCGCCGCCAGCCTCGCCCAGGTGCGCCGCCGCCGCTGGGCCCAGAGCGTCGCCGAGCGGGAGCAGGGCGTGGCGTCGGTGTCCGCCCCGGTGTCCGGCCCCGGCGGGCGCGTGATCGCCGCCGTCTCGGTGTCCGGCCCGATAGAGCGCCTGACCCGCTCCCCCGGCCGCATCCACTCCCAGGCCGTGCTGTCGGCCGCCGAGAAGATCAGCGAGTCGCTGCACACCGAGGTCGCCCACTGACGCGCCCCACCGTCCGCAGGCCCTTCCCCCGGGTCGACCGGAGGACGGGGCCCGCCCCTCCGCCGGAACCGACCCACCTCGAACAGGCGACCGCGCCCCCGGTGCTCCGGGCGGCGCGGTTCCGCGTCCGGGGCGGTGCGCACGGGCGCTCCGCGGTCCCCGGGGGCCGCCTGCGGCCCCGGCACGGCACCGGCCCGAAGACCGGGCACGTCGGTCCGCGCCCGGGCCGGTCCCGCCCCGACCGTCAGGCGCCCACGAGGTCCATGGGCGAACGGGCCGAGATCGTGGCCGTCTTCGTGGACGCCCCCTCGGCCGCCACGGTGAACTCGCTCTCCGGGGACAGGGCGATCATCCCCAGCCAGTCGCGCACGGTCATCCCGCGCACCAGCTCGGTCGGCTTCGCCGCGCCGCCCTCGCCGTCGACCATGACCAGGGCGTGGATGCGGTTGGTGACCGTGGCGAGCACGACGGGGTGGTCGAACGACTCCAGCCGGCGGAAGACGTCCACGGCCTCGTCGCCGGGCGAGCAGACCAGGATGGTGTAGCGCCCCCGGGGATCGCGCACCCGGGGGTTCTTGACCAGGTAGTGGATGAACTCGCGGGTCGTGCGGGCGTGCGCGGCGAGCAGCTTGGACACGCGCCGCACGTCGGGGCTGTCGACGTGGCGCACGAGGGCCAGCTCGACCTTGCGCGTGGTCTGGAGGAGCCAGTCGATCTCGGTGGCCTCCGCGCGGGTGGGGCGCAGTTCGCCGTCGTCCAGGCCGATCCCGCCGAGCCACGCGTTGACCTCGGACCACAGCCACACGGAGGAGCGGCCGACGGTCGCCTCCGGCGCGGGGAACGGGACGCCGTCCCGGCGCTGGCCGCGGGTCCACTGGGTGACGTTCTGCCTGGTCCGGCCGGTGAGTTCCGCGATGTCGGAGACACCGACGAGCTCCCGGTCCAGACGGACCAGCCGCACCCGGGGCGCCGTGGCGTGGACGCGCTCCATGAGCGCCCTGGCCGCGGTGACGGCGTCGGGCCCGGCCCCGGCCACGGTCAGCCGGGTCACCCCGTGGGAGGAGGAGACCACCGCGTCGAGGTCCTCGGTGAGGGTGTGGACCGAGTCGTGGTCGTCCAGGGTGATCCCGTCGACGACGAAGACGAACTCGTACTCGGCCATCGGCCCCGCCCTCCTCCGTCGCACCGCCCCGCGCACCGGGGACCGGGGCGCGCCGGCCCCGCGTCGGCGTTGACAAACGTCAACAACAGGGTACCTGCCGCGGCGTGATCGCACCATGCCCGGGACGGGGCCGCCGCCGCGGCCCGCACCCGCCGTCCGCGGCCGGACCCCGGGACGCGCCGTCCGCTCCGCCGCGGGGCCGGCCGCCCCGCCGGCTCCCGCGCCGGGATCACCCGCGGGGGCCGCTCGCACCGCGCCGGGGGTCGTCCGGGGGCATGGGGCAGCGCCGGGCCTCCTGCCTGATCCGGCGTGCGGCCCGGCCGGAGTCCCTCGGCGTCCCGGGAACCTGGATGCGGGTGCAGCCGCAGTCGCAGTACAGGCGGCCCCAGTGGCCCTCGCGCCTGAGCACCCACCCCCGCTCCCCCAGCTCCTTGAGGACCTCCCGGACCTCCTTGTCCTGGTGGCGCCCGGGACCGAGCTCACGGCCGGTCACGGCGCACCGCCTCCCCGCGGGGAGGGGCGTGCGGCCCGGTCGGCCGTCCGGGGGGAGAGGTCGCTCTTCATACGCTCCGACAGGGGGTTGGGCGGTCGGGGAGACTGCGCCGCCCCAGTATTCCAGGGGCGGCCCGCCCGCGCGGGCACACCCGGGCCACGCGCGGCGGCGGCGAACGGTTTCCGCGCCCCCGGCCCCGGTCCCCGCACGACCGGAGCGCGGGCGGGCGGCGGTTTCGGGGCAGACCTCGGCAGGAGGTCCGCGGCGCCGGGGACGGACGGCTCCGGGAGGCCGCGACAACGGTGGTGCCCCACGGATCCGACCGGCGTCCTGCACGGGCGGCGGGCCCTGAGGCCACGGCGAGGGGGGCGGCCCCGGACGCACGAAAGGCCCCATCCTTGCGGATGGAGCCTGACTGGTACCCCCGAGCGGATTCGAACCGCCGTTACCGCCTTGAGAGGGCGGCGTCCTAGGCCACTAGACGACGGGGGCCGGACGGGTCGGAGCAGGACCGCGAAACCACGATACCCACACCAACCGGACATCGGTGACATGCACCGACCCAGAAAAAAACTCCCACACCGTGGGAGTCTCTCCCTGTTGGTACCCCCGAGCGGATTCGAACCGCCGTTACCGCCTTGAGAGGGCGGCGTCCTAGGCCACTAGACGACGGGGGCGCACCGGATCAGAGATCCGTGAGACTCACGGAGACCGCAAGTCTGCGCTGGGGTACCAGGACTCGAACCTAGACTAACTGAACCAGAATCAGTCGTGCTGCCGATTACACCATACCCCAGTGCTCTGGGAGGACCCGGTAGCTTCCGCTTCCCTGTCCCCCTCGGCGACGTGGATAACTCTAGCGGACATTCGGAGTGGTCGCGAACCGAATGCGGGGCGGCCGGCCTGTGGCTCCGACCACCCCGGACCGGGGTCCGCGCCTACTCGGACGCGGAGGCCTCCTGGGCGCGCAGCTTGGCCAGCGCGGCCTCCAGCCGCGCCCGCACGCGCTCGCGGCCGAGCAGCTCCAGCGACTCGAACAGCGGCAGTCCGACCGTCCGCCCGGTGACCGCGACGCGCACCGGGGCCTGCGCCTTGCCCAGCTTCAGGCCGAGCGTCGCGCCGGTCTCCTCGGTGGCGGTCTTGAGGTCCTCGGCGGTCCACGGCAGCCCCGGGTCGGCGAAGCGGGACAGGGCGGCCTCCAGCATCTCCGCGCCGACGCCCGGCTTCATGGCCTTGGCCCAGCTCTTCTCGTCCTCGACGGGCTCGGGGAGGAACAGGAAGTCCACGTTGGGCACGATCTCGCTGAGCACCGCCACACGGCTCTGCGCGAGCGGTGCGACGGCGGCGAAGACCTCGGGGTCGTAGTCGGCCGGGTCCCACGGCGCGGCGTCGCCGGTCAGCCACGGCCGGCAGCGCTCCGCGAACTCCTCGGCGCTCAGCGCGCGGATGTACTCGCCGTTGAACGCGCGGAGCTTCTTCTCGTCGAAGAAGGCGCTGGAGCTGTTGACGTCCTCGATGCGGAACAGGGGCACCATCTCCGACCACGGCATGATCTCGCGGTCGTCGCCGGGGGCCCACCCCAGCAGCATGAGGTAGTTGACCATCGCCTCGGCGAGGTAGCCCTCCTCCTGGTAGGACTCCAGGGCCACCTTGTCACGGCGCTTGGACAGCTTCTTGCGCTGCTCGTTGACGATGACGGGCAGGTGCGCCCACACCGGCGGGGTCAGGCCCAGCGCCTCCCACAGCAGCTGCTGCTTGGGGGTGTTGGACAGGTGCTCCTCGCCGCGGACGACCTGGTTGATGCCCATCTCCACGTCGTCCACGACGTTGGCCAGGACGAACAGCGGCGAGCCGTCGGCACGCGCGATCACGAAGTCCTCGATGGCGGAGTGCTCGAACTCCACCCGGCCGCGGATCCGGTCCTCCACCACGGTGGGCCCGCCGTCGGGCACGCGGAAGCGCAGCGCGCGGCCGGGGCCCGGCTCCAGGCCGCGCTCACGGCAGTGGCCGTCGTACCCCAGGTTGGGGTTGTCGCGCCGCTCCTGCACCTGCTCTCGGGTGCAGTCGCAGTAGTAGGCGCGGCCGTTCTTGTACAGCTCCTGCGCGGTCTCGCGGTGCTTGTCGGCGTAGGCCGACTGGAAGTAGGGGCCCTCGAAGTGCGGGTCGTCCTCGCCGATGCCGAGCCAGGCCAGCGCACGGACGATGCCCTCGGTCCACTCGGGACGGTTGCGGGCGGCGTCGGTGTCCTCGATGCGCAGCACCATGCGCCCCTCGGAGCTCTGCTGGGCCAGCGCCCAGTTGAACAGTGCGGATCGGGCGCCGCCGACGTGGAACATGCCCGTGGGGGACGGGGCGAAGCGGGTACGAAGCGAAGTCTCAGTCACGCAGCCCAGGGTATCCGTGGTGCGCGGGGGCCCGGGGGAGGTCCGCCGGCGGCCGGGCGGCCTCACTCCTGCGCGGGCCTGACCGCCAGGGGCCTCGGGAAGCCGAAACCGATCCCGTACCCCTGGGCCAGGGCGTCCGCGAACGCCGCGGCGATCTTGGTCTCACCGCCGGCGTTGGGGTGGGTGCCGTCGTAGGTGTCGGCGGCCGCGTCCCAGGACTCCCTGCCCGCGACGTCGAGGCTGATCACGGGCGAGGTGTCCGTGGACAGGTCGGCGGCGACCTCGCGGACGAGCTCGTTGTAGGCGTAGACCCGCAGCGCGAACCCCTCGTCGGACTCGGCCAGGGCGATGGGGAGGGCCTCGGCGATCACGATGCGCAGGTGCGGGTTGCCCGCGCGGGCCGACTCCACGTAGCCGCGCAGCCGGTGCTCCATCTCCTCCATGGTGACGGGCCACAGCAGGTCGTTCACGCCGAGCATGACGCACAGGACGTCGGGCCGGTGGACCCGGACCTCCTCCCCGATGGAGGCCGCGGCGTCGCGCAGGGTGCGCCCCCACAGGGCGTTGTGGTTCTGGTCGAAGTCGGGGTCGCGGTACTCGACGGTGTCCGGGTCGCCGTCGGCTCCGGGCCAGACGACCCCCTCCAGCCCCTGCGGCTCCCCGGGGGAGGGGCCGGAGGGCTCCTGTCCCGGGCGGTCCGCCGGGGCGCCGTCCCCGCCGCCCTCCTCGTAGCCCTCGGCCGGGTCCTGCGCGGGGCTCTCCACGGCCTCGTCCCCGGTCGTGGGGACGGGCAGGATCATCTCCCGGGTGGCGGGATCGGTGTAGGGGCCGACGAAGTCGAGCCCCTCCACCTGCGGGGCGAGGTGGTTCCACAGGTGGTAGCGCCAGGTCCGGTCGCCGTTGGCGCCCTGGGTCATCGAGTCGCCCGCCAGCATGATGCGGCGCGGGTGGTCCACTGGTACCTCCGCTTCCCGTACGGTCTCGCCGCCGTCGTCGCGCACGGCGGTCCAGTAGAAGGTCCCCGCGACCAGGAGCACGGCCGCGAGCGCGCCCGCGAGGACGAGGGGGCGGGGGCGGCGGTGTCGGGGGGTCGTCACGTGTGGGCCTTCCGCTGGTCCGTGGGCCGGCGGCGAGGCGCGCCGCCGGCCCCGTGGTGGGACGGTGTTCCGCGGGCTCCCGGCCGCGGAGCCCGGTCAGTCGCGGGCCACCACCCGGTTGCTGATGGTGCCCAGCCCCTCCACCGTCACCGAGACCTCCTGGCCGATCCGCACCGGCCCCACCCCGGCCGGGGTGCCGGTGAGGACCACGTCACCGGGGAGGAGCGTCATGAAGGAAGTGACATAGGCGATGATGTCCGGGATGTCGTGGATGAACTGCGAGGTCCGCCCGGACTGGCGGACCTCCCCGTCCACGGTGGTGGTGAGCGCCAGGTCCTGGGCCTCCTCGATGCTCAGCCCGGTGGTGATCCAGGGCCCGATCGGGCAGAAGGAGTCGAAGCCCTTGGCCCGCGTCCACTGCTTGTCCTTCTTCTGGAGGTCGCGTGCGGTGACGTCGTTGGCGACGGTGTACCCGAAGATCACGTCCTTGGCGCGCTCGCGCGGCACCTCCCGGCAGGGCCGCGAGATGACGATGGCCAGCTCGCCCTCGAAGTCGACCCGCTCCGAGACCGAGGGGTGGAAGATCGGGTCGTTGGGACCGGCCACGGAGGTGGACGGCTTGAGGAACACGACGGGCTCGTCGGTGGACTCGCCCGTGACGTCCTTCATCTCCGCGACGTGGTCGGCGTAGTTCTTGCCGATGCAGACCACCTTGGTGGGCAGGACCGGTGAGAGCAGCCGGACGTCGGAGAGCCTGGCCCTCTCACCTGTCAGTTTGATGTCGCCGAGGAGAGGGTGTCCGCTCAGCCTCGCGACGAACTCCTCCCCACTGTCGGAATCGGTGTCGATCAGCCCGAAACCGACCTCGTCCCCGACCGCGAACCGTGCGATGCGCACCTGGTGCCTCCCAGCAGCCCCGTTGTCTCTCTTGCGGTTGAAGCGTATCCGCGCGCCGGGGCCGGGGTGCGGGCGGGACTCGGTCCGGAACCCCGGCGGGCCAGGACCGGAACCCGGGGTGCGACGGTCCGCAGGCCTCCGGGCGCACAACGGCCGAGCTCCGGGACACCGGGGTTCCCCGGATGCCCGCCTGGCCCGAACTCCGGGTGAACTCTGGCATGCTGGGTCCGATATCCACTGTCGAGAGGTTGCTCGTCGTGCCCACGTCCGCTTCGCCCACGGGCCGGTCCCGTGCCAGGCACCGCCGACGCCGGTACCCGATGGGGCTGGCACTGGGCCTGTGCCTGGTCTCCGGTGCCTCGGCCGTGCTCATGATCAGCGTGCCCGCGCCGCCGTCCGACCTCGACTCCCCCTCGGAGACCTCCGCCACCGCCCCTGTGGGCGACGGCGTTCCCGACGACTCCGGCGACCCCAGGGCCTCGGCGGAGGAGTCCGGGCAGGTGGACAGCGCCTCCGGGCAGGGTCAGGAGACCTCCCCCTCCCCGGAGGAGGCGGAAGAGGAGGAGCCCGTCCTCCTCCGCTCCGTGGAGGAGGAGGTCGACAGCGCCGACGGCGAGATGACCGTGATGGAGGGCGAGAGCGACGTCATGGGGGACGGCCCCCTGACGACCTTCGCCGTGGAGGTCGAGGACGGGCTCCCCGGCAAGGCCGAGGACTTCGTGGCCGCCGTCGAGGAGATCCTGGGCGACCCCCGCAGCTGGGGGGACGACGGGGAGCGCTCGCTCCAGCGGGTGGACGGCGACGACGCCGACATCCGGGTCCTGCTGGCCGCGCCGGACACCGTCGACCGCATGTGCGCCCCGCTCAACACCAACGGGTACGTCTCCTGCGCCAACGGCAACCGGGCGATCATCAACCAGAACCGCTGGGTGGGGAGCGTCCCCCACTTCGACGACGACCTGGAGACCTACCGGGTCTACCTGATCAACCACGAGGTGGGGCACACCCTGGGCCACGGCCACGTCAACTGCCCCGGCGAGGGCGAGCCCGCCCCCGTGATGCAGCAGCAGACCCTCGGCCTCCAGGGGTGCGAGGCCAACGGCTGGGTCCACCCGGACAACGGGCCCGCCGACGGGGCCGACGAGGACCCCGACGACTGACCCGCCGCCGCGCGCCCGCCGCGGGCCGTCCCGTCAGACCTGCGGATAGCCCTGCCGGAGGAGTCCGTAGGTGACGGCCTGTTCGAGCGCCGCCCAGGACGCGTCGACGACGTTGGGGCCGACGCCCACCGTGGTCCACTCCCCCGCCCCGTCGCTGAAGGACACGAGGATGCGGGTGACGGCGTTGGTACCCGAGGTGCCCTCCAGGATGCGGACCTTGTAGTCCGTCAGCTCCAGTCCGGCCAGGGCGGTGTAGGCGCCCTCCATGGAGCTGCGCAGCGCCCGGTCGAGGGCGTTGACCGGACCGTTGCCCTCGGCGGTGGCGATCACGCGCTCGCCCTTGACGAGCAGCTTCACCGTGGCCTCGGTGAGGCTCTCGTAGCCGTTGGACAGGGAGTCGGCGCCCGTGGCCGGCCTGCGCTCGGTGATGACCCGCCACGACTCGGTGTCGAAGTAGCGGACCGGGGAACCGAGCTCCTCGCGCAGCAGCAGCTCCAGGGAGGCGTCGGCCGCCTCGAAGCTGTACCCGGAGAGCTCCAGGGCCTTGACCCGCTCCACGACCCGGCCGGCCAGCGCCCGGTCGCCGGAGAGGTCCAGCCCCAGCTCCTGGGCCTTGAGCTCGATGGAGGCCCGTCCGGCCATGTCGGAGACGAGCATCCGCATGGTGTTGCCGACCAGGGCGGGGTCGGTGTGCTGGTACAGGTCGGGGTCGACCTTGATCGCCGAGGCGTGCAGCCCCGCCTTGTGGGCGAACGCCGACACCCCCACGTAGGGCTGGTGGGTGTCGGGGGTGAGGTTGACGATCTCCGCGACGGCGGTCGCGACGCGCGTCATCTCCGGCAGGCAGCCGTCGGGGAGCACGTCGAGGCCGCGCTTGAGGGTGAGGGCGCCGACCACCGAGAACAGGTTGGCGTTGCCGACCCGTTCCCCGTAGCCGTTGGCGGTGCACTGCACGTGGGTGGCACCGGCGTCCACGGCGGCGAGGGTGTTGGCGACGGCGCAGCCGGTGTCGTCCTGGGCGTGGATGCCCAGGCGGGCGCCGGTGGCCTCGCGGACCTCGGTGACGACGCGGGTGATGTCGCCGGGGAGCATGCCGCCGTTGGTGTCGCAGAGGACGACGACGTCGGCCCCCGCCCCGGCTGCGGTGCGGACCACGTCGAGGGCGTGGTCGGGGTTGTGGTGGTAGCCGTCGAAGAAGTGCTCGCAGTCCACGAACACGCGCTGGCCGTGTTCGCGCAGGTGGGACACCGTGTCGGCGATCATGGCGAGGTTCTCGTCGAGGGTGGTGCGCAGGGCGCGCTCGACGTGCCGGTCGTCACTCTTGGCGACAAGGGTGACGACCGGCGCGCCGCTGTCGCGCAGGGCGGCCACCTGGGGGTCGTCGGCGGCCCGCACACCGGCCCGGCGGGTCGCGCCGAACGCGGTGAGCTGCGCGTGCCTCAGCGTGAGCTCTCGTGAAGCCCGCTGGAAGAACTCGGTGTCCTTGGGGTTCGCCCCCGGCCACCCTCCCTCGATGAACGCCACCCCGAAGTCGTCCAGCAACTGCGCGATGGCCAGCTTGTCGGAGACCCGCAGGTTGATCCCCTCGCGCTGGGCTCCGTCGCGCAGCGTGGTGTCGAAGACGTGGAAACTGTCGTCCCTCATGGGCGGAACTCCCGAAGGTGGATGCTGTGGTGTGGCCGACCGGCCCCCGCCAACAAAAAAGACCCCCCGTGGACACGAGAGGTCGGCGCGCTGGCGAGGTACGTCGGTCAGCCAGCGCGCCTCACGATAATGAGAACCTGAGACGGCATGAGGTCAGTGTGCCACAAGGCGGCCGGGTCCTCCGTGTTCAGCGGCCGATTGTCCCATTGTTCGAGACGGGAGTTTCTCGGAACGGACGTTTCACCCCCTCGGACCGCGGCGCCGGGACACGCCGGGGCGTACGCGCTCCCGGGGAGGCGGCGGCCCGCGCGGGCCGCCCCTCCAGGACGGCCCGCGCGCAGTCACGCCCTAGACGTCACGGCCCGAGAACTTGGTGATCCAGCCGTGCTTGTCGGCGCGCAGCCCCGTCTGGAGGCCCACCAGCTCCTCGCGGAGGCGCATGGTGACCGGTCCGGGCGTGCCGTCGCCGACCGTGAACGCGCCCTCGTCGCTCTTGACGAACCCGACGGGCGTGATCACGGCCGCGGTGCCGCAGGCGAACACCTCGGTGAGTTCCCCCGACTCGGCCGCCTCGCGCCACTCGTCGGTGGAGATGGGGGCCTCCTCCGCCGGGATGCCGAGGTCGGGGGCCAGGGTCAGCAGGGACTCACGGGTGATGCCGGGCAGGAGGGTGCCGGTCAGCGGCGGCGTGCGCAGGCGCGCGTTCTCACCCGAGCCGAACACGAACCACAGGTTCATGCCGCCCATCTCCTCGACCCAGCGGTGTTCGCGGGAGTCGAGCCAGACGACCTGGTCGCACCCCTTCTCGACC
>NZ_JBEXSY010000019.1:0-125572 GCF_040613895.1 Nocardiopsis sp. NPDC006198 | reverse complement strand
CAGAACTCGGCCCCCAGCGCCCGCGCCCGGGGGATGTCCTTGTCCGCGAGGGCCCGGGTGAGTTCGGGCAGGCGCTCCAGGACCGACGCGGCGCGGGCGTCGGCCCCCGGGTCGATCCCGGGAGCGGTGGGGTCGGTGCGCGTGGCTCCGGGGGTGGGGGAGCCGCTGTCCGCGGCGCGCTCGGGTCCGGCGGCGGGCGGCGCCGCAGGCGCGTCCGTGTCCGTGTTCTGGGTGGGGGTCGGCGTGCCCTCGGTCGTGTCGGGTGTGGTGGCCTCGGTGGCGGGCGGGGCGTGCCCGGCGCCCGGTACCGGTGCCCCGCTGTTCTCCGTCGGCGGGGCTGCGGTCTCCCGGTTGTCGGCCGTGGCGGGGGGTTCCACGGTGGCGGGGGAGGGCGGGCCGTTGCGTCCCGGACCGGCCTGAGCGTCGGGGAGCGGTTGCGGACGGGGCCGCGGTGTCTCCTGGTCCTGCGGGACACCGTCCGTGTTTCGGGACAGGGTCGCTCCGGGCGTCTGGCCTTCTCCGGCGGGGGCGTCCTCGCGGCTCTCCTCGCCGTCTGCGGAGCGGTCGCTGCTCTGTTCGCCCGACCGCTCGTTTCCGTCGCCGGATCGGTCCCTCTCGTCGTTCCGGGAGCGGTCGTTGTCTCGGGGGGTGTCCTCGTCACGCTGGTCGGGCTGTTCGCCGTCGCGTTCGGAGGGGTTGTGCCCGGTGGCCTCCGTGTCCTGGGGCGGTCCGCTCTCGGTGGCGAGCGTCGGGGATTCGGTCGACGAGGTCCGCTGCTCCGGGGCGCGCTCGTCTGTGGAGGTCGTCCGCTGTTCGTCGGTCGCGTTCTGGTCGTGCTGGTCGACGGGGTGGCCGGTGGTCTCGGTCTCCGGGGCGGGTGGGGTGCTCTCGGTGGTGACCCGGGAGGTGTCGCCGTCACGGGGTGACTGGTCGGTGGAGGAGTCGGGGGTGCGGGTGTCGTTGGTGCGCTGGGGGGAGCGCCCACCGCTGTCGCGTTCGGTGGGCGTGGAGCGCTGGTTGTTGTCGGTGGCCGTGTTCTGCGGTGCGGTTGCGGGCGGTGGAGCTGCTTGGCCGATCGGCGCGGCCACGAGGGGAGGGGCGGTGTGCTGCTCGGGGGCGGGGGTGGAGCGGTCGGCCTGGTTCGTGTTGCCGGTGTCGGGTGTGGTCTGTTCGGCTGCGGGGGGTGGGGTCGCCATGGGGTTGTCGGGGACGATGGCGTTGAGGAAGTTGACGGTGAGGGGGCCGTCGTTCATGCCGGGGTGGAAGAGGTCGTTGCCCAGGCCGGGGTGTTTGGCCTCGGTGGTGGCGTAGGGGTCCTTGGTGTCCTCGGGGGTCTTGAGGGGGTCGGGGTAGGGGGTGCGGACGTCGTCGTCCTGGTGGACGCGGACGGTGTCGTCGTTGGCCTGGTCGCGGTCGCGGTCGTCGGGGTCGCCGAACTCGGAGCCGCCGAGGTCGAAGTCGGAGCCGGTGTCACCGAAGTCGGAGTCGGTGTCGCTGACCAGGTCGGGGACGTCGTCGATGTCGGAGAGGTCGTCGCGGTCGCCGCTGTCCTGCGAGGCGGTGGCCGGGGGTCCGTCGCGGTCGGGCCGCCCGTCCTGCCCACGGCCGGGGCCCTCCCCGTGTCCGGCTCCGCGGTCCTGCCCGCCGGGATCGCCGCCCTGCCCGTCGGACCAGCGTTCGGGCCCGCTCGCGGCGGGGGGCCGGGCGCTCCCGTTGCCCGGAGCTTCCGGCCCCGTCCCGGCCGGGGATGCGCTCTGGGTCTGCTGCGGTTCGGGCGTGGACAGGTCGGGTTTGTCTTTGTCGCTGAACAGGTCCAGGCCGTGCAGGATGCCGTCGGTGGCGCCTTGCTGGATGCCGGCCTGGGTGGCGCCGGCGGTGGCGGAGTAGCCCGAGGCCTCCCAGCCGCGTCCGTCGGCCAGACTTCCCAGGCCCTCGCCGAGGTAGCCCTCCAGGGCTCCGGTGCCGATGCTGCCGCCGACCTGCTGGGTGTAGGCGCCGGTGGTGGAGAAGTACTCGCCCAGGGGTTTTTGCAGGTTGACGGGCACCTCTGAGAGGTGGTCGCGCATGTGCGGGGGCAGGCGGTCCCCGATCGTGTCGCGCAGGTGCCGGCCCAGGTCGGGGTCGTTCCAGTGGCGGGCCAGGGTGGCGGCGTAGTCGCGTCCCAGATCGCGCGCTGCCGCCTCGCCCAGGTGGTCGCCGAAGTTGCGGGCGAAGAGGTCGGCGAAGTCCTGATGCGCGGCGGCGGCCTTGGCCGCGTTGTCGAAGGCGCCGGCGCCGGTGGGGCTGGCGGGGTTGTAGGGGGTGAGGAACTCGTCGTTGTGGCGGCCGAACACCTCGGCCAGGTCCTTGTTCAACGACGGGGGAGCCGGCGGGGTGTCCCTGGGCACGGGTGTGGTGCCCGGGGTGTCCTTGGGCGCGGGGGAGTCCGGCCCCCGGTCCGGGTCGGTGGCGGGCGGGTCGTCCTTGGGCCTGGCGGGGGGCCCGTCGGGACCGCCGCCGCCGCCGGGTGGGGGCGGGGTGTCGGTGTCGCGGTTGAGCGGTGGCGGGTCGTCCTTGACCGGCCCGGCAGGGGGGCCGTCGGGCGGACCGGAAGGTGGTCCGGGCGGGGGTCCGTCGGGGGTCTCGCGGAGGGGCGGTCCGGTGGGCGGGCCGGCCGGGGGTGGCCCGTCGGGTCCGGTCCTGGTCAGGGGTGGGGGGTCGGGGAGGTCGTTGAGGTGTTTGAGGCCGTTGGTGAACAGGTCGGACAGGTGTTTGCTGAAGAGCCCGTCCATGCCGGCGGAGAAGACCGCGGAGAGCACGCCCTCGATGGCGGCGCCCTTGTGGGCGCTCGCGGTCAGGTTGTGGTCGCGGTGGTGGCGGGTGCCGCGTCCGATCTGGATGCGCTGGATGATGCTGTCCATGCTCGCGAAGATCTGGCTGATGATCTGGTGGCCGGGCACGGTGATGAGCAGCCAGGTCAGGATGCGGCGCATGGCCAGGCTGCGGATGGCCTTGAAGACCGGGATCCACTTCAGGGAGGCGCCGAAGGTGAACTTGGCCATGGCGATGGCCCAGGCGATCTCGGCCAGGAGCTGGACGAACTGGCCGATGACCATCATGTGCATGTACTCGACGTTGGCGCGGGCCTTGAAGAGTTCGGCGGACATGACGGTGGAGTTGTCGCGGGCCGAGCCGACGTAGTTGTTCTCGCCGCGGGTGAACTGGTCCAGGGAGCGTTCGTAGCGGTCGGCGGTGTGTCCGTCGAAGTGGCGGCGGGCGTGTTTGCGGCTGAGGTCGAACAGGTCCTCGAGCACGGCCAGGCGTTGGTCCAGGGCGGTGTAGATCTCCGAGGCGCGGCCGAGGTTGGCGATGCCTGCTTTGGGGACCTGGATGCCGGTGAGGACCTCGATCGCTTTGCGTGAGGAGTCGGACATGTTGTGGTCCAACGGCATACACGACTCCCCCTTCTACCTCCTGGTGCCACTTTGCAGCCACGCACGCAGTGGAACGAGACGTTAACGGCGGTAGAAGACATACTTGTTAACAGATGAATGCACTGATGTGATGTCTCGTTCGCTTTTGCCTCGTTTCAGCCCTTCGGTGTAAACACGCCGTGGCGGCGCGGGCCCGGGGCGCGGTCGCCTCCCGGGCCCCGAGCCCTCCCCCGGAGGAACCTGGTGGGTGCGGTCGGGCCAGCACGCCCTCGGCGACGCTCACACCGCTGCCCGGCACGACGAGGTTCGACCGAAGGCCTCGAACAGTTCGGAGAACTGGGCCGGGGTCCGGTGCTTGTCTCCGCATCGGACCCGGTTCGGGCCGCGTGAGACCCCGGTCTAGGGTTTCCCGCAGAGGAGGCCCGCGGCACGCCCGCGCCGTTTCCGACCCCTGGCGGTCCCCGATGCGACGTTCGGGGCATCGCGCTCCACCGAGAGAGGCAGACCACTGGTGCGGAACACGGTACGGATGACTCCGCGGCTGAGAAGGACCCTGTGGGCACTGCGGTGGCTGATCGCGCTCGTGGTCCACTGGGTGGTCCTGTTCGCCTTGCTGATGGCGTTCATGACGGCCTTTCCGCACCTGCACTACGGGACCATGATGCTGACCACGGCGGCCCAGCTCGTCTACGCGCCCGTACAGCTCCTGGGTCTGGTCATACCCCTGTGCGCGTTGGGAGGCCGCCTGGCCGACACGCACGGCGGCGGCCGGGTGGGGTGGTCACTGCTGCTGGCCGTGGTGCCGCTGGCCCTCGCGGCCGTGCTCCTGGGACTCCTGGCGCACCCGGGGTGGGCGGTGTACATCATGTACTTCGTCACCGGGCTGCTGCTGAGCACGACGGCCGTCTACTCGGCACTGCCGAGGCACCCCGAAAAGCGCGTGCGCCAGGACGCGTCCGGGACGGACTCCCCCGCACCGGACGGCGCCGGGAAGCCGTAGTCTGGCCGCTCGGAACATCCACGTATCAGGCGATCCGGGGTCTCAGCGGCTCCGGGGACCGAAGGCACGAAGACGGAGGGTCGGTTTCCTTGGCGACCGGGGAGGACGCGCGGATCCGCGCGCTGGAGAGGCACGTCCGGGACTTCTGGCAGGGGCACGCAGTGGAGGACGCCACCTGGGCGGAGGCGCCCCTTCTCGACCGGGTCCCGGGCTTCGCCACGTACCGGGTGGCGCCCAGGGACGAGGGCGAGGGCTGGGTCTACGTGACGGTGGGCTCGTCCGTCCACGAGACCGGGAGCGGCACCGAGTTCTTCCTCATGGCTCCGGACGAGGACCCGGCCCACTCCGAGACCCTGGCCGTGGTCGGCCACCTGCACTCCTTCGAGGAGTACCGGCTCGACGTCGGCTCGGTGATCGACGTCGGCGGCCCGTGGGCGGAGGGATCGCGCATGGACCACCTGCTGGTGAGCCCGCCCTACCCCTACGGGCCGGCGCTGGAGCATGCGCCCGAGGAGGCGGGGAACGCGCGGTTCCTGTGGCTGCTGCCGATCCACCGGAGCGAGGCGGCCCTGGTCACGGGCGACTCCCTGGCGGCCTTCGAGGAACTCCTGGAGGCGGAGGGCGTCAACGTCCTGGACGCCGACCGGGCTCCTCTCGTCTGAGCCGCCCCGCTGCCCGCGCCCTCGAGGGCGCGGGCAGCGCACCTACGCCACCGGCCAGGCCTGCGCGGCTGCATCCGCCCGGCGTTGCCCCCACCGTCCCGCCGGGGACGCATCGCCGTAGGACGTGGCCTTGATGGGTCCGCCCCCGGTTGCCGGGCTTGAACACGGCACCGTCGGCGGGGTGGGCGCCCACGGCCGGTGCCTGGGGCGGCAGTGCCGGGACGGCCCGACAGCGCACGCAGCCGTCGCTCACCGGTGCGGTGATGAGCACACCGGCCGCGTAGGTCCCGTGCCCGACCGGGGAGTCCTGAGCCGACCCCGGCCACACGTCTGGACAAACCCGGGCGGCGGGAGGAAGGTGAGGCACCATCACTCCCCCGGAGGGATCCCCTCGTGCCCGGGAAGAAGCGCACGACCTCACAGACGCTCCAGGCCCGCAATTCACCGGTCGTCGGCTGGACGTTCATCGTCCTGGGCGCGGTCCTGCTCGTCCTCAACCTGCTCCTGCTCTTCGTCGGAGCGTTCACCCCGGCGATCGTCATCGCGATCGTGCTGCTGATCGCCGGCCCCCTGCACCTGCGCCGCTACCACTTCGAACTGGCGCGCTACTCCGACGGCCGCCTCGCGCTCAGCGGGACCGGCTGGGTCGGCCGCCTGGAGATCGGCCCCACCCGCCCGGGTGAGCGCCTCCTGGTCGACGGCGGCCGGATCGTCTTCGAGGCCGCGGACGGCAAACGCCGCAGGCTTCCCCTGTTCCGGTGGCTGACCCACTCCGAGGACTGGGGGCGGGCCGTGCGGCTGATCGAGGGCGGGGAAGCCTAGCGCGCAGGGCGGACGGCGCCCTTCCTGCGGAGCCGTCCGCCCTGTAGCAGCCGACCGCACGGTCCGCCCCGAACGGCGCCACGGCGCCGCCGTGCGGGCGGGTGTCCGGCGCCGATCCGAACCCACCATCATTACCTAAAGCCATCCTTTGACTACGATTCGGCGTCATCGGACGGGGGATGGGGTGGGTGCGCCACCGACCCGAGCTCCCGAAGGAGACCCTCTGTGCCCCAGCCGTCCTTCGACGACCGGACCGATTTCGACAACGCCGACAAGGGCTTCCTCGGAACGGCGTCACAACCGCAGATCACGGACGGGGCCGGACGGGTGGTCTGGGACCTGGACGCCTATGCCTTCCTCCACGGCGAGGCGCCCGACACGGCGAACCCGAGCCTGTGGCGCCAGTCGCAGCTGGCCGCCAAGCACGGCCTCTACCGGGTCTGCGAGGGCATCTTCCAGGTACGGGGCTTCGACCTGTCCAACATCTCCTTCGTCGAGGGCGACCAGGGCGTCATCGTCGTCGATCCCCTGCTGTCCGTCGAGTGCGCGGCGGCCGCGCTGTCCCTGTACCGGGAGCACCGCGGCGAACGCCCGGTGACCGCGGTGATCTACAGCCACTCCCATGCCGACCACTTCGGCGGGGTACGGGGGGTGCTCTCCGACGGTACGAAGGTCCCTGTCATCGCGCCCTCCGGCTTCCTCGAGCACGCGGTCGCGGAGAACGTCTACGCCGGCACCGCCATGAACCGGCGATCGGTCTTCATGTACGGGGCCGTGCTGCCCAAGGGGGCCGCCGGCCAGATCGGCGCGGGCCTCGGGCCCACCACCTCCACGGGGACGATCTCCCTGATCGAGCCGAACACGTACGTCACCAGGACCGGGCAGGAGGTGGTGGTCGACGGCGTCCGGATGGTCTTCCAGCTGACCCCGGGGACCGAGGCGCCCGCGGAGATGAACTTCTCCCTCCCCGACCGGCGGGCCCTGTGCATGGCCGAGAACGCCACCCACACCCTGCACAACGTGCTGACGCTGCGCGGCGCGCTCGTCCGGGACCCGCACGTGTGGGCGAACTACCTCACGGAGGCCGTCGAGCTGTTCTCCGGCGGCTCCGACGTGCTGTTCGCGTCGCACCACTGGCCGACCTGGGGCACGGAGGAGCTCACACTGTTCCTGTCCCGGCAGCGCGACCTGTACGCCTACCTGCACGACCAGACGCTGCGCATGCTCAACCAGGGTCATACCGGCGCCGAGATCGCCGAGAGGATCCAGCTGCCTCCCGCCCTGGAGGGTGCCTGGCACGCCCGCGGCTACTACGGTTCGGTCTCCCACAACGTCAAGGCGGTCTACCAGCGCTACATGGGGTGGTTCGACGGCAACCCCGCCCACCTGTGGGCACTGCCGCCGGAGGAGTCGGCGAAGAAGCACGTGGAGTTCATGGGCGGCGCCCGGGAGGTCCTGCCGAAGGCCAGGGCCGCCGTCGAGGCGGGGGAGCTGCGGTGGGCCGCGCAGGTCCTCGACTACGTCGTGTTCGCCGACCCCGGCGACACCGGTGCGCGCGCACTGCTCGCCGAGGTCTACGACGCCCTGGGGCACGGTGCGGAGAACGGCACCTGGCGGAACTTCTACCTCCAGGGGGCGGCGGAACTGCGCGGGAACAAGGCTCCCACGCCCATCGACAGCGCCTCCCCCGACGTCATGAGAGCCCTGAGCATCGCGCAGGTCTTCGACTCCGTGGCCGTCCGCGTCGACGGCCCCCGCGCCTGGGACACCACCCTGACCATCGACTGGAACTTCACCGATCCCGTGGAGGAGGTCAGGCTGGAGCTCGCCAACGGCGTCCTCGTCCAGACCACCGCCCACGACGGCAGTGACGCCGACCTGACGCTGACCCTGACCAAGGCCCAGCTCCTGCGGCTCGTCGCCACGCAGAGCCTGGACGGGATCACGACCGAAGGCGACACCGACGCCCTCACCACGCTGTTCGGCCTCCTCGACGACGCGGACCCCGACTTCGCCATCGTCACCCCCTGAGCCCGGCCGCCGCTGTGGCCCCCGCCGGCCCCGGTGGTCACGGCCGACGGCGACAGGCTGCGGCCGGACCCCTTCCCCGGCTGCTGCGGCCTCAGGTCGGCCACGGCGTCACCGACGCCGACACCGCCGTCCCGCTGCGCCGGGCGGTGGGCACGGAGGGCGTGGAGGCCGCTGCCCGGACGGCACGTCCGGGAGGAGAGGGCCCCTCTGCCGGACCGCTGGACGCGCGGCTTCCTCCCCCTCCTGAGACATGGGGTGAGAGGGCCTTCGGACATCCTGCCACCGGGCGCCCCGTTGAGAAAAACACCTCATAGGGGCACACCCATGCACATTCCACCCGATAGTTAGGTTAGGCTCCCCTTTGTTCAAATAAGCGAAGGAGAACCTCCATGCAGTCCCCCGGCCGTCCCCTGACCGCCTTCTCGATCACCCTGGCCTCCGCCCTGCTCCTCGTCGGCTGCGCGTCCGGCCGGCAGGACGCCGAGGAGGCCTCCGCCCCGAGCGGCACGATCGAGGTCGAGGACAACAACGGCGCCCAGACCGTGGTCTCCCCTCCGGAGTCCGTGGTCGCGCTCGACAACCGCACCTTCGAGACCCTCTCGGACTGGGGCGTGGAGCTGTCCGCGGGCGCGGTCTCCCTCATGCCGGACACCGTCGGCTACACGCGGGACGAGTCGGTCATCGACATCGGCACGCACAACGAGCCCGACCTCGAGGCGATCGTCGCCGCCGGTCCGGACGTCGTCGTCAACGGGCAGCGCTTCACCCAGTACCACGACGACATCGCCTCCCTGGTGCCCGAGGCCACGATCCTGGAGCTCGACCCGCGCGAGGGCGAGCCCTTCGACGCCGAGCTCAAGCGCCAGGTCACCGTGCTCGGCGAGGTCTTCGGCAAGCAGGACGAGGCCGCCCGGCTCGTCGCCGACTTCGACGCGGCCGTCGAGCGGGTGAACGCCGCCTACGACGAGGGCGAGTCCGTCATGGCCGTCAACACCTCGGGCGGCGAGATCGGGTACCTGGCCCCCGGCGTGGGCCGCACGCTCGGCCCCGCCTTCGACATCTTCGGCCTCACCCCCGCGCTGGAGGTCGAGGGCTCCAGCGACGACCACCAGGGCGACGACATCTCCGTCGAGGCGATCGCCGACTCCGACCCCGACTGGATCCTGGTGATGGACCGCGACGCCGCCGTCGCCCCCGACGAGGCCGGGTACGAGCCCGCCTCGAACATCCTGTCGGACTCCGAGGCGCTCTCGGGCGTGACGGCCGTGCAGGAGGAGCAGATCCTCTACATGCCCGCCGACACCTACACCAACGAGGGCATCCAGACCTACACCGAGTTCTTCGACGCGTTCGCCGACGCGCTGGAGGCCCGGGCGTGATCCGGTCCGACCGAACGGCACGCGCCGGCGGTGGTAACGCCGCCGGCGCCCGCCGGCGCGAGGGAGGGAGCGGGGCATGAGGACCGCGACCCCCGTCCCCCGGGCACGACGCGGAGGACGCCTCCTCGACGGGAAGCTGGTCGTCGGCACCGCCGCCGTGGGCGCCCTGGTCGTGCTCTCGCTGTTCACCGGCGTGTACGACGTCTTCGGCGCGGACGACGGCGGCGAGATGTTCGCCATCACCCGCGTCCCCCGCACGGTCGCCCTCGTCCTGGCCGGCGCGGCGATGGCGATGTCGGGCCTGGTGATGCAGCTGCTGACCCAGAACCGCTTCGTGGAGCCGACGACCACCGGCACCACCGAGTGGGCCGGGCTGGGCCTGCTCACGGTGATGGTCCTGGTGCCCGGCGCGAGCATCGGCGCACGCATGCTCGGCGCGGTCCTGGCGGCGTTCGTCGGCACGATGGTGTTCTTCCTCTTCCTGCGCCGCGTCACCCTGCGCTCCTCGCTCATCGTCCCGATCATCGGCATCATGCTGGGCGCCGTCGTCAGCGCCGTCTCGACCTTCGTCGCGCTGCAGACCGACATGCTGCAGAACCTCGGCGTGTGGTTCGCCGGGAGCTTCACCTCCGTGCTGCGGGGCCAGTACGAGCTGCTGTGGATCGTGGCGCTGGCGGCCGTGGCGGTGTTCGTCGCCGCCGACCGGTTCACGGTCGCCGGGCTGGGCGAGGAGGTCGCGACCAACGTCGGCCTGAACTACGGCCGGGTCGTCCTGCTGGGCACCGGCCTCATCGCGGTGGCGACCGGCGTGGTGACCGTGGTCGTGGGCAACCTGCCCTTCCTCGGGCTCATCGTCCCCAACGTCGTCTCGATGTTCCGCGGCGACGACCTGCGCGGCAACCTGCCGTGGGTGTGCCTGCTGGGCGTCGGCACCGTCACGGTCTGCGACCTGATCGGCCGTGTCGTCATCATGCCCTTCGAGGTGCCCGTGTCCCTGATCCTCGGGGTCGTGGGCGCCGCCGTCTTCGTCCTTCTCCTGTTGAGGCAGCGCCGCCATGGCTGAGACGACCGCGTCCCGTGTGACCGGACCGCTCCCCGCACCGCCCGAACGCTCCTCCGGGGCCCTGCCCACCGGGCGCGCCCGCCGCCGCTACCGGACCGTCGTCGCGGTGCTCTGCGTGCTCGCCGCCGGTTTCGGCTTCGGCCTGCTCGCCTGGGACAACCCGATGCCCGTGGGCTCGGACGGGTTCTGGCGCATCGCGCAGATGCGCGGGACGAACCTGGTGGTCATGGCGGTGGTCGCGATCTGCCAGGCCGTGGCGACGGTGGGCTTCCAGACCGTGACCGGCAACCGCGTCATCACCCCGTCGATCATGGGGTTCGAGGCGCTCTACGTCGCGGTCCAGACCACGGCGGTGTACTTCCTGGGCGTCGCCGGGGTCGTGGCGGTCCAGGGCCTCCCGCAGTTCGCGCTCCAGCTCGTGCTCATGGTGGGCTTCGCGATGCTGCTGTACGGGTGGCTGCTGTCGGGCCGGTACGCGAACCTCCAGGTGATGCTGCTGATCGGCATCGTCATCGGCGGCGGCCTGGCCTCGGTCTCCACGTTCATGCAGCGCCTGCTCACGCCGAGCGAGTTCGACGTGCTCGCCGCCCGGCTGTTCGGCAACGTCTCCAACGCCGACGCGTCCTACCTGCCGCTCGCGGTCCCGCTCTGCCTGGGCGCGGCGGTCCTGCTGTGGGCGGGTTCGCGGCGGCTCGACGTGGTCGCGCTGGGGCGTGACGCGAGCACGGGCCTGGGGCTGGACCACCGCCGCGAGACCATGCGCGTGCTCTTCCTGGTCTCGGTCCTCATGGCGGTCTCCACCGCGCTGGTGGGGCCGATGACGTTCCTGGGGTTCCTGGTCGCGACCCTGGCCTACCAGTTCACCGGCACCCACGCCCACCGGTACGTCTTCCCGGTGGCGGTGCTGACGTGCTTCGTCGTGCTCAGCGGCGCGTACTTCGTCATGCGCAACGTCTTCTACGCCAACGGCGTGGTCTCGATCATCATCGAGCTCGTCGGCGGCCTGGTGTTCCTGTTCGTCATCCTCAGAAAGGGCCGGCTGTGATCACGCTCAGCGGTGTGCGCAAGGAGTACAGCGGCGAGGTCGCGATCGGCCCCGTGGACCTGCGGATCCCCCGGGGCGGTGTGACCGCGCTGGTGGGTCCGAACGGGGCCGGCAAGTCGACGCTGCTGACGATGACGGGCCGCCTGCTGGGCCTGGACGCGGGGGTGATCGAGATCGCGGGCCACGACGTGGCCCGGACCCCGTCCAAGGACCTGGCCAAGGTCGTCTCGGTCCTGCGCCAGGAGAACCACTTCGTCACCCGGCTGACGGTGCGCCAGCTCGTGGCCTTCGGGCGCTTCCCCCACTCCCGGGGGCGGCTGACGGCGGCCGACGAGGAGGTCGTCAGCCGGGCGATCGACTTCCTGGACCTAGGCGGGTTGGAGAACCGCTACCTGGACCAGCTCTCGGGCGGGCAGCGCCAGCGCGCCTACGTGGCGATGGTGCTCTCGCAGGAGACCGAGTACGTGCTGCTCGACGAGCCGCTCAACAACCTCGACATGCGCCATTCGGCGCAGATGATGCAGCACCTGCGCCGTGTGGCGGAGGAGCTGGAGCGCACGGTCGTGGTCGTGCTCCACGACATCAACTTCGCGGGCCACTACGCCGACCGGATCTGCGCGGTCAAGGACGGTGCGGTCGTGGAGTTCGGCACCCCGGCGGAGATCATGACCGGCGAGGTGCTGACACGGGTGTTCGAGACGCCGGTGACCGTCGTGGACGGGCCGCGCGGACCGCTCGCCGTGTACTACTGAGCGCCGTCCCCTCTCGCGGGAGCGGGCTCGCGGGGCGCCCCTCCACCCGGCCGGGTGGAGGGGCGCCCGTGGTCGGGGCGTGGGCTTCGCGTCAGCCGCGGGTGGGCGGCGTGTGGGCGGGGCGGCTCCGGCGGCCGGGTGGGTGCAGGGGCTGTGCCGCGCGGTGGCCGGTCATGTCCGGTCCTCTCCCCCGGGCGTCGCGGGGTCGGCGTCGACGTGCAGGATCGCGTCGGCCGCCTCCACGAGCGCCCGGTCGAGGGGGAAGTAGCCCCTCTCGGGCCGGGCGTCGGTGCGCGTGCGCCCGGAGGCGATCTCGGCCGCCCCGGTCAGGCCCCAGCCGGTGGCGCGGCTCTGGAGGAGGCCCTCGTAGGTGTCCGGTTCCGGCTCCGCGAGCCCGAGGGCCCCGCTGCGGCCCAGGCTGCCGATGACGACGGTGTACCGCCGGCCCAGCAGGGCGCCGACGACGGAGCCCGCGGAGTGCCAGCCGAGGTCCATGCCCGCCATGCTCATCGAGCTCGGGTTGCGCTGCAGGTGGCTGTTGTGCGCGAAGGCGAGCGTGGGTCCGCGTTCGGCCTCGATGCCGCGGATCTCCAGGAGGTTCTGGGCCATGAGCGCGTCCCTGGTGGCCAGGAGGCCGGAGATGCGTGCGCTCTCCTCGATGCGCCGGGCCGCCTGCCCGTGGTAGCGCAGCAGGCCGAGACCGGCGGCGAGGCGGGTGCGGGCCCGGAACCAGTCGGCGCGTGAGGTCGCCGCGACCAGTTCCGGTGCGCGTGCGTGGAGCGAGGTGAGCATGTCGTCGGCGATCACGCGCAGCCGCTCGGCCGCGGGGCCGGCGCCGACCGACGCCGCCGGGTCCAGGATCGCCTCCTGGCGGCTCCACCGCTCGTCGTCGCCGAGCAGGTCCGCGAGGTCCGGGGCGATCCCGAGGTAGTCGCACACGTGTTCCAGGTGGAGCCGGGGGCTGGGTGCGCTGGTGTTCTCGGCCGGGATGTCGAAGCCGTGGAAGGCCAGCCGCTCCTCGGCGGGGCGGCCCTCGTTGTACGCGCGCATCCAGGCGACCAGCCGCCGGTTGGCCTCCATGGTCCCGAAGCCGTGCGAGAAGCCCTCGTCCATCGCCGTGTCGAGGTTTCCCCGCCCGTGCCGGACGAAGTCGTCCACCGCGAGCGCGGCCACCCGGTCGGTCTCCAGGGCGATGGACCGGTAGCCCAGGTCCGCGAGCGAGGCGAAGATGTCGTTGCGGACGTCCCCGAAGGCCGGTTCCTGCGTGGGGTGGACCGGTTCGCCGAGGGCCAGCAGCTCGCACGGCGGGGTCGCGAAGTCTCGAATGTCTTGGCTCATACCCCTCAACCGTATCTTTGAAAGAACGGTTGAGGGTTGTTGTGCTGTTGCCGGGGAACAGGGCCCCGAAGCCTCCATCCGGGGAAAACCCGCCCCCGGCCGCCGCCCCGCCCTTGGCCGCGGGGCGGCGCGGGCGCGGTCCGCCCGACGGGGGCCAGGCGCCCGGTGGCCGGTCGGCGGGCCGCACCGTCACTCCCCCTGGGCGGCGGAGTCCAGCAGCCAGTTGTACCGCAGGCGCAGCGCGCGCTCCGTGCTCGCCGCGGAGGCGCCGAGGGTGAGCGCGATGTTGAGCCAGAGCGGCAGCTGGACGGGCGAGGTGAAGGTTCCGAAGCGCTCGGTCACGGGCGGCACCTGGAAGGCCACCTCGATGAGCTGCGGGACGAGGAGGAGCGCGGGGACGACGAGCAGGACCAGTGAACAGAGGCCGATACCGCGGCTCAGCACGGGGTGCTCGCGGTCCAGGCGCGCACGCCGCCCCTCGGCCGAGCGCCGGTCCGGGACGAGCTGGTGTTCGGCTCCCCCGCCGGTGACGTAGTGGCAGCGCTTGAGGCCGAAGGGTGTCAGCGCCACCTCGATCGTGCCGCCCCGGACGGGGAAGGCGGCGGGGAGCCCGGACTCGGCGTGGTGCCTGCCGTCGAGGTACAGGTGGGCCCTGCCCTTGCCGTCCTCGGAGAAGAACCGCTGTGCGTAGCGGACCTCCACGGCGTAGTCCGTCCGCCCGCCGTCGCCGCGCAGCGGGAGGTGGAACACGACACGGGAGAGCGGCTGCCACCAGCGGAAGGGCTTCAGCGGCTTCCCGTTCCCGGGTTCTACACGTCGCGCGGCTCGGCGCCGCTGCCACTCCTTGAGCATCTCGGGCTCCCTGTCGTCGTGTGGGAACGCCTCGGCGGCCTCGGGGCCGCCCGGCGGGAGGACGGGTGTCTTGACGGTGGACGGTCCCCGCGCGCCCGGTCCCGCGCGGCGGTCGGCCCGGGGGCGCCCCGTCCCGGTGGTGGCGGCCGCGCGGCCCCGTGAAGAGGGGCGGGCGGGGCGGGGTCCGTCGTCCCGCCCGCCCCCACGGGGCCCGCGGTCACCCCTGTTCCTCCTGTGCGCTCCCGCCGGCCGGCGGGAGCGGTGCCGGGGTCCGTCGGGTCACGGGCCCGGGTCGCTCAGGCGGGGCAGGAGGTGTCCTGCTCCGGCAGGTCGCCCCCGACCAGGAAGGCCGTGGTCACGTCCTGCGCGCACGCGTTGTCGCCGTTGACGTAGACGCCGTGCCCGCTGCCGTCGACGCTCACCAGCCGGGAGCGCTGGCCGAACTTCTCGTCGAGCAGCACCCCGCCCAGGTGCGGTGTGACCGGGTCGCGCCGGTTCTGCACGATCAGGACGTTGCTCGGTCCCTCGTCGAGGACCTCCACCAGCGGCTCGGACGGGCCGGAGGACCAGGAGGCGCAGGGCATGGCGTTGGCGGAGGCGGCGCCGAACAGCGGGTACCTCTCGCGGTCCTCGGCGACGCTGTGCCGGTAGGTGTCGACGTCCTCGGGCCATTCGACGTCGTTGCAGGTCACGGCGAGGAACACCGACCAGGAGTTGTCGTACGGCGACAGCCCGGCGTCCGTCGCGGGCCGGGTGCCGGGGGCCGCTCCGCCGGGGGCCGGGGTCCCGTCCGGCAGCTCCCCGGCCGCCGCCGGGTCGGAGGCGAGCAGTTCCTGCCAGGCCTGCGCCGTCACGGGGTAGGACAGCTCGCTGTAGAGCCCCACGAAGGTGGACAGCCGGAAGAGGCCGCCGTCGACGGGGCCGCCGGCCGTGTCCGCCGGGGTCTGGTCCAGGCGCTCGGCGAGCGCGAAGTAGGTCTGGCGCACCTCCTCCTCGGAGTCGCCCAGGCCGTACTCGTCGTGGCGTTCGGCGGCCCATCGCGCGAAGTCCGGGAAGGTCTCCTCGGCGCCCAGGCCGTACCTGCGCATCCCCTCGTGGTCGAGGTGGGTGTCGCCGATGTTGCTGTCGAGCACGATCCGGTCGGAGCGCTCGGGGAACATCGAGGCGTAGGCGGCGCCCAGCGCCGTGCCGTAGGAGGCCCCGTAGAAGCTGGTCTTCGACTCTCCCAGCGCCTCCCGGATCAGGTCCAGGTCGCGGGCCGTGTTGGCCGTCGACACGTGGCGCAGCCTGCCGTCGCGGTCGTTGTCGGCGCACTGGGCGGCGACCGCCTCCGCGGCAGCGGCCTGTTCGACGACCGCCGCGTCGTCGACCGCGTAGGGCGGGATGGCGCCCCGGTAGTCCTGCTCGTCGGTGAAACCGCAGCTGATCGGTGCCGAGTAACCGACTCCGCGGGTGTCCATGCCGATGAGGTCGTAGCTGTCCGAGACCTCGGCGGGCAGGCCCCGGGAGACCAGGTCCGCCGGCATCGTCAGTCCCGAGCCGCCCGGTCCGCCCGGGTTGAACATCAGCACGCCGCGCCGCTCGTCCGGGTTCTGGCTCGCCAGCCGGGACACCATGATCTCGATCTGCGTGCCCCCGGGGTCGGAGTGGTCCAGGGGCACGGGCACCAGGCCGCACTCGATCCCGGGCGCCTCGGCCGCCACCTCCTCGGGGCAGGCGCCCCACTCCACCCGCTCCGTGCCCTGCCCGTCGGCCGCGGCCGGCACCGCGACCAGCGGCCCGGCGAGGCCGATCGCGGCCGCCACGGCCCAGTTCCGTCCTGCTCCACGCCTTCGTCCCATGTCCGTCCTCACCTGTGTCGGTCCCGACGCCGCGGTCGGCCCGCGACCCGGTCCCCTGGCACCCGGACCGGGCGCCGACGGCCGTCCCCGCCTGTGCGGGGAGCGGCGGCGGCAGGGCCTGGCCGGGAGGGGGAGCGGTGGTCGTCGGGGTCCATACCTCGAACCTAGGCCGGAGCCGAGCCGTGACGGAGTGTCACGGGTCATGGGTTTCCCGCGCGATCCGCACGGGTCCGGCATGACAGATGTCATGCGTCGACGGTGTCGGTGGGAGGGCCCGGCGCGGGGAGCGGGGACGACGTGGCGCTCGTGCACGGACCGGGCGGGACGGCGCCGTCGCGGTCCCGGAGGCGCGGGACCGTGCCGGGCGCCCGGGGCGGACCTGGTCCGCGGCGGGCGCCCGGGGCGCGGGTCGGTGCGTCAGTGCGTCAGGCGGCGCACGGTCTGCGGGTGGAGGACGACGCGGAGGTGGTCGTCGGCGAGCATCCCCGCGAGCTCCTCGGCGCGTGCCGGGTCCTCGAGGTCCCAGTAGCGGGCGGCCAGGCGGGCGGCCAGGTCGCGCGCCCCGTCGGCCTCCAGCGTGGCGCGGCCGACGACGGACACCCAGCGCTCGCGCTCGCCCACCGGGGCCGCGACGACGATCGAGGCGCGGGGGTCGCGGCGCAGGCGCCGCACCTTGAGCGCGTCCGGCTCCGTGAAGAGCTGGAGGGTTCCCTCGTCCGTGGCCTCGAACCACACGGGCCGGGGCTGGGGCGGTTCCGCTCCCCCGGCCACGGACAGGAACCCGTGCAGGGGACGCCGGAGGAACTCCAGGTCCTCGGCGGTCAGCAGGTCGGTGGTAGTGGTGGTGGTGCTCATCGCTTTCCTCTCCGAACACGGTGGTGACGGTGGGCGGTCCGCGCCGTCCGTTCGCGCGTGCGGCGGGCGGGCGGCGCGGAGCACGGGGTCGGCGGCGGCCGGGGGCCGTCCCGGCGTGCGGGGCTCCCGCCCGCCGAGGCGCGGGGAGGTCCCGGGGCGGCCGCCGCAGGGGTCACGGCCGCCAGGCTCCCGCCGCGGCGGCCCGCACGACGTAGTCCTCGAAGGTGCGGGGCTCGCGTCCCAGCACGGCGGCGACGCCGTCCGTCGTTGCGGCGATCACCCCGCGCTCCATCAGCACGAACATCTCGGCGACGTGGTGGGCGTCGTCCTCGCCCCAGCCCTCCCGGACCAGGGCCGCGGTGTACTCGGCCGGGGAGACCTGCTTGTAGGCGATGGGCAGCCCGGACGCGCGCGAGATCAGTTCGACGGCCTCGGCGAAGGTCAGCGCGCGCGGCCCTGTCAGCTCGTAGGTCCGCCCGGCGTGCTCTCCGGGTCCGGCCAGCACCGCGGCCGCCACGTCGGCGACGTCCTCCAGGTCGATGAACGGTTCGGGGACCGCTCCGGCGGGGAGCACCAGCTCTCCGGCGACCAGCGGGGCGTGGAAGAGGTCCTCGTCGAAGTTCTGGGCGAAGTTGGACGGCCGCAGGACGGTCCACTCCAGTGCCGAGCCGCGCACGGCGTCCTCGGCCGAGCGCATGTCCAGTCCGAAATCGGAGTCGCCCCAGGTGTCGGCGCCGCGCCCGGAGAGCAGGACCAGGCGCCGCACGCCCGCGGCCCCGGCCCGCTCCACGAATTCGTGCACCGGTCCGGGCACGGCCGGGGCCACCACGTAGGCGGCGGTGACGCCCTGCAGGGCCGCGTCCCAGCCGCCGGGGTCGGACCAGTCGAAGGGTGTGGGGCTGGTGCGGGAGGCGGCGCGCACCTGGAGGCCGCGCAGCCGCAGGCGTGCGGCGACCCGTCGGCCGGTCTTGCCGGTGGCGCCGAGGACGAGGGTGGTGTCGTTGTTCATGACAGCGATTCAACGGCATCTGTTCGGACGATTCCATGGGCGAGAAACCGGAAGGCCTTTGCGATCGTCTAATCTCGTGGGCATGGACGCGTTCGGTGACCTCTTCCGGGGGATGCGGGCCCAGGGCTCGCTGTTCGGCAGCTCGACCCTGACCCCGCCGTGGGCGCTGCGCTTCGTGGACGGGGCGCCGCTGACGCTGTGCACCGTCCTGGGCGGGGGCGGCTGGATCGTGCCGGAGGGGCTCCCGCCCGAGCCGCTGCGCGCCGGGGAGACGGTCATCGTGCGGGGTCCCGCGCCCTTCTCCTTCGTGGACGAGCCCGGCACCGGGGCCGAGGCGGTCGACTGCGGCGAGCACTGTGCGACGCCCGAGCAGGGCGGGACCCGGCACCGGATCGGCTGGAGCGACAGCTGCGGCGTCCCGGGCGAGGGCGCGACGACCCTGGTGGTGGGCGCCTACCCGGTGAGCGGCGAGGTCAGCCGCAGGCTGCTGGAGGCGCTGCCCGTGGTGCTGCGCGTGGCCTCCGGCGGCGGGGCCGATCCCGTCATGGAGCACCTGGCGGCCGAGGTCGCCGCCGACACCCCGGGCCAGCAGGTGGTCCTGGACCGGCTGCTGGACTGGTTGCTGGTCTGCTCGGTGCGCGACTACTTCGACCGGCCCGGCGGCGAGCCGCCGGCCTGGTACGCCGCCCAGCGCGATCCGGTGGTCGGCGCCGCGCTGCGCCTGCTGCACGCCGAACCGGCGGCGCCATGGACGGTCGCCTCCCTGGCCGTGCGGACCGGGGTGTCGCGTTCGACCCTGGCCAAGCGGTTCGCGGACCTGGTCGGCGAACCGCCGCTGACCTACCTCGCCCGCTGGCGCATGACGCTCGCGGCGGACCTGCTGGTCGAGCGGGAGACGGCGACCGTCGCCGAGGTCGCCCGCGCCGTGGGCTACTCCGACGCGTTCGCCTTCAGCGCGGCGTTCAAGCGGATCCGGGGTGTCAGCCCGAGCGGGTTCCGGCGCGCGGGCGCGCTCGTCCCCGGGCAGTCGGCCGGTCCGCCCACGCGTCCTTCGGGCGCCGTTCCCGTGACCGTTCCCGCGCCCCTCACCGCCGTGGGCGGGCGTTCCTAGGCCGACGGGACCTCGGGGCCGGGGGCGGTGACCGCCGGGGCGCGCCCCCGAACCGGCTCCGTCCGGTTGCGCGGTTCGGGGGCCGACCGGGCGGGCCGTGGGCCGTCCGACCGGTTCGGGCCGCCGGGGGCTCCCGTCGGGACGGCGCGGCGCCGGCAGTGCGCTCCCGCCCGGTGGTTCAGCCGGGTCGGACCACGCGGCCGAGCAGGGCCATGAGCTGCCTCAGCTCGCTGTCGGACAGCACCGCCAGCGGGGTCTTCTCCAGCGCCGCACGGACCAGCTCGTCGCGGACCACGCGGCCCTTGTCGGTCAGGACCAGGACACGGGAGCGGCGGTCGTCGGGGTCCACGGCACGCTCGACCAGGCCCCTGTCGGCGAGCTGGTTGGTGATGAAGGTCAGGTTCGGGGCGTTGCAGTACAGGCGCTCGGCCATCACCTTCATCGAGGGCGGCGGCTCGTCCGGGTCGACGGCCCACAGCGCCTGGAAGGTCGCCGGCGTCAGCTGGTGCCCGGCCAGCGCCTGCCCGATCAGGTCGTTGGTCCGCATCCAGATGTCGTGGGTCGCGGCGACCACCGCGGTGAGTTCGGGTGTGGTCATGCCGCCATTCTACAAACGCTTCGAGCATCGAAGGATCATGCTAGCTTGATACTTCGAGACTCGAAACAAAGGGGGAGCTGTGAAAGACGACTACCGCGGTACCACCGCGCTCGTCACGGGCGCGTCCAAGGGGCTGGGGCGGGCCTACGCCCTGGAACTGGCGCGCCGGGGAGCGCGGGTGATCCTGCTGGCCCGCTCGGAAGGGGACCTCCAGGAGCTCGCCGGGCAGATCCGGGAACGGCACGGCGGACAAGGCCCCGGGACGCCGGGCGCCGAGGTGGCCGAGGTGGTCACCGGCGACCTCGCCGCCCCGGACGGCCCGGAGCGGATCCTGCGGGAGCTGCGCGAGCGCGGCCTGACCGTCGACCTGCTGCTCAACAACGCCGGCATGGGCAGCGTGGGCCCGTTCCTGACCCGCCCCCTCGGGCCGCAGCTGGCCTCCGTCGGGCTCAATGTCAGCGGCCTGCTCGCGCTGACCCACACGATCGGGGCGGAGATGGTCGCCCGCGGCTCCGGCGGCATCGTCAACGTCTCCTCCACCGCGGCCTTCCAGCCCATGCCGTACCAGGCCAGCTACGGCGCGACCAAGGCCTTCGTGCTCTCCTTCACCGAGGCGCTGGCCGAGGAGCTGCGCGGCACCGGCGTCCACGTCATGGCGGCGCATCCCGGCGCGATCGCGACCGGCTTCTTCGACGGCACCTCGGCCACGATCGGCCCGCAGGCCGACACGGCGGCCACCGTCGCGGCCCACACCCTGGACGACTACGCCCGGCGGCGCGCGGTGTCCTACCCGGGCCGGACCGTGAACCGGGTCATGACCTGGCCCGCGCGCCTGCTGCCGCGCACCGTCGTCGCGCGGGTGGCCGGCGGGTTCAACCGGCGGCTGCGCCTGCACGAGGTCGTCGACGCCGCCTGACCCGGGCCGGCGGGGGCCTGCGGTGTCCCCGGAGCGGTCCGCCCGCCCCGTGGGGAGCGCGGGCGAGGGGGTCCTGGGTCACGGCACGGCCGCGGGCTCCCCCGCCCCTCCTCAGGGCGCGCCCTGCCCGGATCCGCCCGTCCGGTCCAGGCGGGCCAGCACGTGGGCGTCGAGGAAGCCCCGCTCGGAGGCCGGGTCGTGGACCAGCCGGGCGAACGGGACGAGCCCGGCCCCGGCCAGCAGCGCGGCGAACCGGTCCACCGGCCAGCTGTAGGCGGGCGCCACCTTGTGGTCGAAGCGGACCGGCTCCGGTCCGTCGGTGGCGAAGAACGAGGCCAGGAGCAGGCCCTGCGGCGCCAGGACGCGTGCCTGCTCGGCGAGCAGCGCGGGCAGTTCCGCGGGCGGGGTGTGGATCATCGAGTAGTGGGCCAGCACGCCGCCGAGCACGCCGTCCCCGACCGGCAGGGCCTCCATCCGCGCCTCGTCGAACCGCAGCGCCGGATGGGCCCGCCGGGCGTGGTCGACCATGGCCGGGGAGAGGTCGAGCCCGAAGGCGTCCAGCCCCCGTTCGTGCAGCATGGCGGTCAGGTGCCCGGGCCCGCACCCGACGTCGGCCGCACGCGGGTTGCCCGTCCCGCGCACCAGCTCGGCGAAGGTGCCGATCATGTTCCGTGAGAACGGCTGCGTCTCCAACCGGTCGGCGAACATCGACGCGTACAGCTCGACGACCCCGTCGTAGGCCGCCCTGGTCTGCTCCTGGTGCTCCGTCACGGAAGGGAAGCTAGCACCCGCGCACGTGCGCCGCCTCTCCGGCCCCGCCCCACCGGGACCGGCCGCACGGCCGTCGGAGGGCCCACGCCTCACCGGCGACGCCTCCGGCCGGCTCACCGGCCCCGGCCCGGGGGCGCCTCGTCCCCGTGCCGCGCGAGGAAGGCGTCCGTCTCCCCCGCTGTGGGACCCGTGGCCGGTCCGCGGCGGGTGACGGAGAGCGCGGCGGCCGCGTTGGCCCGGCGGGCGGCCTCCACGGGGGCCAGGCCGCCGGCCACGGCGGCGGTGAACACGCCCACGTGCGCGTCGCCCGCCCCGTTGGTGTCGACGGCGCGCACGGGAAAACCGGGCACACGCAGGGGTGTGTCCCCGGCCCCGGCCACCGCGCAGCCCTTCGCGGCGTCGCGCACGACCACCGTGCCGCCGGGGCGGATCCGGGGCAGGAGGAGCGCGGCGGCCTCCTCGGGGATGGTGCTGCCGGTCACGGTCGCGGCCTCGGCGGCGCTGAGGCTGAGCAGGTCGACGCGGGCCAGGGCCCGGTCCAGGGTCCGCCGGGGAAGGTCGCCCACGACCGGCGCCGGGTCCAGGACCAGGCGCACCCCCTCCGGGAGGTCGCCGATCCAGGCGAGGAGGTCGTCGGCGCGCGGTCCGGGCAGCAGCGAGTACCCCACGGTGTAGACGTAGTCCCCCGGCCGGGGCCGGAGGGTGCGCAGCTGGGCCAGGGACACCTCCGTCTCGGCGCCCAACCGGGTGATGAAGGTGCGTTCGGCGTCGCCGTCCACCAGGGCCACGCAGAAGCCGGTGTCCGCGTCGGGGAAGGGGGCGTGTGCCACCGCGACCCCCTCCGAGCGCAGCGCGGCACGGACCAGGTCCCCGTGGGGCCCGGTCCCGTGCGACCCCGCGTAGACCACCTCCATGCCCGCGCGGGCCGCGGCGGCGATGACGTTGAAACCGCCTCCGGCCAGGGTCCGCGCGGAGGAGGCGAACACTCCCCCGCCGGCCCGGGGGAGGGCGTCGACCGCCATCACGACGTCGACGATCACCGGTCCCACGTGCAGCAGGCGTCCGGTCACGGCAGGGGCTCCCCTCGACTGCGCCGACCGTTGTGCCGGCCCCGCGATCATCCCGCGGCGGCCGGGGGCGGGTCCCACCGGGGGCGCCGGACCGGACGGTGGCGCGCGGGACCGTCCCCGGCGCCCGGACGTGTGGCGCCGGGGACGGCGGGGGCCGACCGGCGAGGGTGCGGGGGGAGCCTCTGGCGGGGACCGCGGCCGCTCCCCCGCCCCCACCGCTCCGTGAGGGGCGTCCCCGGGGGGACGCATAGGAAGTCGGGGTTCTGACACGAACACCCCGGACCCGCTCCGACCTGCACTGTCATCGCCCCTGCCCCCGTTCGTCCGTGGAACGAACACCCCGACGGACCGCCCACACGCTGTCCCGGCCGAGGTTCCTGTCGAATCGGGGAGAAGAATTTCCGGTTTCCGACCCTCGCACACGGCTGGGCGGGAAATGCCGCCCCTACCGGTCGCGGCGACCGGCAGGCGGTGCCGGAGGAAGCACGCGGGCCCCACGCCGAGGCCCCCTCCCCACGACCGCAGGAGGCGATCCGGTGAACGCTCCCCCGCCACCGGTCGACGGGGCCGCCGGGCACGGATCGTCGCGCAAGGGGCTGTCGTCGGTCCCGCCCCGCATGTGGACGGCCCTGGGAGAGGCGAGGACGCGGATGCTTGCGTGGACCCACCGGCACTGGGCGGTCGCCGCGGCCGGGCTCGCCCTCCTCGCCGCGGCCCTGCGGGCCCGGCTGCGCACCGCCGATTCCTGCCCGCTCCCCAGCCCCGGGGTTGGGGCGCCGGCGTCCGCCGGGGCGCGGACCGGCGGACGCCTCGTGTCCGGTGCCGCGACCGCCTGCGTTCGCCGGGCTGCCGTCGATATGAGGGGCACGATGCGACGGTGTGCCTCAGCGGTAGCCGGCCAGGCCGTCGGCCAGTTCTTCCTCGTCGCCGTCGCGGACGGCGTAGAGGGCTTGCTGCAGGGCGAACGTGTCGCGGATCGCGGCGATGCGGGTGGCGAGTCCGTCGTCCGGCCGACCGCCCAGGGCGAGCACCCGCTCCAGGAGGCCGCGGCCGTGGCCGGCGCCGATGGCCGCGAGGTCCTCGGCCGGGTCGCCGAGTGCGACATCGTCCCAGTCGAGCACTCCGGAGAGGTGTGGCAGGCCGTGCTCCCACTCCCACAGGACGTTCTCGGCGCCGAGGTCACCGTGCACCACGGCCCGGACGGTGTGGGGAAGGCCGTCGAGCACGGCGAGTTCCCGTTCGGCCCGTAGGCGCCCGCTGTCGGACATGAGCGGGAACAGCTCTGCTCGTACGTCCTCCGCGAACCGCCGCCACCGGTCTTCCGGCGCCCTGGACAGAACCGCTCGTACCGTCTCGTCGGCTCCGGCACGGGCCAGCCCGGACAGCAGCGCGGCGTACTGCGCCGCCACGGCGCCGGCCACTCGGGCGTCGTCGAGCGCGTCGGTCTCCAGCGGTTCCCCGGGGATGCGGCCGAGCACCAGGAACGGCTCCTCGTCGGTGCCGTGGGCGCCGCCCCGGAGCAGCGGCTCGGGTGTGCGGAAGTCGAGGTCGAGGCCGGCGAGCGCGTGCAGTGCGGCCGCCCGCTCGGGCAGCCGGGCGGCCGCCGCCCGGGTGCGGGGCAGGCACACGACGCGGTCCGAGCCGATGACCACGGTGTGGAACTGGCCCTGGCGTACTGCGAGGCCGTCCTGTTCGTCGTGGGGCAGCAGACGGCTCAACAGAGCGCGATGCGTCGTCCGGATGCTCATGGGGGTGACCTCTGGATCCTTCGGTGGGTCGGGGGCGAGGTGCGCGAAGTGCTGTCGGGCCGCGTCGGCGAAGGCGCCTCTCGCCGCGGACACGATCCTGTTCCCGGCGTTGGGCGGCCAGGGCGTCGGCGCGAGACGTCAGCGGTATGGATCGTTGTCGCGGTGGGGGCGGGCCGTCCGTCCCCGCCTGCGAGCGCACGCCGGGCCGGTCACCCCTCGGCGCCGCCCTCACGGTCCGCGAGGAACTCGTCGAGGAGGCGGAAGAGGACCTCGATCGCGCGGGTCTCGTGCTCGGGCGGCAGTTCCCCGAGGTTGTCCCAGCCCTCGGGCAGGGCGATGTGCAGGACCTGGCCGGGCCAGGCGTGGGTGCAGTCCCGTCCCCCGTGGGCGACCAGCCACTCGTGCCACCCCTCCAGCCCGGGTGTCCCGTGACGGGCCGAGCTCTGGTCGTACCCGGTCAGGAACGCGGTCATTGCGTGGAAGGAGGCGCGGCCGACGAACATCCCCGGCCGCTTGCCCACACCGGCGAAGTACTCGCGTTCACTCATCTCGTTGACTCTGGTCATACTTCCGCTCCCTCGCGTGATCGCGGTCATGGCCCGAAGTCTGCCCGACCCCGGCCGCGGGTACCGCATCCGGTCGACCGTCACCGGGAGCGACCGGAACCGGCGACGGCACCGACATCCCCGGGATGTCTGGCACCGATCTTGCGGTGCGTCACGTTCCATGGGTCGGTCGGAGCAGAAGCAGGGACACTTCACGGCTCTTCGAAGCGCGCACGTGGCTCAAGAGCACAGGTCTGCGCGCCCCTTCATGAGCCGACCGCGAGACCGGTGCCAGACCCCGAACACGACAGTGCGCGTGAGCGTGGAGACGTCAGTGGTCGGTTTCCGGGTCAGCTGCTGATCGTCCGTACACGAGCCCCGGGTGCTCAGCTCTCCCCGCCACCGGCCTCCTCGATCGCCTCGACCAGTGCGACGGCCCGACGGAGCACGTGGTCCAGGCCGTCCTGTGGCATCCGCCCCTGGCGCACGGCCGCCTCCACCCCGCTCAACATCGCGCACACCTCCGCAGGCGACTCCAGGCCCGTCGGGGGCCGCGTACCGCATGCGGCCAGGACGCTGTCGGGGGTGGGGCGGTCAACAGGGTCCTTGGCCAGGCAGGCGGAGACCAGGTCCTTCAGCGGCCCGGTCAGTCCGCCCAGGTCGGGTTCGGAGTGGATGATGCGGTGGGTGATCGCGTGGGCGGGGCCCTCGCCGAACGGGCTGCGGCCGGTGGCGGCGAAGGCCAGCACGCACCCGAGGGAGAACACGTCGGAGGCGGGGCCCACCGAGGCCCCGGTGACCTGTTCGGGGGACATGAACGCGGCGGTGCCCAGCACGGCGTGGGTCCGGGTGTAGGAGGTGGCGTCCAGGGCGCGGGCGATGCCGAAGTCGATGAGGCGGGGGCCGTCGGCTGCCAGGAGGACGTTGCCGGGTTTGAGGTCGCGGTGGACGATCCGGTGCGCGTGCACCGCGACGAGGCCCTCGGCCAGGCCCGCGCCCAGGGCGGCGACCGAGTCCGCCGGAAGCGGGCCGTGCTCGCGGACGGCCGCGTACAGGGTGGGCCCGGGGATATAGGCCGTGGCCAGCCAGGGCGGGTTCCCGGCGGGGTCGGCGTCCACGACCGGGGCGGTGTGGAACCCGCCGACCCTGCGGGCGGCCTCGACCTCGGCGGCGAAACGGCGCCGGAACTCGGGGTCTTCGGCGAGCTCGGGGTGGACGACCTTGACCGCGACGTCGCGTCCGCCGGGGGAACGGCCCAGGTACACCCGGCCCATGCCGCCGGCGCCCAGGCGACCCAAAAGCCTGTAGGGGCCGATCCGCTCGAGGTCTGGGTCCATCTCCAAAGGCCTGGTCTTCGACACGGCGTCCCTGGGAAGCGGAGGAGTCTTGTGACGCAATCGCCGCCTGTTGAAGACCATCACTCCGACGGCGGCGAGCACGAAGACGACCACGATCACCCAGGAGGGCCAAGGGAAAATGGTGAAATTCGACATAGGGCGACGGTAGCCGGGCCCAGGGGACGCCAGGCCGTTCGCGGACGGTCGTCACCGTTTGGAGAGCGGGCGCCGAAGAACTGGCCACCGACCCGCCAAGGGCGAGTCCACCGTCGACCCGGCCGTGCGGTTCAGCCTTCTCCCCCGAGCACTCACCGACAGCGCAGGAGGAGCGCTGACGTCCCTGGGATGTCTGGCACCGATCGTGTGGTGCGTCACGTTCCATGGCTCGGTCGGAGCAGAAGGAGCAGAAGCAGGGATACTTCACGGCTCTCCGAAGTGCGCACGTGGCTCAAGAGCACAGGTCTGCGCGCCCCTTCTGAGCCGACCGCGAGACCGATGACAGAACCCGTCCCCGCGGCCGTCAACACGAGGACCCCGCCGGGCCCGAAGGACTTTCAGGGCCGGGGGGAACGGGGGCGTCCCCGCCCCGGTCCGACTCCTGCCCCGGTGCCTCGGAGGGCCGTGTCGGCTCCGGCCCCGCGGCCTGCCCGCGCTGGCGGTACCAGCCGCGGAGCCCGACCGCGAGGAGCAGGAGGCCCGCCGCGGCCAGCAGGACGGTGTCGGCCCCCGACCCGCCGACCCCGAAGACCCACTCCTGGACGCCGTGCGCAGCCTCGGTGAGACGGCCCGTTTCGCCGAAGAGGGTCGCCGTCCCCCGCGAGGTGAGGAACACGACCCCGACCCCGATGAACAGCAGGCCCGACAGCAGGGCGGTGGTGTGCAGTTCCACCGGGCCCAGGCGGAGGGTGCGGCCCCGCAGCCAGCGGCGGGACCCGAGGTCGTAGCGGTCCCACAGCAGCGCCAGTAGGAACAGCGGCGCGGCCATGCCCAGGGCGTAGACCGCCAGGAGCAGGGCGCCGCGCACGGTTCCGCCGGTGGCGGCGACGGTCAGCACCGCGCCCAGGATGGGGCCGGAGCAGAAGCCCGCGAACCCGTACACCGCCCCCAGGGCGAAGACCGACACCCCGCTGGTCCTGCCGGCCAGGCGCCCCTGGATGCGCTGTGCCAGGCCGGAGGAGAAGCCGAAGCCCGCGATCTGGGCGAGGCCGAAGGCGATGACGAGCCATCCGGCGACGGCGATCAGGAGTTCCCGCTCCCCGTAGACCAGGCGGCTGACCAGCGCGGACCCCGCCCCCAGGGGGACGAGGGTGGCGCACAGCCCGAGGTAGAACACCGTCGTGCGCACGAGGAGGCGGCGCGGGTCGCGGAAGGCGTAGCCGAAGAAGGAGGGGAGCAGGAGCGCGCTGCAGGGGCTGAGCAGGGCGAGCACCCCGCCGGCCAGGGCGGCGGCGAAACCGATGTCGGTCACTGCCGCCCACCCCCGTCCCCGGCCCCGGCGGCCTCCAGGGAGCTGTCGATGACCGCCTCGAACACCTCCAGGGGCTGGGCGCCCATCACGGCCTGGCCGTTGATCAGGAAAGCCGGGGTCGAGGTGACGCCGATCGAGAGCCCCTCGGAGAAGTCGCGTTCGACCTGCGCGGCCGCGGCGTCCGCGGCGCGGTCCTCGTCGAACCGCCCGGCGTCCAGTCCCAGCTCGTCGACGACCCCGGCGAGGGCCGCCTCGGTGTCGCGCTCGCCCGGTTCCTCGGCCGCGGCGTAGTAGGCCTCGTGGAACTCCCAGAAGGCGCCCTGCTCGGCGGCGGCTCGGGAGGCCCGGGCGACGTCCTCGGAGGTGTCGGTGATGACGGGGAAGTCCCGCCACTCGATGCGCAGGTCGCCGGACTCGACGTAGTGCGCCAGCTCGGGCTGGGTCTCCTGCACCCAGCGGCCGCAGTAGGGGCAGTGGTAGTCGGAGTAGACCACCATGACGACCGGTGCGTCGACGTCGCCCAGGGCCGTGGGGTCGTCGGCCTGCCGGCGGGCCATGGGAGCGTCGGCCCCGGCGGGGGCCGTGTCCCCGGGCCCGTCGGCGGCGGCCCCGGACGGGGCGCCCGACGCGCCCGCCTCCTGTGCCGCACCCGTCTCCTCCGCGGGGTCCTCGGAGAACCGCACCACGGCGACCGCGGCGGTGACCAGGAGCAGGGCCGCGCCCGCCGCCAGCGGCACCTTCCAGGAGGCGCCGCCGCGGGCAGCGGCTCCGCCTCCGGAGGAGCGGCCCGCGGGCTGCGCTCCCTGCTTCGGGGCATCGGACATCGTCGGCCTCTTTCCTCACCCGGCAGTTGTTTCTATCCAACATAGTAGAGCCGCTAAGGTGGATAGAAACACGGGCCGGGGGCGCGCCGCCACCGGCCGCGCCCCCGCCCGGCGGGACGGCGGCGGCTCCCGGGGACCGGTAGCGGGCGACCGGGGACCGTCCCGTCGGTGTCCGTTGTCGGCGGGCGGACGTGCCTGATCGTGTTATCGGCCGCTGGTGCGGCTGTGCTCGGCCAGGAGCGTGAACCCGGGACGGTCGACCGATGCGGCGGTGGCCGAGAGGACGGCGACGCCGGTGCCGGTGCCGCGGTCGAGTCCGAGCCAGGACCGGAAGCCGCCGGTGCCGCCGTTGTGCCAGGTGATCGGTCGGCCCTCCACCTGGATCGTGATCCATGCGGCGCCGATGCGGGCGCCGGCGCCGAACTGGGCGGTCGGATCGAGTGCGGCGATGCCCGGGGCGCTGCCGTCGAGTATCGCCGCCGTGAAGCGGGCCATGCCGGTGATGGAGGCCCGGATGCCGCCTGCCGGTCCGAGCCCCTCACCGGTCCAGGGTTGTCGCGGTCGTCCGCGGAGGCTTCTGCCGTCGAGCGCCCCGGGGCGAAGCTCGTCGGCCGTCCCCGGGACGTAGAAGCAGTCGAGTTCCAGCGGGGTGGCGATGCGCTGTCGGACGAGCTCCGGATAGGTCGTCGTGGCGGCGCGGGCGAGGGCGTGGCCGAGAAGTTCGAAACCGAGGTTGGAGTAGCGGGACCGTGGTGTGCCCAGCGGAGTGTCCCGGGCCTGGTCGAGGAGCTGTTCGAGGTCCTCGCCGTAGGGGTTGGCTCCGTGTCGCCACAGGGCGAAGGTGCGCCGCCATGGTCGTGCGGATCCCGGCAGCCGGGGCAGGCCGGAACGGTGTGTGCTGAGCGATCGCAGTGTCACTCGTGCGGCGGGGGCGTCGCCCAGGGACAGCAGTTCGCCGAGCCTCGTGTCGGGGGTGATCTCGCCGCGGGCGAGGGCGTCGGCGTAGAGCAGCCCGGTGACCGCCTTCGCGATCGAGCCGATTTCGAAGTCGGCGTCGAAACCGGTTCCGCGGCTCGCCACGCGCATGCCCTCAGGCGTGACCACGGCCGCCGCGGCGACCGGGTGGCGCGGGCCCAGCAGTGCGCCGAGCCTGGTGACGAGCCACTGGTCGCCGTGCATCCCGGCGGTCATGACCGACCGCCGAACAGGCCCCGACCGGCGTACCTCTTGTGGAATGCCTGTTTCGAAACCCCCAGGCCGGCGGCGGTTCGCAGCCATGTGGCGCCGTTGTCGCGAGCGCGGCGCACCGGCACCGCTTCGATGCGTTCCGTCTCGGCGCGGAGCCGCGCCAGGGTGCGCAATCCCAGCAACGGGTCGTGGGCGGCCGTCGGCGCCGCGAGCTCGGTCAACTGTTCCATATCCATGAGTCAACCGTAGTTGACCACCGTCCGGTTCGTCAACCAAAATTGACTTCGCTGGCCGAAGAGGGCCTCCCGGACGCTGTCGAGGCGGCGTGTGCACATGACTGGGTGACGGGCGTGATCACAGCAGCGGACGAGACGGTGATCGAGCTGTTCAGCGAGCTACCGGTCCGGCAGTCCACCAAGCCCATCCGGCAATTGCGGCGCGAGGGCACCGATCCTCCGCTCAAGCGGAGGCCGTGGAAACCCACCTTCGAAGACCGTGTCCTGCTGATGCCCGCCTACTGGCGCACGGATCTCACGACCGTGCGGGCACGCGGAGGGGTCAGCCGGCGGCGCACTGGCAGTGCGGGATCAGCACCGCGGCGAGCGCCGACGCGACCGTGAACACCAGGGGCAGCGCCACGAGCGCGGCGGTGGCCCAGGTGCGGGCACGCGCCCTCCAGGGTCGGCACCGCTCGGGCGGCCGGACCTGGCGGCGCACGCGTTCGACCGGGCACGCGCCGCCGATGGACAGGGTCTGCGGCGCCCCGGCCGGCGCGGCCCCGGCGAGGGAACCCAGCGCGTGGACCAGGGGGCGCATCCCGACGGCGCGCACGGCGTGGTCGTCGGCGGCCCACTCCACCAGGACGGGGACCTCGCGCGCCGCGGCGCGGAACAGGGGGACGCCGGGGAAGGCGCGGTCGAGCAGCCGGGCCCAGGCGACGACGAGGTGGTGTCGGCCTCGCAGGTGCGCCCGCTCGTGGGCCAGGACGGCGCGGGTCTGGGGGGCGGTGAGCGCGCCGAGGGCGCCTCGGGTGATGACGACACCGCCCCGGCTGCCGGGGACGCAGTAGGCGCCGGGCTCGGCGGTCTCCAGCAGCCACACGGGCTGGCCGTGCAGGCGTCGGCGCTGCGCCGTGGCCAGGAGGCCGTCGTGGTGGGTGCGCCTCCAGGACAGGCCGGCCCGCCCCTGGCGGGCTGCGGTCCACAGCAGGCGCAGGAGGGCGGCCAGCGCCAGTGCCGCCCCGGCTGCGATCCCCCACCCGGCGTGGTTGCGCTCCAGGGCCTGCAGGAGGCTGACGCACGCCGCCAGGACGCCCTTGACCGAGGGGCCCAGGAGGTCGGCGGCGAGCACCGCGAGCAGGGTCGCGCAGGAGAGCACCCAGGCCGCGGTGGCCGCGGTCCACAGCGCCAGCATGGTGCGCGGGCCCGGGTCGCAGGAGCGGGCGGTGCGGCGCAGGAGCCCGGGGCCCCTGACCCCGAGCGCGGCCACGGCGCACAGGGCGGCGAAGGACCAGATCACGGTTCCTCCTCGCCCGGCACCTCGGAGAGCAGGGCGCGCAGGGCGCGCACGTCCTCGGGCTGCATGGTGTCGACGAAGCGCAGCAGTGTCGCCTCGGAGTCGCGGCTGCCGGTCAGCGCCTCGTGCATCACCTCGGCCGCGTGCGTCGAACGGTCGCGCAGGGGGCGGTAGAACCACAGTCGGCCGATCCGCTCGCGGTCGACCCACTCCTTGCGCCGCAGGTTCTCCAGGACGGTGGAGGTGGTGGTGTAGGCGATCTCGTGGTCGGTGAGCCCCTCCAGGACACCGCGCACGGGCAGGGGCTCGGGCGCCCGCCAGAGCACCTCCATGACCGCGGCCTCCAGTGGTCCCAGCCCAGCGATCATCGCACCCGTACCCCGCATCGACGTCGAATCCTCCCTCAGCATAGTGATCACGCGCCTCCCCGTTCGCGGTCGGCGCCGTGCGGGGGGAACACGGTGTAGGAGTCGGCGCCGCCGTCGCCGGGGACCGCCGCCACGGCCGTGCCGCCCGCCGTCCCGGCCACCGGGATCCGCCAGTCGCCGCGTCCCAGGAGGGCGCCGTCGGCCATGGAGCGGACGCGGTTCTCCCCGCCGAGCGAGGTGTACAGGTACCCGGAGACGATGCCGACGGGCCGCTCCCCCGGGTCCGCCCCCACCGTCCACGCCCGGCTCCCGGAGGCCCGGTCCCACCCCGCGATGACGGGTTCGCCGGAGCGGGCGGAGGTCCCGGCGACGGCGGCGCGCCCGTGCTCGTCGCCCACCGACACGGGCGGAGCCCCCGCGAGGGGCTCCGCCAGGGCGCGGCCGTCCCTCAGGTCGTGGACGGTGAACACCGTGGTCTCCCCCCGTTCCCAGGTGATGACCGCCCACGGAGCGGAGCCGCTGGTGGGGCGGGGGCCGTAGGTGAGGGAGGTCTCCCCAGGTTCCCCTCCCAGGGTGTCGGGGACGGGCAGGTCGGCGTGGTGCCAGAGTTCGTCCCCGGAGCCGGCGTCGACCGCGCGCAGCGCGCCGTCGCGGTGGAGGACCACGGTGCCCTGGTACTCGTGCAGGACCGCCCCGCCCCGGCTCTCGTCCGCGACGACCTCCCCGGTGTCCGCGGACAGGGCGGCGGCGGGGCCGGTGTCGGCGCTCATGACGGTGTGGGCGACCTGCGCGAAGACCAGCCCCGGCCCCACCCAGGTGCCGGGCACCTCCGTGGGGCCCCACACCCTGCGTCCGGTGGAGGGGTCCAGGGCGGCCGCGGTGGTCCGGGCGGCCAGGAGTCCGCGGTCGGGGGCCGCGTCGCTGTCGAGCAGCACGACCAGGTCGTCGCCGCCCTGTGTGCGGGTGAGGGTGAACCCGGTGCAGCTCGGGTTGCGTTCGGTGGTCCAGCGGGTGCGCCCGTCGGCGTCCGTGCCCACGAAGTGGAGTTCGCCGCCTCCCTCCGGCGTCACGGGTCCGACGAACCCGGTGTCGGTGCCGCGGGGTTCGGAGGAGTAGGGCGTGGCCCGCCCGGCCGCTGCGTCGAGGACGCCGGGGAGCAGGTCAGGCTCCACCGCCGCGGCCGGGGCCGGGTCCCCGTCCAGGGGCAGGGCGTCGGCGGGGTCCGCGAGTTCGGGCCTGCCGCAGGCCGCGAGGGCCAGGAGCAGGCAGAGGGCTGCGGCGGCGGACGGCCGGCGGACCGTCGTCCCCCAGCGGGGCGGGGCCGCGTGGGAGGGGCGGTGCGGGCGGCGGGGGCCGTCCACGACGGGGCTCACGGCCGGCGTCCCGCGTCGCGCAGGGCGAGGTCGACGGCTCCGGTGAAGGACTCCAGCGGCTGGGCCCCCAGGACGGGGTCGCCGTTGACCAGGAAGGCGGGTGTGCCGCTGATCCCCATCGCCTGCCCCTCGGCGAAGTCCTCCTCGACCGCCTTCTCCGCTTCGGCGCCCTCCAGGTCCCGCGCGAAACGCTCCGTGTCCAGGCCCAGCTCCTGCGCGGCTCCCTCCAGCCGTGTGCGCAGGGCCGCGTCGTCCCCGGTGAACTCCCGCGGGGCGTCGTAGACGAGGGCGTGGTACTCCCAGAAGGCGTCCTGCTCGGCGGCGGCCGCGGCGCCCAGGGCCAGGAGGCGGGAGTCGTCGCCCAGGTAGGGGAACTCCCGCCACTCGATGCGCAGCAGGCCCTGCGCGACGTAGGCGTCGGCGAGCTCGGGCTGGACCCGGCGCACCCATTCGCCGCAGTAGGGGCACAGGTAGTCGGAGTAGGCGACCATGACGACCGGTGCGTCCACCGCTCCCATGGCGCGGGGGTCGCCGGCCTGTCTGCGGGCGAGCTCCTCCCCCGCCTCCCTCATGTCCTCGCTGACGGTGGCCGCCGGTTCCCCGCCCGCCCCTGCGGAGGGGTTCCGGAGCAGCTCGGCCCTCACGAACAGGAGGACGAGGGCCAGGGCCACGCAGGCCGCTCCGGTGAGCACCAGTGCCGGTGCGATCGGGCGTCCGGACCGTTCCGGCATGGAGGGCACCTCCGGTGTCGCGCGCTGGCGCGGGGTCGCGTGGTTCTCGTCCTGAGTGGCGCGGGTTCCTCCCGCACCACTCTCTTCTATGGAAGATAGAAGTTATTCTATGCAGGATAGAGAGAGGATGGAACAGCGGGGACCGCTCCCCCGTACGACGGGGCCGGTCCGCCCCCGAGCCCGGGCGGGCGCGCCCCGGGGAGCCCGCCTCCGCCGGGGGAAGGGGGGATCGGCAGGCCGTGGCTGCCTCCGGGCACGGGAGGATAGAAACGACCTCATGACCGATGTGAACCACACCCAGTCCGTGCCCGAGCGGCTCGTCGACCTCGCCGCCGCGCGGACCCGCCACGGCGACCGTGTCGACTTCCTGGTGCCCATGCTGCAGGTGGGCGACCCTCTCGCCGACGCCGTCATCGCCGAGTTCGACGAACACGGCCGTTCCGCCCGCGCCGCCCTCCAGCGCGGCCTCGCCGAGGGCCGTGCGAGCGTGCCGGACGCCCCGCCGGCCGTCGACGCCCTGCTCGCCCACGCGGAGACCGTGCCCGCATGGGTCTCACGCGAACTCCTGAAGGAGGGCGACCGCCCCTCGCTCGCCGTGCCGTTCCACTGGAGGAGTCTCGCCTTCTCCGTCGGCTCGCTGACCCACACCTACAGCTCCCCCGCGATCGCGCGACTGCTCGTGGGCACCGGCCGGCTGACCTCGACGGCGCCGCGCCGGCTCGCCGAGACCGGGCTGTGGAACGCCTCGGCGATCCTGCCCGGCGGCCTGCTCCAGGGCGCCTCCGGTCTCGTGCAGACCGTGCAGGTCCGGCTGCTGCACGCACGCGTCCGCGCCGCGGCCACCAAGCACGGCTGGGACTCCGACCGGTGGGGGGTGCCGATCAACCAGGCCGACGTCGCACGCACATGGCTCGACTTCACCGTCGTGCCCTTCAAGCTCCTGGAGGGCATCGGCTACCGGCTCACCGAGGAGGAACAGTCCCTCCTCTACCGCTACTGGTGGTACGTGGGCCACCTGCTGGGCCTCGACGAGGAGTTCTTCCTCGGCATCGAGGGCCACGAGCAGGCCGGCGAGCTGCTGGACCTGCTCGACTCGACCTCCGCCGCACCGGACGAGAACAGCAGGCAACTCGTCGGGGCGCTGTTCGACGCGGCCAGCGCCAACCTCGCCTCCGCGCCGCAGTCGCCGATGGACGGGCCGGGCTGGCGCGACCTGATGCACGCACTCGCCCACCGTTTCCACGGCGCGAAGGCCACAGCCATGGGCATCCCGGAGTCACCCTTCACGGCGCTGCTGCCGTTGATCGCGGCGGGCGAGGCCAAGGCGCGCAGCTACCAGCTGCAGGCCCCCGGAGCGTTGCGGCAGGCCGAGGAGGTCGGTATCTCCGCGATCCGCGGCCTCGCCGCCACCCTCACCGACAGCACCGCCTACCAGGACCACGTCTCGCCCTCCTGAGCCGCCGGGCCACGGGGGCCTCGACGGCGTCCTCTCGAACGCCGCCACGCTCCCGCCCGACGGATCCGGCGGCCCGACGGCGGGGGCTCGAGGACGTCCCCGCGGTCGGCGGGCCCGGCGCCGCAGCTCAGGCGCGGGTCCCCCAGGGGCGGCACCGGCAGCCCGCGCGGTGGCACCCCTCCTCGGGAGGGTGCGACTCGTAGACGTGGTCCCCGAAGTCCTCGACCGCCGTGTCGAGGGTGTGGTGGCCGGCCTCGGTGTGCTCCATGAGCACCCGGGCGGCGCCGAGCCTGTCCGCGACGCCCGTGATCACCCGGGGCCGGTGGTTCGTGGTCCACACCCGGTCGCCGGCCCCTGTCCGCTCACCGTCCTCGGTGCGAAAGCGCCGGGCCATCATCACCTCTCGGCGCCAGATCCGGTGACAAGGACACCACAGGGGGCCGGCGCGGGTCCGGGGTGCCGCCGGTCCGCCGTGCCGGGACCACCGTCCCGGCGGCGGTGCGCCGCCGGTGCCCCGTCACGACGTGTCGTCGGGCTACGGGAACGCGTTCTCGGGAGCGGCGGAGTTCTTCGGGGACGCCGGCACCAGGGCGCGCAGTGTGTCGGCGGTGAAGCGGTCCAAGGGGTAGAACAGCTCGATCGCCAGCTCCGACAGCGTCACGTCGGCCGGCGCGCCGAAGGTGGCCATGGTGCTGAACAGCGCCAGTTCTCCGAGGGGGGTGCGCAGGCGCAGCGGCACCCGGATGGGGTTCGGCCCGTCCGCCGGACCGGTGTCGGCGTCGGCGGGCTCCCCGGGGGCGGGATAGCGCGACACCTCCTCGTAGAGGGCCCGCAGGTCGGCGTCGGCGGTGGTGTTGACCTGGTGCAGCAACCGGTCGAGGAACAGCTCGCGCACCTCGCCCAGGTTGACCAGGCGCGCGGCGAGGCCCTCGGGGTGCAACACCAGCCGGAACACGTTCGGCCGGGGCTCCGACAGGTGCGCAGGAACGCCCTCCATGAGGACGGACATGGCGGAGTTGCCCCGCACCACGTTCCACAGCCGGTCCACGACGACGGCCGGGTACGGCTCGTGCGTCGCCAGGACGGTCTCCAGGACCGAGCGGACCGAGGCCATGTACGCGTCGTCGAGGCTGCTCTCCCGGTAGGCGGGGGCGTACCCTCCGGCCAGCAGCAGGGTGTTGCGCTCGCGCAGAGGGATGTCCAGCGCGGCCGACAGCCGCAGCAGCATCTCCCGGCTCGGGCGGGCCCGCCCGGTCTCCATGTAGGACAGGTGCCGCGCGGAGGTGTCGGCCAGCAGGGACAGGTCGAGCTGGCTGAGCTTGCGGCGTCGGCGCCAGTCCCGCAGCAGGGGGCCCGCGGCCGACGGCTCTCGCGTTTCCATGTCCGGAAGAATAGGTCCTCGGTCTGCAGGGGAGCCGCCGCCATGACCTCGGAGGTTATTGAGGCGCTGAGCGGACGGTGGGAGTCTTTCCCCCCACGCGGCCCGTACGGGCCGCACGAAGGAGGAGGAGCCGGTATGAACGCATCGATCGGGGCGGGTTCTGCCGCGCGCACGGCGATCGGCGGCAGTGCGGCGGAACAGCTGCGCACCGTCCTGCGGATCGACGGCTGGAGCACCGCGGTCTTCGGTGCGGTCCTGCTGGCCGCTGGTCGGCCGTTCGTCGAGGTGCTGGGGCTCCCGCTCGCCTGGTCGGTTCCGTTCGGTATCGCCATGCTCGGCGGCGCCGTCGCCCTGGGGCTGATCGCCGGTTACCCGGCCGTCCCGGTCCGGTACACCGCTCTGGTCGTCACGGGCAACGCGCTGTCCTGCGTGGCGCTCGCGGTCCTGGTGTTCGCGGGGCCGATCCCGCTCACCGGTCTGGGGACGGCGTTCCTGCTGAGCGGAGCGGTGGTCGTGGCGGTCTACGCGGGACTGGAGTTCCTGGCTCTGCGGAATGCCATGGTGCGGTGACCGGCGGGATACCTGAAGAGGCTCCGGCGGATCCACCGTCGGGGAAGCACACAGGACGGCCCCCTCGGAGGGCCGCGGTGTTGTCGGCCGCGGGGATGGGTTCTGGCACTGATCTTGTGGTGTGGTGACAGTCCGTTACTCAGAGGGGGTAGAGCACACGGATGCGCAGTAGGTCGAAGCTCGCTCGGCCGAACATCTGCCTCTTGAGCATCTTGATCTTGTTCACGGTGCCCTCCACCGCTCCAGAGCTGTAAGGCAGGCTCAGGCCGGCGCGGACCGCCGCGTGGTCATGACTGAGGCTGCGAGCGAAGGAACGCAGCGCAGGAAGAGGCTCCGCGGACGCGGCGGCGATCCATCCGTCCAACCGGTGCCCTTCCCGGTGGACCATCATCTGCGCGAAGTCACGGACGTGTCCGGCCAGGGCATCGAGTTCGGGGCACTGGTCAAGGACCACTTTGAGGCGCACCGCCTCGCCAGGGTCCAGGCCCTGCGGGTGGGACATGATCCAGCCGGTAATATGGCGCGGCTTCGGTGAGGGGAGCGAGGTCGGGGCGACCTCAGCGCCACCCAAACAGGTGCGCACATACCGCCGGACCGTACTCACACTGCCGGTCCAGCCGTGTTCCCTGATCTCCTCGTGGAGTTCGGCGCTGGTGCGGCAGCCCTCGTTCCACCGCTGGTTCAGGTACGGCTTGAAGTCGTCCAGCTTGCTGGGGCGGTGAAGAGCCCCGACCAGCAGCTCTTCGGCGTTCGCGGCCTGGGCGAACCGGCGCACGGTACGAAAGACCAGCCCGAGTCGGCGAGAGATGGCGTTGAGGGAGTAACCCTCGGCCAGGAGTGCGTGCACGGCGGCGTGGCGTTCGATGGTCCTGACGACCAGGCGCCGTTCGCCCCCGTTGACGTCGCGCATCTCTGGGGCCGGGGTATCCGATGGCTCGACGGTCTCGGCTTCGCAGGCACGCAGCGGAGCTTCGACCAGGCAGGACCGGTGAGCACGAACCGTTTTGTCGACCACTTCGGTGAGGTTCTGCCAGAGGTGAAAGCGGTCGGCAACCTGGAGAGCCGCAGGTGCTCCAATGCGGGCTCCGTCGGCGTAGGACCCGGAGCGGTCCCGGCAGATCACCCGTGCACCAGGGTGTTCCTTCAGCCACCCCGCGAAAGCGGAGGAGGTGCGTCCAGGGAGCAGGTCGACGGGCCGGTGGGTGTCCATGTCGAGAAGGACCGTCCCGTAGACGTTCCCGCGCTTGAGTGCGAAGTCGTCTACCCCCAGGTTCGCAGGTGCCGTGGCCAGTTCGGGGCCGGGCAGTGCCCGCAGTGCGCGCAGCAGCGTCATCCGGTTGACCGGCATCCCGAGCAGCCGCGCCAACCGGGCACCCGCGCGACCGGCGAGGGCTCGCGCGATCGCGGTCATGGCTTCTTTGCGCGGCAGGCTGAATCGGCCATGAGGTGAGGTCAGCCCTGGTATCTGTTCCGCGAACGTCACTGCCGGACAGGTCGGGTCGGGACATCGGAACCGGCGGATGCGCAACCGGATGACGACCTCTGCTCCGCCGACCGTGCTGTCGCGGACGGTGCGGTCGTAGCGGCCGTGCACGCGGGTGGACTCCGCACCGCACCTTGGACATGTCCCGGCACCAGCGCGCACCCGAGCTGCGACGCGGAGCTTCCCCGGAACTCGTTCTACGTCTTCTACCGCGAGTCTGGACAGATGCGGGAGCAACTCATCGATCGCCTGGAGTTCGCACGCGGCTCAGGATCACAGAGTTCCGTGGATCTTCCGGAGCAAACCGCAGAATCAGTGCCAGGAACCGAAAAGTCGGTGCTCGTGTCGGGTGACAGTGGTTGGTCACATGAGAAGGTCCAAAAGTCGCCTGGCCTGGCGATACGTGGTGCCAGGGGGGTTTCGCCGCTCACCCTTCTCATCACGGCACAGCAGCAACAACCAGACCAGGGCGAGAAGGCGCCGGCACTCGTGGAGCCGCTCCGACTCGGCCGGGGTGAGGGCGAACCGACTCAGGAAGGCCGATACATCGAGGGGGTGTTCCACCCAACTCCCGACGTGCTCGGTGATCTCTGCCAGTTCGAAGGCCCGGTCACTTCGACCGGACTCTTCGAAGTCGACGACACGGACCCGGGACCCGTCCCAAAGGTAGTTGGCGAGGTTGCCGTCCCCGGGACCGAACACCGACCGGACATTCGGCCTGCTGGTACCCCGGAGGGCAGAGTCGGTCAACCAGGTCAGCCCTTCGTCCAGAGCTCGGGCTGCGTAGTGGCTGAGGCCGGGGCGTACCCTCGGGGCCCAGGTGTGTACGAACTCGAGGAGGTGCCGCTGGTGTCCGGGCCGTGCGGGAAGGCGGTCGAGCACGCCCGGGGACACCGCGTTCTGGAGTTCGGTGACGGTCTCGACCAAGGCCGCCGTGCTCACGGCGTCCAGAATCTGGCCGCGCAGCGGTTCACCGTCCAGCCTGGTCATCGTCACCACGGGGCGGGAGGTCGCGAAGTCGACCGTGAGCGGTCGAGGGGCCACCCCGGGTGCATGCGTGGCAAGCAGCGTGAGCGCGTGCCACTCCCGAGCACACCGGTCGTGGTCGCCGGGCCGGAAGCGTTTGGTCACGATGTGTGGGCCGAGTTCGACGATGTGGGTACTCCACGGTGAACGTGCCATGGACGGAGTTCTCCCACATAGATGAGCGGCGGCCTCGAGGATCTTATTGTCGGGTGACGGACTGTCACCGCACCACAAGATCAGTGCCAGAACCCATCTTCGCGGCCATCAACACGCGGACGGGAGGAGAACGATCATGACCACGGAGGAGGAACGACCCGTGCGAGGGGACGACGCGCAGGAAGCGGCGCGGGAGGAGTTGCACGGCCTGGTGGCGGCCCAACAGCGGGCCTGGGCCGCGGGCGACGGGACGGCGTTCGCCGCGACCTTCACCGAGGACGCCGACTTCGTCGCCGTCGACGGCTCCCACCTGCGTACCCGGGCCGGGATCGCAGCAAGCATGCAGGAGGGGTTCGACACCTTCATGGCGGGCACCCGGCTCACCGACCCACAGGCATGGCACATCCGTTTCGTCGGTTCCGACCTGGCGGTGATCATCACCAGCGGTGTCTGCGTGCTGTGGCCGGGCGCCCGCACCGGTCGGCCCGAGGACCTGTCCATCCAGACACGCGTGGCCGTCCGCGAGAGCGGAGCATGGCTGTTCACCTCCTTCCAGAACGGCCGCATGCGCCCGCCGGAGCCGCCCCCGGCCCGCTGAGCCGGACCCGTTCACCGGTCACCGCGGACAGTGGCCCCGTACCGGCAGGGAATCCCGTCGTGGCGCGGGGCCGCCGTCCGGTCGTGTTCGGACCGGTCGGCCCCGTCCCCCGCAACGCGGGCGCCCGGGCACCGGCGTCGTCGGCGAAGGCGGCCGGTCCTGCCCCGGCCCGGTGCCCCCAGGGGACGTTCCGGTACCTTTCACCCATGCTGTTTCACGTGCACGCCGAGGACCGCCCCGGGCTGGGGTCCGAACTGTACGACCTCGCGGAGGAGCACTGGTCCTACATGGACCGGTTCGAGGACCGGTTCGTCCTGCGAGGCCCCACCCTGGACGATGACGGTGAGGAGCACACGGGAAGCGTCCACGTGGTCGAGGTCCCCGACCGCGCCGCCGCAGAGCGGTTCGCGACCGAGGAGCCCTACTGGTCGGCCGGGCTCTACGCCGGGTACACGGCCCTCCGCGCGGTTCTCCTGTTCGACCACGGGCCGGACACGGACGGGGCGGAGGCGCCCCACACGCTGGTCACCGGTGCGTGGGCCCCGAGGCCCCGTTCGGGAGGTGGGTCCGACCTGCTGCCGACGGACGCCGGCCCCGGCGGCCGCCTGCTCTTCGCGGCACTCCTCGTCGACGACGACGGGGCGGCTACGACCGGGATGATCGCGGTCGTGCGGGCTCTGCCGGACGAGGCGGTGGAGGCCGTGCGGCCGTTCGCGGACCGGCTTGCGGACGCCCCCGCCGCACTGTCCGCACAGCGCTGGTGCCGCGGCGGACGCAACTAGCGCCGCATCGGCGACGTTGACCCTGTCGACGACGGCGCGTCACCCCACCACCGCGCAAGGGCCGCCGGTGCGGCGCCGGCCGGATTCAGGACCTCGTCGTCCGCGTGCGTGCCGAACTCGGCGACGCGGACCTCCGCGATGTGCTCGTACCGGCTGATCGCCGGCGACCGCAGACCCGCGCAACACCGCGTTCTCACAGATCACCGCCGCCTCCCCGACCTCGATCCGAGACCCCTCGGCATCGAGCACCGCACCGTACATCACCCGTGCCCTCGGCCCCACGCGGACGTCGGCCGACACGGCACCGGGTCGTGCTTTTCGGGTTGTCTCGGGTGCGCTTCCACCGGTCTTTCTCACGCCGCACCTGTGCGCCCGTGAAGTACGGCCGGGCTCAACGCCGCATGTCGTCGAGCGAGTGATCGCCCGGACGGCCGCTCATCGACCGCAAGCCTTCGGAAAGCACTCCCCGGGGCCGGGGGAGGTCAACGGCAGGTGGAAACGGGTGTAGGTCGGGAACTCCTCGACCGGGGCGAATCCGAGCCTGCGCAGTACGGCGGCGCTCGGGTCGTTGCCACGGGTGACGCCCGCGAACATGTCGGTGGCGCCCAGGAGGGTGGAGGCGCTCCCGATGAGAGCGGCGCAGGCCGCGCCTGCCCGGCCCTTCCCGGTGGCGGCCCGGGCGAGCCAGTAGCCCAGGCCGTAGTGCGGTGGAGCGGCCGCGATGACGCTGACCTGGCCCACCAGGCTCTCGCGCAGTCGTATGCCGTAGGCGCGTTCCTTCCCGGTGGAGTGGGCCAGTGCCTCCTCGATCTCCTCCACAGAAGCCCGGACCTGTTCGGTGAAGTCGCCGTGGCGGGTCAGATGGGTGGTGTTGGCCTGCAGGAGAGCCCGGATGCCGACGGCGTCTGCGGGGGTGAGCACGCGCAGGGACACGTCGGGGATCCGGGTGGGCAGCGTCTCCGGCAGAGTCCCGAGCGGGGGGTGGACCATGGCGGCCACGATAGAGGGGCCCGGGCCCACGAGCGACGGGACTATCGTGCCGGCCCACTCCCCTGTCGGCGTGCACGGCGGCGTTCAGCGCTGGAGAGCCGCCGAACAGGACCTCGCGCTTGTCGGGGAAGTAGCGGAAGAACGAGCGCCGGGTGATGCCCGCGCGCTCGGCTATGCGCGCCACGGTCACGTTGTCGTACCCGTGGTCCGTGAACAGTTCCAGTGCGGCCTGCTCGAGCCGCCCCTGCGTTCCCGGGTTCCATCTCGCCATGGACCGCCCCTGACGATGACGACACTCCTGGGACGTCACCCGGCGAGGTCGCTCCTGTCGGACCTGGGCGAACGGGAAGGAGCGACGACGCCGACCACGCGCGACGGCGGTTACGGGTTCTGGAGCCACCGGCCGACAGCCGTGCGCGACCGGGGGTCCGCCTGGCCGCCCCGTCCGGGAGCGGGCCGGGGCAGCCCCCCGCCCCGGTCGTGGAGAGTCCGATCGTCCTCGCCACGGGCTAGGTTGGGGCCTTCGCCGCCCGAGCAGGAGGCGGTCCCTACGGAGGAGCCGACCATGTCGACAACAGCGACCGCGAACACCCGTGCAGCGGTGGAGGAGTTGCTGCGCAGGATCGGCGAGGGCGACCCCGAGCGCATCGCCGACCTGTACGCCGAGCGGGGCGACTGGAAGCTGAGCTGGCCGCAGGCCGAGCACGGCCGCGCCGCCACGCCCTGGATCCGCCACCGCTCCACCCGGGCCGACGCGGCCGCCCACTACCGCGAGATCGCCGAGCACCATGTGCCGGAGCAGGTGGGGACCGAGATCGAACGCGTCCTCGTCGACGGGAACGACGCGGTCGTGCTCGGGGAGATCCGCCAGACCGCCCGTCCCACCGGACGCGCGTACCGCGCCCGGTTCGCCATGCACCTCACCTTCGAGGACGGCCTGGTCACCAGGCACCACGTCTACGAGGACAGCCTCGCCGTCGCCGAGGCCTTCGATTCCGACGACCGGTGAGGGCCGCCCGTGAGGGCTTCCGTCGGAGTCGGCCCCTGACGTAGGACGCCCTTTCCGGGGCGCGTCCGCGCCGGTGCCGCCCGGGCGGCACCGGCGCGGGGCCGGGCGGAGGCCGGGGCCCGCCCGGCCGCTGCTCCTCGCCCCGGTTTTCTGTACCGACCGGTTAGGATCGTGGCATGGGTGTTTCCCGGAGTACTGTCATCGGCCGTCCCAGGGAGTTCGACGTCGACGAGGCGCTGGAGTGCGCCATGCGCGTCTTCTGGGAGAGGGGCTACGAGGGGGCGAGCCTCGCCGACCTGACCGGTGCCATGGGGATCACCAAGACGAGCATGTACGCGGCCTTCGGCAACAAGGAGCAGCTGTTCCGCAAGGCCCTGGAGCGCTACACCGAGGGGCCGGCCTCCTACGCGGCGCGCGCCATGGAGGAGCCGACCGCCCGACAGGTCGCCGAGACGCTCCTGCGCGGCTCGGTGCGGACCACGACCCTCCCCGAAGGCCCTCCCGGGTGCCTGGGCGTGCAGGGCGCGCTGGCGTCGGGCGAGGGGGGCAGGCCCGCGCACGACATGCTCGTCGCCTGGCGCAACGACGCGACGCTGCGCCTGGAGGAGCGCTTCCGGCGGGCCGTCGACGAGGGCGACCTCCCGGAGGACGCCGACCCGCGGCGGTTGGCCCGGTACATCATGACGGTGGCGTTCGGCATCGCCGTCCAGGCCGCCAACGGCCTCGGCCGCGACGAGCTCCAGGACAGCGCCGACATGGCGCTGCGGAACTGGCTGCCGTAGCGGGCGCCCCTCCGTGACGGGCTCGCGGGCGCCTGCCCGGGCGCTGCCGCGCCCGCACCGGGAACGGTGCGGACGCCCGGGTGCTGACCGTGGCCCGCAGCGCCGCCCCTCGGCGTCCGCCGTCCGCGCGCCCACGGCTCCTCGGCTCAGCGGCGCGGTTCCCACCGGAAGATCCGGGTTGCCAGGGTGACGGCGACGACGACCCAGGCCAGGGTCGGGGCCAGCAGGAACAGCGACTCCGAGAGCGGGACGCCGCCGTTCCAGGCGTTGACGACCAGCTCGGAAGCCGCACCGCCGGGGAGCAGCCGCTTGAGCAGGGTGAGCTCCTCGGTGCCGGTGAACCCGACCCAGCCGGACACGGCGAGCACGCCGATGAGGACGGGCAGGGTGGTCACCTGGGCGTGCTCGGGAGAGTTGGTCACCCCGGCCGTGGCCAGCGCCAGTCCGATCATCATGACCACCGTCGCCAGGGTGGCCGCCCCTGTGAGCAGGAGGTCGGCCGGCGGGTCGGCGACGACGGACAGCACGACCAGGACCACGCCCACCTGGGCCAGCGTGATCGCGGTGACCGGGAGCAGCAGCCCGGCGAGGATGCGGGTGTCGTCCACCGCGGTGGAGCGCAGCCGCTTGAGGAACAGGTTCTGGCGGCGGGAGGCCAGCGTGGTGACGGCGGTGGTGTAGAGCCCCATCGTCACGACGAGGAACATCAGCACCGCGGCGACGGCCCCGAGGTCGAGGGCCGGGATGCGGTCGTGCAGGTACATGTAGAAGGCGCTGGACGCCGCGGGCATGACGAGCATGGTGACCAGGATCAGCCGGTTCCGGAAGATCTGGATCAGCTCACCGTGAGCGATCGCGAGCATGGCGGGGATCCTTTGACTGGAAGTTGCGGAAGAAGGGCGGCCGGCGACGGCCGGGTCCGGAAGGGACCGCACGGTCTACTCGCTGCCGATGGCGCGGAAGACGTCGTCGAGGCGGGTCGGCCCGGCCTGGAGGTCGCGCAGTTCCGCCCCGTGGTCGTGCGCCCAGTTCAGGAGCGCGCGCAGGTCCTCCTGCAGACCGGTGGTCTCGACGAGGAACGTTCCGTCGCCCTGGGGCACGGCGGGCAGCGGCAGCGCCGGGGCGGAGGGCGCGAGGGAGAAGCGGACCGTGGCGGGCAGCGTGCGCGTGAGCTCGGAGACCGTCCCCTCGCGGTGGAAGGAGCCCTGGTGCATGAGCCCGATCCGGTCGGCGCGCTGCTGGGCCTCCTCCAGGTAGTGCGTGGTCAGGACGACGGTGGAGCCGTCCTCGCGCAGCCGGTCCACGGCCTCCCACAGGGCGTCCCGGGACTGGATGTCCAGGCCGGTGGTGGGCTCGTCGAGGAAGACCAGCTCCGGTGCCCCGTACACGGCGGTGGCGAAGTCCAGCCGGCGCTTCTCGCCGCCCGAGAGCTGGGAGACCTTGGTGCCGGCCTTGCTGGTGAGGTCGACGACGCCGAGCAGGCGGTCGACGCTGTCCGTGCGCCTGCTGAGCCGGCCGATCAGGCGGACCGACTCCCGGACCGTGAGGTCCGGGGAGAAGCCGCTCTCCTGGAGCATGATGCCCGTGCGGGGCCGTACGCCGCGGCGGTCGCGCGGGTCGCTCCCGAAGACCCGCACGGTGCCGGACGTGGCGGGGCGGTGGCCCTCGACGGCCTCCAGGGTCGAGGTCTTCCCGGCCCCGTTCGTTCCGAGCAGCGCGTAGAGTTCCCCGCGCCCCACGTGGAAGGACAGGTCCTTCACGGCGTGGAATTCGCCGTACTTCACGTTCAGGTGCTCGACTTCGATGACTGGTTGCGTTGGCATGCCCCCATTCCAGCCGTCGGCGCCGCCGTCCGGCAGTCGCACCACGTCACTGATGCACCATGACGTTCGTACGGGTGGGGATGTGACGTGGTGTCACTGTCGGCGCGGAGGGACCGGGAGGAGAGCGGGCCGGGCACAGCCGTCAGCGGCGGCCGACCCCTCGTGTCCGGGGCCGCCGTGCCCGAGGCCCCGGGCGCGTAGGCGCCCCGGGCACGGCGTCAGGTGACCTGCGCGGAGCCGATCCCGGGACCGTCCGAGGCCCTTCGGCGCGGCAGGATCCAGGGGCGGCACACCAGGAAGATCAGCGCGATCTCCACCGGCGCTCCCGCGTAGTACATCAGTTCCGCGCCCGCGCGGGCCTGCTCGGCGGGGACTCCCTCGGGCGGGGCCGCGTAGAGGGTCTTGGCGAGGATGTTGTGCGCGGCGATCGCCAGGACCAGGGCCGCTGCCCGCCACGGCGGGGAGGGGCGGTGCGGCGCCGGGTCGGGGCCGCCCAGGACGGCGAAGGCGAACAGGTACCCGGCGGCGAACACGTGCGCGTGGACCAGGGCGTGCAGGAGCGGGTCGGTGTGCGTGAGGGCGTACAGGCCGGTCCGGTAGAGCGCCCACAGGCCGCCGACGCTGAGCGCACCCGCCACGAACGGGTCGGTCAGGACGGCCGCCGGGGGCGAGGACAGGATTCGGGCGAGGGGACGGGCCGCGCGCACCGGCAGGGTCCGCAGGGCCAGGGTGACCGGGGCCGCCAGGACCAGCAGGAGCGGGCCCAGCATGCCCAGCAGGACGTGTCCGGCCATGTGGGCGGTGAAGTCGTGGTGGGCGCGTTCGGCCAGGGGGCCGACCAGGGCGGCGCCCACGCACAGGCACCCTGCCGCCCACGGCGCGGTGCGGGACGCCGGCCAGGCGGTACCGCGCCTGTACAGGGCCGACACCGCGGCCGGGTAGGCCGCCAGGGCGGCCACCAGCAGGATCGCCGTCACCCACCCGCCCGGGCCGAGCAGAGCGGCTTCGGTCCCGTGGTGTCCGTGGTGGTGCATGCTCAGGCTCCGGCCCCGGTGGTTGCGGCGGGCCGGCCCGCGCGTCGTGCGGTCACGGTCCACAGCACGATCCCGGCCACGAGCAGGACGGCGGCGACGGCGTTCCAGGTCACGTCGTAGGGCACCAGGTCCACCCCGTAGCGGATCTGGTGCAGCCCCAGGACCTTGTGGTGGACCAATCCGTCGTAGAGCTGGAAGAACCCCGCCCCGGTCAGCCATCCCGCGGTGAAGGCAGCGCCCCGGAAGGTGCGTTCGCGGCGCAGTGCGGCGACCATCAGCAGCGAGGCGACGGTGGCGAACCAGCTGAAGGCGTGGAACAGCCCGTCCGAGACCAGGCCGACGTCGCTGGTGGACAGGTCGTAGAAGTGGTGCCAGTGCAGGAGCTGGTGGAAGACCACCTCGTCGACGAAGGCGACGGTGCCCAGCCCGAGCAGGATCCCGGCGGTCAGGTTGCGGCCGTGGCGCGGGCGCGGCTGCGCCCGTGTCGGTGTGGACATCGGCTCCCCTCCCCCTGCCCCGGTCGCGCCTCTCCGTGGGCCTCGCGCACACGACTACCCGGCGGCCGGGGGTGAAAACGCAGGTCCGCCACGGCCCCGGCGGTCGGGGCCGGCGGGCCGGAGCGGTCATCGGGACGCCCGGTCCTCGCACGGTTCCGAGCCGTCGACCCGCACCATTGGTACCAATCGGTACAGAAGTGCTAGGGTCTGGTTCTGTACCACTCGGTACCTAAATTTTCGGGAGAGCACCCATGGGACAGCTGGAAGGCAGGACCGCCGTCGTCACCGGCGGCGGCACCGGGATCGGCCTGGCCACCGCCGCGCGGTTGGCGGCCGAGGGCGCCCACGTGTTCATCAGCGGCCGGCGCGAGGACGTGCTGGCGCGGGCCGCGGAGTCGATCGGCCCCGCGGTCACCGCGGTCGCGGGCGACATCTCCGACCCCGCCGACCTGGACCGGCTGTACGACGCGGTCCGGGAGCGCGGCGAAGGCCTGGACGTGCTGTTCGCCAACGCGGCCGCGGTCTCGTTCGCACCGCTGGAGACGGCCACCGGGGAGCAGTTCGAGCGGACCTTCGGCGTCAACGTCCGGGGCACGCTGCTCACCGTGCAGAAGGCCCTGCCGCTGCTGGGCGAGGGCGCGTCGGTGGTCCTGAACGCCTCGATCCGCGCCGACGACGGCTGGGAGGACTACGGCCTGTACGCGGCGTCCAAGGCCGCGGTGCGTTCCCTGGCGCGGACCCTGGCCAACGAGCTGAAGGGCCGGGGCATCCGGGTCAACGCCGTCTCGCCGGGCGCCATCGACACCCCCGGCATCGACGGCGCCGTCGGCAAGGAGAACGCCGCCGCAGCCAAGGCGGGCCTCGCGGCGGGGGTCCCCCTCGGCCGCATGGGGCGCCCGGAGGAGGTCGCCGCGGCCGTGGCCTTCCTCGCCTCCCCCGACAGCAGCTTCATGCTCGGCACCACCCTGTACGTCGACGGCGGTGAACACCAGTTCTGACGTCCCGGGCACGGGACCGGGCAGGGCCGCGGGCGGGTCGCCGCCCGCGGCCCTGCGCACGCGGGGCGGCGCCTACTGCGGCACGGTCGCGATCTGGATCAGGTTGCCGCAGGTGTCGTCGAGGACGGCGGTGGTGACCGGGCCCATCTCCAGGGGATCCTGGGTGAAGCGGACGCCGAGACCGCGCAGGCGCTGGTACTCCGCCTGCACGTCCTGGACGGCGAACTGGGCGAGCGGGATGCCGTCCTTGACCAGGGCGTCGCGGTAGGTCCTGGCGGCCGGGTGGGCGGCGGGCTCGAGGAGGAGCTCGGTGCCGTCGGGCTCGTCGGGCGAGACGACGGTCAGCCACCGGTCGCTCTCGCCCACCGGGACGTCGTGCTTCTTCACGAAGCCGAGGACCTCGGTGTAGAACTGCTCGGCCTGGGCCTGGTCGTCGACGAAGACGCTGGTCATGTGAATCTTCATGGGGTGTTCCCCTCCGGTCCGGATGCGTCTGGCAGGGGCCACCGCTCGGCGATGTGCCGCAGCGGGGCCGTGTTCAGGTCGTGGAACTTGTAGCGGCCCTCCCGCCTGGTCTCGACGAGCCCTGCGGACTCCAGCACGGCGAGGTGCTGGGAGACCGCCTGGCGCGAGATGCCGAGCCGGTGCCTCATGCTCAGCCGCGAGCAGATCTCGAACAGCGTCTGCCCGGACTTCTCCGTGAGCTCGTCGAGGATGGTGCGGCGAGTCGGGTCGGCCAGAGCTTTGAAGAGTTGGTCGGCCACGGCCACCATGATAGGCAAGTAATCACTTGCTTGTCGAGTCGGGGCGGCGTGTCCCGTATCGGCCTGCCCTCCGAGTGCGCAGGTCAACCGCGGTGCGGTCGTGTGCGGCCCCGGGTCCGGTGTCGGCCGGCGCCACGACCGCTCCTCGCCCGCAGCACCTCGGACGCCTTGTGAACGGGGCTCTCGACCGGTGGCCACGAGGCCGTCGGGGACGCCGTCGTGTCGTGGGTCCGTGCGATCCTGCTCCGCCCACCGAAAACCCCCAGGAGGCGAACGTGTCCCACCACCAGGTCGTCGTGGTCCTGCCGAAGCCGCCCGACACCTCGGCGGGCGCCGCCCCGGGCGAGGCGCTCCTGCGGGAGCTGCTGCCCCTGCTGGGGGAACCCGACTACGCGGACGAGGACACGGACCCGCCCGGCCGCTGGTGGGACCGGTGGATGATCGGAGGCCGGTTCGAGAACGCGTTCCTGTGCACGGACCCCGACGACCCCCGGGTCCTGCCCGCCGAGGACGGCGACCCCCGCCTGGTGACGGCGGCGCCCGCATCCCTGCTCGACCTCGACGCGCAGCGCGAGGCGGCGGCCGGGAGGGCGGCCGACAGGTGGGACCGCGCCACGGGGATACTCCGGCGCCACCCCGACACCGAGGCGCTCCGCGCGTTCCTCCTGCGGGGCGGGGAAAGGGCCGAGCGGACGCGCCCCGGGGCGACGGCCGCGCACGTCCGGACGCCGGCGGGAAGGACCGCCCAGGCCGAACGGACGGCCGCCCTGAAGGCCTACCACGCCCAGGACGCCGTCCGGGAGCTCACAGGAGCCGGACTCACGCACTTCGCCGGGTGCGCGGTCGAGCACTACTCCACACCCCGGGAGGAGTTCGTGGAACAGGCACGTCGGGGCGCGGTACCGGGATGGGCCCTGATCGACACGGACGGAACCTGGTACGCCGTGGAACACCGGCCCGGGACCGGTGACGGCCCCGAAGCGCGACAGGCACGACGCGAGTACCTGCGCCGCACGAACGCGCTCCTCGACGCGTTGCCCGGCGACGCCTACCTGGTCATGGCCGACCTTCACGCGTGAGGAGCCGACGGGAACGACTGTCCGCCCCGGAAGGCGCACGACCGGACGGGCCCCGACCAGTGCCTGCGTCGGCGCCCCCGCGGACGGCGGCCCGGGCCATCACCACGTCCACGGGACCGTGCCGGTCGTCCGGGCACTCCTTCGAGGGGCGAACGCCCCCCTCGTGATCAGAACTCGGGACAGGTCCTGGTCCGACAGCGCGGCTCCGACGCGATAATGGCCGCGACCTTCGAGCCCGGCGGATCACCCCCCGCGCCCGACCGCTCCGCCCTCCGGGAATGAGAACGCACGTGTACATGAGGACATTCGGCCGCGTGGAGGACAGACCCGTGCTGCTCCTGCACGGCGGCGGCGTCGCAGGGTGGATGTGGGAGCCCCTGAGGGCGCACCTGAACCCGGGGCTCCGGCTCCTCGTACCGGATCTTCCCGGACACGACCGCAGCGCGGACACGGCCTACCGGTCGCACGAGCAGGCGGTCGCAGAACTGGAGTCGCTGCTCGAGAAGGAGGCGGCGACGCCCGTCGCGGTCGTCGGGTTCTCCCTCGGCGCGCAGTTGGCGGTCCTGCTCGCCGCCCGCCGGCCGGACCTGGTCGACCGGGTCGCGGCCGTGAGCGCACAGGCCGTCCCCTCACCGGCCCCGCGCCTGGTACTCGCCCTGCTCGCTGCGACCGCAGGGCTGGCCAAGCACGAAAGGTTCGCCCGGCTGCAGGCGAAGGAGCTCTTCATCCCGCCAGAGCTCCTCGACGACTACCTCCGCACCTCCTCGACGGTGTCCAGGGGCACGCTGCTCGCGACCGTCGGCGAGAACATCCGCTTCACCGCGCCCGCGGGGTGGTCGGCCTTCCCCGGTGAGGCGCTCCTTCTCGCCGGGGCCGGGGAGCGCACCTTCATGAAGAAGTCGGCCGAGACGCTGCGCCGGGCCCTCCCCCACAGCGAGCTGGAGATCGTCGAGGGATGCGGACACGGTCTCCCGCTGCAGAACCCCGCCTGGCTGGCGAACCGCCTGCACACCTGGCTCGGCCTCTGAGGGCCGCCCGCGATCAACGGTCATGCCGACGAACCCGGCCCGTGCGCGACGCGGGGCACGACGAGAGGAACAGCGGCACATCCTACGAGCAGGAGGCCTGCTCCTACCCGTGGTGCAAGTCCACCGCACGGACGCCCCCGGTCGAGGACCGAGCTGCCGTCGGCAACGGAGAGCCGTGGAGTTCGGAGCAGGCCCGCGCGGCCTGAACCCCTGGCCACCCCTGGAAATCAATATCCCAGGACCAAGACCCAACCTCAATGGGAGCACGAAACAGCTCGCCCATTCGCCTTCCACCTTATGGGCGTGCCTGCGGATATAGGAGAGTTAACTATCCGTTCGTGGCCATCTCCCACCACCAGTGACTCACGGGAACGCCTTCGGGGACCGCGGTGCCAGCACCTCGCACGCCTGACAGGCTCGTCCGGAGCTCCTCGTCGGTGTCGTCAATGTCTTCGGCGTCCAGCAAGGTGAAAGTCAGACTGCCGAGATAGATCTCGAACAGGTTCTCCAGAGCCGAGCGATACAGGCAGGCTCCGTACCAGCCCTCTCCCTCGGACATCAGCGCGTAGGTGTCGGTCTGGCCGAGGTAGGCGTTGATCTCCCCCGTTCGAGCCGCGGCGAGTTCGGCAATGCGAAGCCTCTCGCCCTGGGTAGGCGTCCCTCCCTGGAGCGTGGCTCCCCAGAGAAGGAGAAGTGCCCGGTCGAGCGGGACGTGTTGGTCGGCCAGATCGGCTGCGGCTTGGAAGATCAGCTCGTGTCCGCTTCCGCTGAAGGTGTGCACGGGCTCGGTGGGGGGCGCCGGCCAGCCGTAACCGTCCAAGTTGGCCGCCCCGTCGGTCTCCACGCGCACCCGTGCGGACAGGGTCACGGCAGCCAGCTCGGTGTCGGCCGCCGCTCGGTGGAAGGTCAGGACGCGTGACCCGTGGGAGTCCGCAATGTCGCTGACCACAGCTCCTTCTCGCACTGTTGTGGACGCCGACGCGTGGAATGCACGGACGGGCGTGCCGTCCCTGCGTTCCGTAAAAGGCAGTTCAACAAGTCGGCGTTTGGTCTGCGTCGCGGCGTTGACGGGGGAATCGAACATCAGCATGTTCGCGTAAGAACGAAGCTTCTCACACACAGCAGCCGAATCTGCGTCGGATTCTATACGCACTCCGCTACGTCCGAGCGTTGCTATCGCAGCCAGATCCTGGTCCAGACGTCGCTGTACCAGGCTGGGGTCTGCACGCAACCGCGCAGCGGCGATCTCTCCGGGAGTGAGGTCAGAAGACAAGGAAACTCCTGAGCAGTAGAAGGTCTTCGATCACAGCGGCGACTTCTCATAGTGGCGCCTACAGAGCTGTTCCGGTTCGCTCATGCCCTGGAGTGCAGGCATACCACCAACAGGGCGATCCAAGCAATCAATCGAGGGTCTCATCTGCACAGATGGGAGGTGACTACGATAAATATCGTACGCTTCCTTACTGTCCGATACGTCTGCTCCGCGCTGAATATTTCGATATGGCTTCACCTGCACCGACCTCAGACCGGGGAACACCAAAAGAGAACAGGAAGAAAGGGGATAAAATTCAGAGAAAAATCAGACATTGTCATCCATCGTACACACCATCGAGATGGTCATATTCAAGCCGTGTTCTTTTTTCTTCTTCACTCATATCTTGTCGAACTGGGGAACTCCACCACCAGTACCCTTCGGGAACCCAGTCTGGAATATCCGAACTCCGCACAGGCGGAGCTTCATCAGAAACATCCTTGATAATTTCATCTATATCTTCAAGATCCTCATGGAAGGTAACTTCTAAACTTGTTGAACCAACACTATCCCAATCCATGAACTCATCGTCGAGTATTTGCAGCACAGAGCGCATCCAGCACGCCACTTCAAAACCATCTAGGCGACCACGCTCAGCATAGTTGGAACACTTTCCAACATAGGCCCTAAGGCCCCCTAGGTTATCCTCATTCACCAAAAGCCTGGAGAAGGAAGCCCTGAAGCCTTCTGAAATATCAACAGAAACGGGACTACTCTTCAATTCGACATAGATAGAAGGCAGAGAGTCGAGCACCGAGCCGACTTCCAACACCGCCTCTTTTTTGCCTTTTTTCTTTTCAAGTTTTTCAATAATTTTTATCATGTCTTCTTGAGGCATAAACTCCCCCAGTTGAACTAGTCCTTGAAGACCGTGTTGCCGTATGTCGGCATGACTATAGAACCGTCTTCCTTGACAATCACTATCGCCCTCAAGAATACTTCTTTTTTCTTTCTCTTGTCGATTACCTGATTCCCGTCCAAGTCAAGCTTCGGTCTTACTATTTCCAATCTCTCACCACCGCCGTCAAGTGGCTCCCGGCTACGAATCTCTCCGCTCCGGATCGTCTCCTCCGCACTATCCATATAGTCATCTACAATACTACCCCCCTGCTCCCACGGCTGAATCTCATCATAGTGCTTCCGCGCATGGTAGGCAGTGGACGTCTGGTGACCCATGCCGATATTGCCAGCCTGGTCTCGGATTGCCTGCTCGAATTCTTCGGGCGGCAATTCTGTATCTACTCGAGCTGGCTGATCGGGCCTTTTCTGCTCGACCGCAGCATGGTCCTGCTCCAGGCGTTGAGCAACAAAATCATCTGTCATCTCGGACGCCACATTTCTCTGCGAATCCCTCTTGCTTACTCCACTTTCCTGGAGTTCAGTTGCCAATTCGTCAAAAGTGGCCTTGAAGTACTCGTATCGATAGGCGAATTCTCGCGGGTTTTCGGCGCCCTCCATGGCAAAGCGAGTGGCCCTCGGATGCATATCGTTTGCCACACCTCCCCCAAACTTCTGACTGAGAGCCGATGCGACACGCTGCCACTGGTCTCCATCACGGGGATGATCTCCACGGAGGGCAAGAATCTCCTCTTCAGACAAATTCGCATCACGAAGACCATTCTCGGCTTTTTCTGCCTTATCGAGCCTTCTTTCCAAGTCTGGATCAGAGGGAGGAGAAATATTCTCCTCACCTGAGTCAGCATTTTCACCATCATCCCCACCGGTGGTGGTGCGGTCCCGGGGCGGCTGGTCTCCGCCGCCCTCACCACCTCCGGTGGCGGTTTCCGGACGTGCGGGTTCCTCACTCGGAGCGTCGTCACGCCGCACGGGGCGGTCGTCGCCCTGACCGTCGGTTCCTTCATCGTCCGTACGACTCGTAGGACGCTGTTCGGGACCGTCCTCGGCTCGTTGCTCCGCGTTGTCGCCGCGCTGCCCTTCGGTGTCCGGGCGGGTGGTCGGCGCGAGGGCTTCGGTGTCCTGGTCAGGCCTTCTGGGAGTGTCCGTGTCCTCGACACGGGGGCGGTCGGGCGAAGTGCCCTCTCCCTGACCCTGCGGGGTGTCGCCGCGCTGGGGTGTGGTCGGGGAGGGCTGGTCGCCGCCGTCGCCGACCACCGGCCGGTTCGGGGACGGGGAGGGCGCATCCGGCCGGGGTGCGGGCGTGTTGCGGTACTGGTCGGGGTCCAGGAGCGATTCGCGGAGCAGGGTGAGGTCGTGCCGGAAGCGTTCGCCGATCGGCGTGCTTCCTTCCTCCAGGCGCTGGGGCAGTGGGCTGCTCGGGCCCACCGGGAGGCGCCCGCCGGTCTGGGAGGACTGGCCGTTGCCGTCGGAGTAGGAGCCGTCCCGGTTGGAGGGGGTGATCGCCTCTCCGCCCGGCCCGAGCGTCAGCACGGTCGTGCCGATCTTGAGCGGGATGCCCACGGTCATCAGCGCGGTGTTGAGGACGCTGGTGGAACCGGTGTACTCAGGGTCCTCCTCGCGCCTGGACCAGGCCGTGTGCCCCTCCACCGCTTGGTCCCAGCTGGCGCCGATGTTGGTGGTCCAGCGGTCCCACCTGGTGCCCTCGGCACCATCGGCCACCCATCCCTGTTCGTCGTGGACGCCGATGAAGGTCATCGCGTCCATCCACCCGTCCTTGACGGTGTTCTTGGCGTTCTCCCAGCGCCCGCTGGGGGTGATCTGCCATCCGCCCTGGGGGTGCCACAGGCCGGACAGCGAGGCCAGCCCCACCGCAGACCCCCACAGTCCGTCGACCACGAGGATGTCCCAGGCGGCCTGGTCGGTGCTGTTGGAGAAGCTCGCCATGGAGGGGTGGAACTCGGTGCCCAACCACGCGGTGAAGTCGTTGGCCGGGTCCATGAAGGTCTCGTCGAACCCCGGGGCCTCGCGCTCACCCGCGTCGGTGGGCAGCCCGTAGACGAGCACGTCGTCCCCGCCCGCCTGGTCGGGCGAGGCGTAGGAGGGGCCGCCGAAGAGAGCGGAGATCCGTGTGGCGCAGGCGTTCTCGGCCTCGTTGAACGCAGCCCAGGCCGTGTTGACACCGTCCTTGAGCCGGATGTTCTCCTGGAGGGCCCACTCGTCGGTCTCGTCGTCCTTGTCCAGCCACCACACCTTCTTGTCGTGGTGCTTGTTCCAGAACGACTGCGCCTCGATCCTGAGGGTGTTGAGCGAAGAACGCGCCGTCGAGGCGGCCTCAGCCAGTTCCTCCAGGGCGTCGGCGACGGTGGCCAGGTCGCTCTGGATGTCCTCGCCCCGGGTCACCACCGGGTCCATGGCGGCGAAGAGCGTCTCGCTCTCCGGAGCGACGTAGTGGGCCTGCAGTCCTGCCCAGGTGGAGTGCATGTCCTCGGCGCCGCCGAGGAGGTTCTCCCCGCCGGTGCGCAGTGTCTCGGCGGCGTAGTTGAGCGACCAGACGTCGGTCAGGGGGTAGGGGATGGCCTCGGGGTCGATGAGGGTGAACATGTTCGGGTCCACCCCGTCCTGGGGCTGGGTGGGCTCGAAGGTCACCGCGGTCCTCCGGGGGTGGCGGGGGCGTCGGGTCCCAGGTCGAGGTTGAAGCCGGTGCCGGCCTGGCTCTGGGCTTCGGCGGCCATCTCCTCCTGTCCCTGGTCGTAGGCGAGGGTCGCGTCGTTGGCGCCCTGCAGGCAGGAGAGGCTGCGGGTGAACATGGCGTTGGTCTGGGTCGTGAAGTGGCCGAGGAACCCGCCCAGGGCCGCTTCGACCGGGGGGCTCTTGGCGTTGGTCAGGGCCATGTCGATGCCGTCGGCGGTGGTGTCGATGGTGGCGGAGAAGCCCTCGCCGTCCAGGCCCAGCCGGGTGCTGAAGTCGGTCAGGGTCAGCGCCACGCCGTGGACGTCGATGTCCCACCGGCTCATCGCTCACCCGCCTGTGTGCGGGCGGTGAACCGGTGCGGGTGGAAGGCGGTGCCGGCGTCGGCGTCGCGGACCTGGGCAGCAGCACGTGCGGCCTCGGCCATGCTCTTGTCCGCGACGCGGGCCCTGAGCTGGTCGAGCGAGACTCGGACGCCTTCGACCGCGGTGTTCATGCGTTGTCTGACCGGTGGGAGGAGGGCGTCGTGGTGCTCGGGGGCCGAGGAGGACGCGGCCTGTTCCTGCCGGCCCTGGCTCGTGGCGGAGGGGCCGGGGAGTTCTCCGGGGGTGGGGGGTTGCTCTGGGGGGTCTACCAGCTCGAACTTCATTCGCCCGGCTTTTCTCCTCTTTGTCAGTGCTGCACCTGCCTTTGAGGGTTTGCAGTTGCAGTATGCCTACATGCAGTGACTTTCCTCAGGGGCTTTGTTCCACCTCGAACGCCGTCCCCACGGCCACCGGGATCGACCTGAGCAGGCCGGATGTTCTGCATTGCCACCACATGAACCAAGAGGGTGACTTGAGTCACTCTTGTTGATATTTGGCGAAGACGAGCCCTCTCGCCACTGACCCGGGTCGCACCGCTCTTCGAGGACGGAGCCGCTGCACAGGAAAGGGCCTGTGCGCGACCTCGGATGTCAAAGAACCGCCTCGGGGCACGGCTGTCCCGTGACGCAGTGGCACCGCGAAGGGACCTCGGACCGATGGACCGGCTCCGAACCGGGCACGCCGGAGCACCTGCGCGCTCGACGACGTGGTCCGGCGCTCTGGCGGACACGGGCGCCCCGGTCGCCCGCGGCCGGCGGCCGGGGCGCCCGGTCCACGACGTCCTCCTCGGACCCGCTCCGAGCCCTTCAGGCCCCGATCTGCTCGGCGAGCCGGTCGGCGACGCCGCGGGGTTCACGGCCCAGGAGTTCGGCCAGCAGCGGGTCCTGTTGCGCGAAGTAGCCCTGACGGGTCGCACGGAACATGGTGAGCATGAAGCGGGCCGCCTGCTCCGGAACACCGTCCGCCGTCTGGTCGGTCACCCACTGTTCGTCGTCGACGACGACACGCTCGACGGAGCGGCCGCTGAGTTCGGAGGCGATCCCGGCGAAGTCGTCGAGGGTGACGGCCTCACCGGCGATCAGGGTGACGGCTCCGTCGAAGGAGCGCTCACCGGAGAGGAGGGCTGCCGTGGCCTCGGACAGGTCGGCGGGGGCGGTCCACGGGACGGGTCCGTCGGCCGGTGCGGCGATCACCCCGGTCTCTCGCCACGGCCCGAGCAGGGGGGCGAAGCTGTGGGAGAAGAAGCCGTAGCGCAGGGAGGTCCATGCGACCCCCGCATCGGCGAGGATCGTCTCGGTGGCGGCGTGAACGGCCGCCGGAGGGTACGGGCCGTCGGTCGCGACGCCTTGCTGACTCGTGTACAGGATCCTCCGGGCGCCGACCTCGACGGCCGCCTCGATCGCGTTGCGGTGCAGACCCACCATGTCGGCCGCCGGGTCGTTCCCGGACACCAGGAGCACCTGGTCGGCGCCGGCGAAGGAGTCGCGCAGAGCGGCCGGATCCTCGTAGGAGCCCTGCCGTACGCGCACGCCGCGGTCGGCGAAGTGCTGGGCCTTGGCGACGTCGCGCGCGCTGACGCCGATCCTGTCGGCCGGCAGGCGCTTGAGGAGGTGCTCGACCGTGGCTCCGTTGAGGGTGCCGGTGGCACCGGTGACGACGATCATGTTCGTGGCCTTCCCTGGGTGTCAGCGCTGGTGTCCGGCCCGGTGGCGGACTTCCGCATAAGTTGACCAGCGCGGTCAGTTTCGCGTCCGCCGTCGACCGTAGATAAACTGACCCAAAGAGTCAACTTACGGTGGCGTCAGCGAGGAACGGCAGGGACCATGACCGGTGCGACACCCGCGAGGCCTCGGCTGCGCGCCGACGCCCGGCGCAACGCGGAGCAGATCCGCCGCGCCGCGATCGGCGCCTTCCAGGGGCGGGGACTGAGCGTGCCTTTGGAGGAGGTGGCCAGGGCGGCCGGGGTGAGCAAGGCGACGATCTTCAACCGGTTCGGCGGCCGGGTCGGACTCATCGAGGCCGTCATCGAAGAAGTCGTCGCGAACGAGCTCTACGCCGCCATCGACCGGACACGGGCCCTCGACGGCGCCGGGGAGAGGGTCGCGTACTACATCACCGCGATCCGGGACCTGCAGTACCGCCAGCCCACCGCCAACGACGTCCTGCTGCAGGAATTTCCCCATTCCCAGCAGCTCATGGACATCTGCCGGGCCGCAGGCGAGATCAACGGCGAACTCGTCGCCGCGGGTCACGCCTCCGGAACCCTGCGGCCCGAGTTCACGCCGGACGACCTCCACGCGCTCGTCGTCGACAACGCACTCGCGCTCAAACACGGCGCCCGCCCGCCCCGGGACGCGTACGACCGCCGCACCGCCTTCCTCCTCGACGGAATCCGCGGGCGACAGGATCCTTCCTGCGGATGAAGGGGTGCGCAGGGGTCTGTGCGTGTCCACCGGGCTTCCCGGTCCGGGTGGGCAGGGCGCGACCCGGCGGTCGGCCGGGAAGGAACACGCGGGGGGGCAGAGGTTCCTCTCGGCACCGGCCCCGGAGCCGGGTGCGCCCGGTGGGCCCGGTCGGCGGGTGTTCCCCCACGGACCCGCAGGGGCTGCGGTCCCCCACCCCCGCGGGGCGGGTCCTACACGTACCCCGCCACGTCCAGCAGGAGCATGACCAGGACGGACAACGCGAGGAACAGGAGCAGGACGCCGACGACCACCCGGGCCGGCAGAACGGGGCGCCGCCCGACCCACGACAGGACGTGTGGACGGGTCCTGGCCGGCTCGGCGCAGGCGACGGGCCCGCTGGGCAAACCGCCTTCGGTCCCGCCACCCCCGCCCGAACACGCGCTACGGTGCCGTGATCATGTCGCGGATGCGCCGGGCCTGTTTGACCAGCTGCGATGATCCCGGACGGGACGCCAGTTCGGTGATACACGGTATCTCGGGGCCCTTGGCCCCGGAGAGCTCCGCACAGTCCGCCGCCAGGGTGATCACGGCCGACAGGCCGGACGGCGGGGCACCGCGCAGCAGGACGGGCAGGGACGCCGACAGGAGGGACCACACCAGGTCGTGCCCCCCGCCGCGGGAAACCTCACGCAGGATCTTCGCGTAGCGCTGAGCCTTGAGCCGGCGCAGGACGGTGAGTTCGCCGACGTCCTCGCCCAGGCGCTGCGTGTCCAGTTGGCCGCGGGCGGCCAGGGTGAGGATCGCGTCCACGGCGTGCATCTGCGACTCCGGGCGGCGGGCTCCCAGACCGTAGGCCATGATGAGGTGGGTCGCGGGCCCGGCCGGGCCGCCCGACTCCGCGAGGGCGGGCAGCACCGGCGCGTGCTCGTCGAGTTGGTCGTACTCGGCGAGGATCGCGACGGACACCAGCATGCGCCCCGCGATGACCTCCCGGTGCCGAGGCAGGATCGCCAGCGCCTCAGCGGAGCACTCCCCTCCGCCGTGGCACCTGCACGGGCTGCCGACGGGGTCGTGCTCGGCGAGCAGGGACCGGAACGGCTCGGGCCATTCGGCGTGCCCGGGGAGGGCCGCGGTACGGACCAGTACGCCGGGGCGGGGCGAGCGCAGGCGCAGCGGTTCGGCGGTGCGGGTGAGGACGGGATCGGGCAGTCCGCCCGAGGCGAGCCAGGCCGCGAGCCGGCGCCCCGCCGGGGACGTGAGGCGCCCGGCGGCCGTGTGCGCCTCCGGCGAGACGTCGCGGTCCAGACGCAGCAGCGCCTGCCGGAGGTCGACCGGCCCGGGTTCGGCGCCGGAGCGCTCGTAGTCGGCGATCCGCGCCGCCAGGTCCGCGGGGTCGATCGTCCCCGTCGACCAGGTGGGCGTGGCCAGCAGGCCCGGCGGGGGGTCGCGGTGCAGCCGTACGGCGACCTCGTCCGCGCGCAGGAAGCGGATGGATCCGGTCGCCTGGTGCTGGCACTGGTGTCCCTCGACCAGAGAGCGGATGTAGTCCAGGTTCCGCGGCGGGAGGCCGTACACGGCGGTGTGGACGACGAACCACAGACCGTCGGAGGCGTTCACGTACGGCACGCGCTCGCGGTGGCGTGCCGCGACCGGTTCGAGGGCCGCGCGCAGGCCGTCCGCATCGGCGCGGGCGTGCACCACGAGTGCGTTCAGCGCGCGCTCCTCCTGGGCCGGGGTGCCGTTGCCGTGCAGCAGCGCCGCCACGTCCTCGGCGAGCTCGGCGGCGGTGGGCGCGGGCGGCGCCAGCCGCTCGGGCTCCGGTGCGGGCGGCAGCGGGGCATCCCCGCTCTCCGCCGGAGCCTCCGCGGGAACGGCGTCGCCGAACGCGTCCGCGGCCCGTCGGCGCAGATCCAGGGCGAGCCTGCCGGAGTCGGCGGCCAGCCCGGCGAGCACGGCGGCGTCCGCGTACCGACTGTGGCGCACGGCCAGGGCCAGGGCGCGCTCCTGGAGGCTGTGCTCCTCCTGGCCGAACGCCTCGGCGACGACGGGGAGCAGGACGTCGGCGCGTGACCGGTCGCGCTTGATCGCCTTGTCGACGAGGGTCAGCTGGGTCCGCACGATCTTCTTCTCGGGACGGACCAGGGCGGCCAGCGATGCCTCGATCAGGCGTTCGTCGTCCAGCCGGCCCGCCTCGTCCAGCACGGCCAGTGCCTGCTGGGCGCGCGCCGCCGCCTGCGGGTGCGCGTCGGGCAGTATCCGTACCCATGTGAGGAGGCGTGCCGCGTGCTCGTCCTCGGTCGGGTCCAGCGCGGTCAACAGGGCGAGGAAGCCCCGCACCGTGCCGGTCCGGGGCTCGCGCAGCAGCCGCGACAGGCAGCCGTCGAGCAGCATCGCCCGGTCGAGCAGTCCTTCCCCGGCGAGCCGGGCCAGTGCGTGCGGCCAGCCCGCATCGTTCGGCCAGGAGTACTGGAAGCTCGATCCGGTCCCGGGCACCTCGAACAGCCGCGGGACCATGACGGTCAGCCACGGGTCCTTGCGCAGGTCGTCCTCGATCGAGCGACCCCGGCCGCCGATGCTCTGCTCCCAGCCCAGGACGACGCCGTCGGTCGCGGGAAGCTCGCAGCCCGCGGCCCGTGCCAGCAGGGCGATCAGGGGATACTCCTCCTCGGCCACGGTGCGGCGTTCCGCCAGCCGGTGGACGACCTTGGCCAGCCACTCCGGTCCGCGATGGGCCACCACGGAGACGACCAGCGCTGTGTCGCGGTCGACCCAGCGCAGATCGGGGCTCGCGATCCATTGCGCCGCGTCGGCCGTACCGGTGGAGCATCCCGCGCCGGCGTAGAACAGAGCCGTGCGCACCGCCAGGTGCTCGGGCCCCCAGTTGTTGCGCACCGACCTGCGCCAGGTCTTGAGCACCGGCAGGCATGTGCGGCGCTCGGCGTCGGCGAGAGGTGCGAGCAGTCGGCAGACGTCTTGCCCGCGGCCCTCGCGTACGGCGTGCAGCACGGCTCGCACGCCCGGGGTGGCGGTGTCGGGGATGTCGTAGGCGGGGCGGTCGGTCATCGGGGCTCCGGTGGGTGGTCGGCAGGGGTGAGAGGGCGGGCGATGCGGACGGCGAGGACGTGCTTGCACGGGCCGCGTCCTCCGCGGTACTCGGCCCACCACTGGCAGGTGCACGTCAGGCGCCCCTCCGCGGACCGGACCCGGTGGACGCGGCCGTCGACGGTGACCGTGGCGGGCTCGTCACCGTCGAAGCGGACCGAGCCCGCCTCGACCAGGGTCCGGGCGGCCCTCAGCCGGGGGTTGTGGCGCTCGGCCCGCCCGGTCTCGTAGGGCAGTTCGCGGTGGAAGTACGCCGACTCCGACACGTCGTAGCCGATGCGCCCGGCCGTGCCCAGGCGGGTGAGCGCCGCCCGTACACGCTCGGGGGTGAGTCCTGACTGCGCGGCCAGGTCTCCGACGTCGACGGTGGGTTCCCAGGCGAGCAGAACCGACACCAGGTCGGCGTCGTCGGTCGAATCCTCCGCCGCCAGGGCGTCGAGGACGCCGCCCTCACCGGAGAACCCGCGTGCGGTGTCCGGGGACAGGGTGAGGGTGAGGCGCATCCCGGGGAGGAGGACCTCCCACGCGCTCGCCACGGGGGCGCTTCCGGCGGCGACGCGGGGGCCGTGGATGCGCAGTCCCGTGGCGTGGCGCAGCACGCGCGTCAGCGGGGCGAGCCGTTCCGGGCCCGCGAGGCACACGGCCCCGGGGACAGCGCGCGCGGTGGTGCGCAGCGTGCGGCCGGACGGCACCGCCCAGAGGGCCCCGCGCGACGCGCCCCGGGCGGCGTTGGGGCGGGGCAGCGACCGGAGGAAGCGGACGGCGTCGGCGGCGGCGAGTTCGGCGCGCAGGTCGAACCCCGAGGCGATGACCTGTGTTTCGGCGAAGCCGCGCAGCCAGCGGTCGGGCAGCGGCACCTTCTTCTCCACCACCGGCCCGTCGAAGGTGGTGACGGCCAGCTCGTCGGGGCCGACCTCCAGGTACAGCGGGTCGCCCGGTCCGACGCGGCCCAGGGCGTCGGCGAGGGGGGCGTTGACGTCGACGTTGGTCGTGCCGTGCCGGACGTCGTCGCCGTCGAGGGCCTCGTCCAGCAGGTCGAGCCGTGCGTACACCCCGCAGCAGCCGGAGAACGACTCGAACCGGAGCCGGTCGCCGTTCCCGGTGACCACCGGGTCGAGCGACGCCCTGTTCTGCGGCCGGTGGTAGCGGGCGGCGGCGGTGTCGGCGACGCTCAGCAGACCGGCCGCGGCGACCTGGGGGTTCGTCAGGAAGCCTGCGAAGAACCGCGGACGGCCGGCCCGTCCCGCAGGGGTGGTCCCCCCGGAGGTCTGGAGGCTGAGCGTGTCCCCCGTCGCGGTGCTGTGCACCGCGGAGGGCCGCAGATAGGCGTAGGTGTACGCGGTGTGCGACATGGGCGCGACGCTACTGAGCCCCAGTGACAAAGGGCGTCCCCGTCCCTCCCGTCGACAGGGCCTCCCGCCGTGCCGCACCCCGCCGACGGCGGCCTCGCCGACAGGATCGCCCGGGCGTTCACCCTGCTCGTCGCCGACTCCCGCGGGAGTCGGCCTATCGGTCGTCCCGGTCGGGCAAGAGCTGAGCGGCGCGGTGCGAGGCGGGACTGGGCGGGGCTGGGCGGGCGGCCGTAGCGCCCCGCCGCCCCCGCACCGCCGTCGGTCGGGGCGCTCCCCGACCGGGGAGGCGGACGAGAGGGGCCGGGAAGGAGCGGGGGCCGAGGCCTCCGCGCTCCCACCGTCTCGATTCCCGTGCGTGACCGCCGGGGGCGTCCTGCCCCGCGGTGTGCCCCGCGGCCCCGGCCGGCCTTCTGGTCGCGCGCCCTTCCCGGACCGGTCCTACACGTACCCCGTCATATCCAGCAGGAGCATGGACAGGACGAACACCGCGAGGAGCAGGAGCAGGACGCCGAGGATCGCCAGGGACATCAGAACGGGGTGCCGCTCGACCCACGACAGGACGTGCGGGTGGGTCCTGGCCAGTTCGGCGTAGGTGACCGGCCGGTCGGGGCCCTCGCACGGCACGGCGAGCGCCTCCACCAGGCGGTCCATGTCCTGGGACGTGTAGTTCGCGCCGTACAGCCTGATCACCACGTCGTTGTCGGCGTCGAGCACGTACAGGGTCTCGTTGGCACCCGAGCGGGGCACGACGACGTTCGCGCGGACCAGGCGGGCGATGCGGCCCCTGGGACGGCGCCGCTGGAAGCCCAGCCCCTTCTCGATGAACTCGTACGGGGTCAGGACGATGCTGGAGCGGTGCGTGTGCAGCAGGAGCAGCACGACCATCACGGCGAACAGGGCGCCCGCGATGAGGCCGGCCACGGGCCCGGCCTTCACCCAGATACCGATGGTCGCCGTCACGACGGGCACCGCGGCGACGGCCAGCCTGGTCCAGACCCTGCGCCGGCTCGGGGTCAGCACGAGTGCGTCCTGCACGTGGCTCACGGGGCCACCGCCTTCTCTTCAGTTCTCATCAAAGGCTTGTGACGCTGTGGCTCAGGAGTTGGTTCCGCGCCGTTCGGTCCGACAGGTGCCCGGCTCCGGACCCCCGGCGGTCGTGCTCCATCGCGGTGCGGGTGCGCCGGGTGGCCGGGCGCACGCCGCGCCGCTCGCGGAGGGACCGCGGCCTCTACACGTCTGCCCGCCGACCGGACGAGGGGTCCCCGTGGTGGCGCTGACGCACCACGCGGTAGCGGACGTACACGACCCCCGAATCGAAGGTGCGGTTCTCGACGAGTTCGAGATCCACCCGGCGCTCGCGTCGGGGGAAGAAGGGGATCCCGCCGCCGACCAGCACCGGGTGGACCCTGGCCCGGTACTCGTCGATCAGACCCAGTTCGGCCGCCTCGGCCGCGAGCGTCGCGCCGCCGATCGCGATGTCGCCCTCTCCAGGCTCGGCCCGCCACCGCTCGACCTCCTCCGCCAGACCGCCGGAGGCCAGGCGGGCACGGCCCTGTACCGCCGACAGCGTGGTGGAGAAGACCACCTTGGGGAGGGACGTCCAGAGCTCGGTCCACTCGAGCGTCGGGGCGTCGAGCGATGGATCCCGGTCGGCGGTCTCCCAGTACAGCATCGTCTCGTAGAGCCGCCGCCCCAACAGGTAGACGCCGATCCCGCGTGTCTCGTCGGTGACGAAGCGGAAGACCTCGTCGCCGGGCTCCGTCCAGGCGAAGCCGCCGTCCGGCCCGACGATGTAGCCGTCGAGTGAGACGCCCATCGAAGAGATCACGCTGCGCATCGGAGGTCCTCTCGGTGGGGCTGCTGTGTCGGGCGTTGCGTCAGGAGGCTCTCCGGGCGGCCCGATCGGCCGTCATCGTCGCACGCACGAGCACGATGACCTCGCAGGCCATGCCGCACAGCCCCGCGACGACGCCCCATCCTCCACCGAACCAGAGCTGGGCCGGGACCGCGAGCACGGCGGTGGCGGCGGCGACCCAGGCGGTTGTGGCCACCAGGGGCAGGGCCGCGGTGTGACCGGCCCGCCATGCCGCCTCGGAGGCCGTGGTGTGCCGTGTACGGATCCCGACCGCCCCGTCACGCGGCAGTCGGCCGTCGGAACCCGAACGGGTCACCGCGATGCAGACCGCGGAGATCCCCACCACCCCGCACAGGATCGACACCAGTCCCAGCGCCTCTTCCACCGACACCCTCCCTTTCGTTCACGGCCCCGGGCACGGGGCCCATGGACGTCAACCACCGTCTCACCGCCCCGCGCCCACCGCGCGAACACCCCGCGACGACGCCGCGGCCTCGACGGCGTTCTCCTGTGCCGCGGCGACGAGGGCCCGGGGCGTTCGTGGGCGCCTCCGCCGACGACGCCGAGAAACTCCGGGCCCTCGCCGCCGAGAAGGGGGAGACCTGTCCGACGAGCTCCGTGGCCCGGCCGCCGGACAGGCCGGTGCGGGACGACGGAACCGGTGGGCGCTCCACCGGGTACGGGTCTTCGCGGGCACGTACCGGAACCGGTGACGGAACTCCCCTCCGGGCTCGTCGAATCGGATGCTACAGTTTCTGACGCAGCGACGACCTGTTCGCTTGCGGAGACCGAAGGAGGTGAGTTGATGACTGTCGTGGAGACCACCGCTGTGCGCGGTGCCCGGACCATCCTCACTTCCCGGGCCTCGTCCTGACCTTCGCCTGCCTTCCTCCCCCGTAGGGGTGGTTCCGGCACGCCTGCCGTCCGGCGGGGCCCCTTTCCAAGGATCTCCACTGTGTTTCATCAACACGCTTCACACCGCTCTGCTCTCCCTTCGCCCGAGCGCGTACTGACATCGGCCGACTACGGCTGGGAGGCGGAGCGCGAGCGCTCCTTCGCCCCGTCGCGGGCCGGCGGACCGGTCCCGGGCCGCGTGGTGCGGGCCGAACGCGGCCTGTGCGACGTCGTCGCCGGGACCGGGCCCTCCCGCGCGGTGCTCGTCCCCCCGGCTGCCACCGGGGACCGGCTGACGCCGCGCACCGGTGACCGGGTGGCCGTCCTGCCGGCCACCGCCTCCGGATCCGCCGTCGAGGACGGCCGGCTCACCGACCGGCGCCCCGACAGCTGTCACCGGCTGCTTCGCGAGAACGCCCATGCCGCCTCCCGCACCGACGCGCGGCTGCGCGCCGAGATGAACCGGCAGGCCAAGCAGGGCGCGCGCCTGCGACGCGCCATCAAGCAGTCCCCGAACTTCAAGGCATGACGGAAAGGAATCAGGTCATGGACCTTCCCCGTATCTTCACCATCCGCGAGAGCAGCCACCGCATCCACAACCCGCTGACCCCGGCCAAGTTCGCCGCCCTGGGTCAGGCGCTCCACCTGGACCCCGGGACGCGGGTGCTCGACCTGGCCAGCGGCTCGGGCGAGATGCTGTGCACCTGGGCACACGACCTGGGCTTCACGGGCACGGGCGTCGACATCAGCACGGCCTTCACCGCTCAGGCCCGGGCCCGCGCCGTCGAGCTCGGCGTCGACGACCGCGTCGAGTTCGTCCACGGCGACGCCTCCGGCCATGTCGCGGACGAGCCGGTCGACCTGGCCGCCTGTGTCGGCGCCACCTGGATCGGTGACGGCGTCGCCGGGACGGCCGAGCTGCTCGGCCGCAGCCTGCGCCCCGGGGGCCTGATGCTGATCGGTGAGCCGTACTGGCGGCGGACCCCTCCGGACGAGGAGACCGCCAGGGCCTGCAACGCCGCCGGCATCGACGATTTCCTGTCGCTGCCGGAGCTGATCGGGCAGTTCCAGGGTCTGGGGTACGACGTCGTGGAGATGGTGCTGGCCGACCAGGACAGCTGGGACCGGTACGCCGCGGCGCAGTGGCTCAACCTGCGCCGTTGGCTCGACCGGAACCCGGACGACGAGCTGGCCCCCGAGGTGCGGGAGGAGCTCGACGCGGAGCCCGCCCGCTATGCGCGCGCCACGCGTGAGTACCTCGGTTGGGGGGTCTTCGCCCTGATGGAGCGCTGATCCCGGCTTCCCGTGCGGGGCCCGGGCGTCACACCGGCCGGGCCCCGCACGGGGCATGTCCTCCGCACCCGTGTCCGCCGCCCGCGCGGCGCAGCACGTGAGTGGCGCCGCCACCCGTCCTGGCGGCTGTCGGCGGCGGCTCCGGCCCGCCCCTCACCCTCGGGAGGCCGAGGCGAGGTAGTCGGTCTGGCGCTGCATGAGCCACAGGCCCTTCAGGGGCGATGCGGCGTCCTGCACCACGGGGTACCAGAGCGCCCGGTCCCCGCCCTCCCCCACGAGCGTGCCCCTGACGGGCCCGGCCTGGGCGCGGCCGAGGCCGATCGCGCGCAGGCGGTCGGGGCCGATGGCCACGCCGACCGGGGTCGGGGGTCCGGCCCACACGGGTCCGTAGGTGGTGTCGCTGTGTCCCGGCACATGGCGTACCCGCAGGCTCTCCAGGAGTCCTTCCGCTGCGAGGGCCCGCACCAGGTCCGGGAGCGCGCCGAAGGGGACGCTCTCCCGTTCCTCGAACCCGGCCACGATCGAGACCCGTTCCAGGAGGCGGCCGCCCCGGTGGGTGAGGCTGATCTGCCCGGCGAGCGGCTGCCCCCGGCCGAGCGGCCCGGCGAGGTAGAGGATCGACGCCCTGGGGCCGCGCTCGGCCGCGAAGCGGGCGATGCGCTCGCGATCCCACTCCCGGAGCGCGGGCTCGTGGGGGCCCCAGGCCGCCGGGGAGTGCCCGGCCAGGTGCTCGGCGACGATCTCCGCGGCGCGGCCCGGGCGCGGGGCGGCGGGGCCCGGGTGGAGTGCGGACACGTCCACGACCACCTGCGTCCCGGCGCCTTCGGCGAAGCCGACGAGGAACCCGGGCTCCGGCGCAGCGTCGGGTTCCCTCGCCGCCCAGTTCGGCCCGGAGGGCTCCTTGTCGGCGAGGAACCCGTAGGTGTGGTCCCAGTGCACCGCGAGCCCGGTGAGGCCGTCGTAGTGGCCGCCGTCCTGGCCGCGCACGACCCAGCGGCCCAGCGGCCCGGCGAGGAAGGTGCGCACGCCGTAGGTGAGCCGTGCGGTGGGCGGTGTGAGCACCTGGAGCGTCTTGCGGCCGGCGTGGGTGGCCACCGCGTCGCTGAGCCAGGAGGAGAAGGGCACCACGTCCCGGTCCTGGGCGACCAGGACCGCCCTGGCCGCGGCGCGTTCGGCCGCCGGGTGCTCGGACTCCTCCCACAGTCCGAAGTCGGCCGCTCCCGAGGTCCACACCGCTCCCCCGAGGGTGAGGGCGAGCCGGTCGGCGAAACGGTGCGCCACCTCGCGGCCCTGCTCGTCGGGGCGCGCCCGGGTCTCCGTCCACCAGAACCGGTCGGGCAGGCCCGCCACGACCTCCGCGCCGAGCAGGCGCTCGACCTCGCCCGCGGCCTCGACCCGCTGTCCGGGTTCGAGGGTGGCCAGCAGGCGGCCGTCGCCGTCGCGGACCTGCAGGACACTGGTGTCCTTGTGCCGGTGCAGCCGCAGTTCCGGGTCGACGCCTCGGAGGGCTTCGACGATGGCCGGGTCGTCGGGCCTCTCCGCGACCAGGGCCACCACGTCGTAACTCAACAGTTCTCCTTGCAGGGGGTGTGCGGGAGGATGCCGGGCCCGTCGGGGAGGGCCGAGTCGGCCCGTCGCCTCGCACAGGAGCCCGGCCGCGGCGCCGTTCGGCCGTCGCGGGCGCGTGAGCGGGGACCGGCATCCCCCACGGACTTTCTCAGGTGGGGACGGTGCCGCTGAAGTACACCCCTTCGGAACCCTCGGGGACGATCTCCATCAAGACCTGTTCGTGGTCGGGGTACACGCCGAACCCGTAGGTGACGGTCGCCTCCTGCCCGTCGGGGATCGGTGCGTCGAAGTGGGCAAGGGTGCCGTTGCCGCTCTCGTCAACCTCCAGGATGGCCGGCAACGCCTCCTTGCTGTCGGGGCCGTGGAAGACGAACACGGCGACGCCGGTGGCGTCGAAGGGCCGGCCCGTGGCGTTGGTGAGTGTGAGGTCGAACGCCAGGGCCGGGCCGCCCTTGCCGTCCGTGGTGCGCTCGACGTTCCGCACGGCCGCGGTGAGCCCTTGGACGAGCTGGGCCTGCGTGGTGAAGTCGGCGTTCAGGCTGGTGACCCGGGAGGAGGCTCCACCGGTGTCGGCGGAGGACGCCGGCTCGCCGGAGGCGGCGGGACCCGGTTCGTCCTGGGGCGCGGGGGGAGAACAGGCGGCGGCCACCAGGACCGCGGCGGCCAGCGCGATGGCCCGGAGCGGACCGAGGGGGCGGGGGGAAGACGGGGCATTCATGCGCACCAGTATGGAACACTTCCCGGCCGCTGCCCGGGGTGAAGAACATCGGGATCAGGGCCCGCTCCCGGCGCCGGATCCTGGGGCCGTCCTCCCCTCCACCGTTCTCCGCGGGTGCGCGGGACGGCCCGGCCTCGGGCGAACCCCAAAGCCGGTATAGTACGGACGGTATAGTTATTGGTTGCATGAGGAAGGCGCCGCATGATCGAGATCCTGGACCCTGACAAGCTGCCCCAGGCCAGAGAGACAGGGGCTCTGGTCGGCCACATCCTGCAGACGGTGAGGGACCGCAGCACGGTGGGCACGAACCTCCTGGAGATCGACCGGTGGGCCCAGGAGATGATCACCGAGGCCGGCGCGCAGTCCTGCTACGTCGACTACGCGCCGTCCTTCGGACGCGGACCGTTCGGCCACTACATCTGCACCGCCGTCAACGACGCGGTGCTCCACGGCCTCCCGCACGACTACGCGCTCGCCGACGGCGACCTGCTGACGCTCGACCTCGCCGTCTCCCTGGGAGGGGTCGCCGCGGACTCCGCCATCAGCTTCGTCGTGGGCGGCTCCCGGCCGCCGGAGAGCGTCGCGCTGATCGAGGCGACCGAACGCGCACTGGCCGCGGGCATCGCCGCCGCCGGGCCCGGGGCCCGCATCGGCGACATCTCCCACGCCATCGGCAAGGTCCTGCGCGGGGCGGGGTACCCGATCAACACCGAGTTCGGGGGCCACGGCATCGGCTCGACGATGCACCAGGACCCGCACGTCCCCAACACCGGACGGCCCGGCCGCGGGTACAAGCTGCGCCCCGGACTGCTGCTCGCGCTGGAGCCGTGGGTCATGGCGGACACCGCCCGGCTCGTCACCGACGAGGACGGGTGGACGCTGCGCAGCGAGACGGGCTGCCGGACCGCGCACAGCGAGCACACCATCGCCGTCACCGAGGACGGAGCCGAGATCCTCACCCTGCCGAAGCAGGCGTAACCGCGAGGTCGCCCCGCGGTGCGTCGACGCGCCGTGGGGCGGGGGCGCGCTGGGGTGTGGGGGCGGACGGGGCGCCACGGCCCCGTCCGCCCCGTCTCCGGAGGTTCGCGGCGGTCCTTCTGGACCGACTGCTGTTTGTGGGAGGCTTGTGCGGCCCGGAACCGGGCAGGAACCACACATTTCACCAGCAGCATCGGAGACGACAGCAGTTATGGAGAGCTACGGGGTTCAAATCGGCCTCGTCCTGGTCCTCGTCGTGGTCAACGCCCTCTTCGCCGGCAGCGAGATCGCCCTGATCACCCTGCGCGAAGGACAGATCAAGCAGCTGGCGGAGCGGGGGCCCGGCGGCAGGGCCGTGGCCCGCCTGGCCAAGGACCCCAACCGTTTCCTCGCCACCATCCAGATCGGCATCACCCTGGCCGGCTTCCTGGCCTCGGCCACCGCGGCCGTGGCCCTGGCCCAGCCCCTGGTCGAACCGCTCGGCTTCCTCGGCTCCGCGGCCGCTCCGGTCTCGGTCGTCCTGGTCACCATCGTCCTGACCTTCGTCACCCTGGTCTTCGGCGAGCTCGCGCCCAAGCGCATCGCCATGCAGCGCGCCGAGACCTGGGCCCTGGTGGTCTCGCGCCCCCTGGACCTGCTGGCCGCCCTCTCGCGTCCCGTGGTGTGGCTGCTGAGCGCCTCCACCAACCTGGTCGTGCGCCTGACCGGCGGTGACCCCACCGCCGCCAAGGAGGAGATCGGCGAGGAGGAGCTGCGCGAGATGCTCGCCACCCAGCGCGGCATGACCGCCGAGCAGCGCACCATCATCTCGGGCGCCTTCGAGATCGACGACCGGCGGCTGCGCCAGGTCGTCGTCCCGCGGGGCGAGGTCTTCACCATCCCGGCCCGCACCCCGGCCGGGGAGGCCGCCCTCATGCTCGCCGAGCACGGCCACTCCCGCGCCCCCGTCGTCGCCGACGACGACCTCGACGAGGTGCTCGGCGTCGTGCACTGGTCCGACCTGGTCCGCGGGGAGGGCGCGGCCGGTGAGCTGGCGCGGGAGCCGATGCTGCTGCCCGACTCCCTGGTGGTCTCCCTGGCCCTGCGCCGGATGACCGCCGAGCACCAGCAGCTGGCCGTGGTGGTCGACGAGATGGGCGGCATCGACGGCATCGTCAGCCTGGAGGACCTGCTGGAGGAGATCGTCGGGGAGATCTACGACGAGACCGACTCCGACATCCGCACCGTGGTCTCCAACGACGACGGCACCATGACGCTGCCGGGCACCTACCCGGTGCACGACCTGTCCGACCTGGACCTGCCGCTGAACGATCCCCCCGAGGGCGACTACGTCACGGTCGCCGGGCTGCTCATCGCGATCCTGGGCCACATCCCCAGGACGCCCGGGGAGACGGTCTCCTTCGGCTCCTGGGAGGCCGAGGTCGCCGAGACCAGCGGGCGCACCGTCACGGCCGTGAAGGTGCGGCGCACCGCGACCGCCGAGCCCTCCTCCTGACCCGCACGCCCGGCCGCCCGTGTCGGGCGGCCGGGCGGCACCGGTGCTCCCCCGCGCCCCGCCACGCGCGGCTGGCGTGGGAGCCGGGTGCGCACGAGCCCCCTGCGACGGAGCGTTGCGGGGGGCTCGTGCGGTCGCCGTGCCGTAACCGTTCCCGGGCGGCGGCCGGTCCCCGGCCGTGCTCGCCTCAGCCGCCGCTCACCGCCGCGTCCCGGGCCGTGGCACCGCCGGTGCGGACACCGGCCACGACGCCGCCGTCGACGAGCAGGTCGGTGCCGGTGACGTAGGCGGCGTCCGGCCCGATCAGGAACGCCGTCGCCGCGGCGATGTCGCCGGGGGTGCCCGGACGCGGGACGGCGGCCCCGGCCAGCAGGGCGCGCATCTGCGTGCCGGACGCACCGGCCAGTTCCTGCTCGCCCATCGGGGTGGAGATCACCCCGGGGCTGATGCTGTTCACCCTGGCCCCGCGCTCTGCCCAGGCCAGGCTGGCCGCCTGTACCCGGAGCTGGTTGGCGCGCTTGGCCAGGGCGTACGCCGTACCGGGGTCGCCGAGCGCCTCGTCCTGGAACAACGGCAGTAGCGTGAGCCGATCTGTCGGTGTCGTGGCCAGTGCGGCCTCGGTCTCGACCGGCAGACGGCCCGCGGACAGGGTGCCGGCCATGCTCGCGATCACCACGCCCGCGCCGCCGGGTGCGATGACACCGGCGAACGCGTCGAGGAAGTGGGCGACTCCGAGCAGGTCGACGCGCAGGATCGCCTCCGCCGGGGCCTGCACGGGGGAGAGCCCGGCGGTGTGGACCGCCGCGGTGACCGCCCCGCGCTCGGCGGCCGCGACGGCAAGACGCGTCACCGAGGGGGCCGAGGAGACATCGACCGTGTGCGTGGAGACATCGAGCCCCTCCCCCGTCAGGCGTTCGGTGACCTGTGCCAACAGGTCGCGGTCCACGTCCGCGAGCAGCACGTGCCTGCCGGAGGCGCAGCGTCGTGCGATCGCCTCGCCCATGCCTCCGGCGCCGATGATGACCAGGACGTCGTTCATGATGGTTCGTTCTCCTTCTCGCTGCGGGGGCGGGCGGTCTTCGGATGCTCCAGGCGTCCCGCTCGGCGGCGGTGCGCGCGTGGTCGGCGAAGGACCGGGGGGTGTCCCCGTACACGCTCCACACCACCGGTGACGGCCCCGCGCGCCGGAGCGCCCGTGGGGATGCAGGCCGCTGGTCAACCGCACCCCATTCTCGGGCACCCCGCGGGCGTGCTTCTCGGCGGCGTCGTCCTGCGCGCCCAACGGGGGTAGCCGATCCGGCAGCCGGTGGTGCGGGCGATCTCGGCGGCGTGGTCGTCGGTGACAGCGGCACGGTGTGCCCGTGGGCGGGTCAGGACCACTCGTGCGAGGCGATCCCGGCCCCGTGGGCACGGGTCTCTCCACGGGCGTGTGCGCACACCTCCCGCCGACAAGCGCGCACCGCCCACGGCGGCCCGGGGCCCTGCTGCACCGGGTGCGCCTGCACGGGCAGGCGCACGGAACCGGATCCGACGCCGAGTCCGCACCGCGTTCAGGGCACGGTCGTACCTCTGGCGATGCTCATTCCAGAAGCGGACGGCCGCCCGCCACTCCTCGACACGCCCCACCCCGCCGATTTGCCCCTGACACCGGTGTCAGGGCCTAACTTGACCGGGCAACGCGTCTGCCGGCAGGGGCAAGGGCTCCGGTCGGCCACCACGAGGGAGAGGAACCGGCGATGGCGACGACTCTGGGGATCATCGGCAGCGGGAACATCGGGGCGGCGGTCGCGCGCCTGGCGGTCGCGGCGGACATCGACGTGGTGATCGCCAACTCGCGCGGCCCGCAGACGTTGAGCGGCCTGGTCGGGGAGCTCGGGCCCCGCGCGAGCGCCGGCACCGTGGAACAGGCCGCCCGCGCCGGGGAGGCGACCGTGCTCAGCATCCCGCTGACCGCCTACGGCTCCCTGCCCGAGGGGCTGCTGCGCGGGCGGACCGTGCTGGACACCGGCAACTACTACCCCCACCGCGACGGCCGGATCGCCGAACTCGACTCCGAGGAGGCGACCACGACCGAACTGGCCCAACGGCTCCTGCCCGGCGCGGTGCTGGTCAAGGCCTTCAACAACATCATGGCCCACCACATCCCCCAGCTCGCCCGCCCCGCAGACGCAACCGACCGGAGCGCCCTGCCCATCGCCGGTGAGGACACCGGCGCCAAGGAACGGGCCGCGGCCCTGATCGACCGGCTGGGCTTCGACACCGTCGACGCCGGGACCCCTGCCCAGAGCTGGCGTTTCGAGCCCGAGTCCGATGCCTACACCCAGATCTATCTCGCCGACCCCGATGTGCCGCTCGAGCGGATGATGCAGGCCCCGGCCGCCCCGGTGCCGGCCGACGAACTGCGCGCCGCCCTGGAGGGGAGCCGACGGGTGAAGGTGGCCGAGCGCACCTTCTGACGGTTCACACGGAGGCCTTCGCCGTTCGGGAGCGGCGAAGGCCTCCCGGTCCTCCTACCTGTCCTGTTCGATGAGGCCGGGGGTGTCGTGCACCACGACGCTCTCGGCCAGCGGCACCCGCCCCATCCGGTACTCGCCCGAGGGCCCCTTCGGGTCGGCCGACCCGAAGGAGATGCCGAACAGCAGCTTCATCTGCGCCTCGACGCCCAGGGACTCGCGCACGGTGTCGGCGTAGAAGCCCAGCATCGTCTGCGGGATCCCCGCCAGGCCGCGCGCCTCCAGGGCGAGCAGGAAGGTCTGCGCGTACATGCCCACGTCAGCGGCCACGCGCACCCCGTCACCGAACCGGGGCAGGAACAGCAGCGCCACGTGGGGGGCGCCAAAGAACTCCAGGTTGCGCAACGAGGCCTCGCGGCGCCCCTCGGTGTCGGAGCGCTCCACCCCCAGGGACCGGTAGTAGGCCGCGCCCTGTTCCTTGGCGCGCCGGAGGTAGGCGCCCTCGCCGAAGTCGGCGTAGTCGAAGCTGAAGTCGGCCGAGGTACGGCCGGCCCGGTCGGCCTCCAACAGTTCGGCGCTCAAGGCCTTGCGGCGCTCCCCGGAGACGATGTGCACCTGCCAGGGCTGGGTGTTGCAGTTGGAGGGCGCCCTCTGGGCGTCCTGGAGCACCGCACGGATGTCGGCCGCGGGCACCGGGTCGGGCAGGAAGCCCCGGACCGAGCGCCGTGAGTGCACGATGTCGGTGAAGGAGCGGGGACTGGCGGGCACAGCGGTTCCTCTCGAGCGGGGTCGTCTCACACACCCTCCACGCGACCACGTCCCGGTGGTGCCTTGTGGGCGTGGCGCTACCCTAGGACCTGACACCGGTGTCAGGGGCAAATCGGAACGGAGGCATCCCGTGCGAATCGGGGAACTGGCCGAGCGGACCGGGGCCAGCGTGCGCTCCCTGCGCTACTACGAGAAACAGGGCATGCTCTCCAGCGAACGCAGCGCCAGCGGACAGCGCCACTACGACGAGGCGGCCGTGGACCGTGTGCTGCTGATCCGCCAGCTCTTCGCCGTGGGCATGAACAGCACGACCATCGCCGAACTGCTGCCACACGTCGTGCCCTCCGGGCAGAGCTGCCCGCCGCAGGTGCTGCGCCGACTCACCGCCGAGCTCGACCGCATCGACGCCCGGGCCGACGAACTCGCCCGCACACGCCAGACCCTCAACGACATGGTCCAGGCCACCCGACAAGCCATGCGCGACACCTGACCACCACCGCCCCGGCGCCGGGCCACCGCAGCCCCCCGCACCGGGCACCGGGCACCGAGTCTGCGCGTCCTCCTCCGTTCACCCGCACGGATCCTCGGCCCGGACCGCGCGGCGGACGCGGTTCCTCGGCGACAGGATCGGCGGAGAAGAGCCAGAGCCCGACAAGACGACGTGGTCGAACCCAGCGGAGCCGGCCGGGCACACCTCTCGCCGGTGGCGCCGAACCCCTCGGAGCACAGCCGGATCACGACGACGGCGCCGGAGAGGCTGTTCCACAACGGCGTCGGGCTTCGGCCCCGGGGCGCCGAGCTGATCCTCCACGCGAAAACCCCGACTCCCCCGGGTCGAGCGCTCCAGCAACCAGGACACCTCCATCGTTCTTGGTTTTTCTGATGGACAAAATACCTCATATTGGCTAATGTGACCCTGCGGATCCTCCGCGCCCCGCACATCGGTCCCGTGCCCCGTCCTGCGGTTCCCGTCCACGATCCACCCCAGCCGGGGCGATGTCCCCGTGAAAGGCCGACCATCCATGAAAATCCTCGTTCTGCCCGGTGACGGCATCGGCCCGGAGATCACCGAAGCCACCCTGGAGGTCCTGAACGCCGTGGACCGCCGGTTCTCGTTGGGGCTCGCCCTGGAGAGCGCCGACATCGGCTTCGCCGGCCTGGAGTCTCAGGGGACCACGCTCCCCCAGGCCGTCCTGGACCGGGTCCCCGAGGTCGACGGGGTGGTACTGGGCCCCGTCCAGCACTTCGACTACCCCGACAAGGCAGCGGGGGGACTCAACCCCTCCGCCGAACTACGCACCCGCTTCCAGCTCTTCGCCAACATCCGGCCGTGCCGCTCCCACCCGGACTTGAGTATCCTGCGCCACCCCATGGATCTGGTGATCGTGCGGGAGAACACCGAGGGCTTCTACTCCGACCGCAACATGTACGCGGGCGGCGGGGAGTTCATGCCCGACGAGGACACCGCGTTCAGCATCCGCAAGGTGACCGCCGCGGCCTCGCGGCGGGTCGCCCGTACCGCCTTCGAGCTGGCCCGGGGCCGACGCAAGAAGGTCACAGCCGTCCACAAGGCCAACGTCGTCAAGCTCTCCGACGGGCTGTTCCTGCGTGAGGTGCGCAAGGTCGCCGAGGAGTACCCCGACGTGGAGCTCGAGGAACTGATCGTCGACGCCGCCGCGGCGCTGCTCGTCCGGCGCCCGCACACGTTCGACGTGGTGGTCACGACCAACATGTTCGGGGACATCCTCTCCGACGAAGCCTCGGAGCTGTCGGGCAGCCTCGGTCTGGGGGGATCCCTCAACGCGGGGACCGACATAGGCGTGGCCCAGGCCCAGCACGGCTCGGCCCCCGACATCGCGGGCAGGGGAGTGGCCAACCCGACCTCGCTCATTCTGTCGGCCGCGATGCTCCTGGACTGGCGCGGCCACAGGGACGGGAACACGGCCTTGACCGAGGCCGCCGCCACGATCGAGGCCGCGGTACGGGAGAAGCTCTCCGACCCCGCCTCCCGTACCAAGGACATTGGCGGGGACCTGGGGACGGCCGGGTTCACCGCGAGGGTCGTCGAGGTGATCGAGCACTCCACCATCGCTTCCACCGAGCGAGAGAACGGGTGAACACCGTGCCGACCAGTACCAATCCCCACACGGGGGCGGAGTTCGCCACCCACGACTTCCACTCCCCCACCCGGGTGGAGGCCGCGCTGGACGCCGCGGTCGAGGCGCAGCGCCGATGGGCCGCGGTCCCGGTCCGCGAGCGGACCGAACTCCTCGTCTCCGTGGCACGGGTGCTGCGTGAGGGGCGAGAGCACTACGCCCGCACCATCACCCTGGAGATGGGCAAGCCCGTCACCGAGGCGCGGGCCGAGATCGACAAGTCCGCCCGCACACTGGAGTTCTACGCCGACAACGCGGAGCGCTTCCTCGCGTTCGAGGAGATCGCCTCCGACGCCGCGCACAGCGGGGTCCGGTTCGACCCCCTCGGCGTGGTCCTGGCGATCATGCCCTGGAACTACCCCTTCTGGCAGTTCTTCCGCTTCGCGGCGCCGGCCCTGGCCGCGGGCAACGCCGCCGTGCTCAAGCACGCCAACAACGTGCCCGGGTGCGCTCTGCTGCTGCAGGAGGTCATGGACCGCGCCGGCACGCCCCGGGGCCTGTTCTCCTCCCTGCTGGTGGACACCCCGGCGGTGGCGCCGCTCATCGCGGACGACAGGATCGCCGCGGTCACCTTCACCGGGTCGACCCAGGTCGGATCGGTCATCGCCTCCCAGGCCGGGGCTGCCCTGAAGAAGCAGGTGCTGGAGCTGGGAGGGTCGGACCCCTTCATCGTCCTGGCCGACGCCGACCTGGAGGCCGCCGCGGCCACCGCCGCCCGGTCGCGCTTCAACACGGTCGGCCAGAGCTGCGTCAACGCCAAGCGCTTCCTGGTCGTGGAGTCGGTCGCCGACCGCTTCGTGGAGCTCTTCGTCGAGGAGGTGCGCGCGCTCGTGTGCGGCGACCCCCTGGAGGAGGAGACGCAGATCGGCCCGATGGCACGGGCGAACCTCCGCGAGACCCTGCACGAACAGGTCCTGCGCACGGTCGGCGCTGGGGCGAAGCTCCTGGTGGGCGGCGAGCTGCCTCCGGGGCCGGGCTTCCACTACCCGCCCACCGTGCTGGACCACGTCGGCACGGACAGCGCGGCCTTCACCGAGGAGACCTTCGGCCCGGTGGCCGGGGTGACGCGCGTGGCCGACGCCGCGGAGGCGGTCCGTCTGGCCAACGCCAGCGAGTACGGGCTCGGCGCCGCCGTCTGGACGCGCGACCCCGACTTGGGCCGGGAACTGGCGGGCCGGATCGAGGCCGGCGCGGTGTTCGTCAACGGCCAGGTGGCCTCCGACCCCCGGCTGCCCTTCGGCGGCGTCAAGAGATCGGGGTACGGCCGGGAGCTCTCGGTGTACGGCATCCGCGAATTCGTCAACGTCAAGACCCTCTGGATCGGACCGGTGCAGCAGTGACCTCCTCCCCCTCATCCCAGCCGGCGCACGTGCTGCGACCGGACGAGCTGCCCTCCAAGGACCGGGGGGCCGGGGCCAGGACCGTCCCCCTGGTGACGTACGCGCGCGGGGCTACGTCCTTCCTCAACGGCACGACAGTCTTCGAACCGGGCGCCGCGATCGGCCACCACACCCACAACGTGGTGGAGTCGGTCATGGTGATCCAGGGGCGGGCGATCGTCGACATCGACGGCGAGCGCACCGAGCTGCGGACCTTCGACACCACCCTGGTCCCGGCCAACATCCCCCACCACTTCGAGAACGCCTCCGTTACCGAGCCCATGCGCATCCTGTGGACCTACGCCTCCGTGGACGCCACGCGCACCCTTCTGGACTCCGGTGAACACGGACGTATCGACGGCGAGTCCACGGGCGAGAGGGTGTCCGTGCGTGCCGCCGACGCGGTGGTCGAGGTCGCCGACCTGCACGTGGCGCCAGGCCACGAGGGGGCCTTCGAGGAGGCGGTCGCGGAGGCCTCGACCCTCTTCCAGCAGGCCGCAGGCACCCGAAGCCTGGTACTGGAGAGGTCGCACGAGGATCCGTCGCACTACCGGCTGGTCGTGCGGTGGGAGTCCGTCACCGACCACACGGAGGGCTTCCGAGGGTCGTCGGCGTTCACCCGGTGGCGGGAGCTCGTCGGCCCACACCTGTCCACCGACCCCGTCGCGGAGCACTTCCGCCACGTGCTGACGGGTTTCTGACCGGACCGCGCTCCGCCCTGTCTCAGGGTCCGGTCCCCGATGGTGTGCCCCGGGGCCGGGCCCCGCAGGCGGCCGGACAGGGGCCCTCGCGCGACGTGCGAGGCCACGGGCGCCGGGTATGCCCGGCGCTCCCTGGAAGAACGGAAAACCCACGGCACCAGGCCCGGTCACCCGAGTCGTCCGTCCAGTGACGGAAGATCGTCTCGGGGGCGAAGGCTCTCCCGCACCGGCCGCGGAAGAGACCGTGGACCGGGCACGAGAGCAGGCACGACTGCGGATCCGCGGTTACGCCGAGGGGTCGCTCGGCGCGGCCGGGGCCGACGCGGTCCCCGGCCCCGCCACGGCCCGCCTCAGGGGCCGGCCGTCTTCTCCTCGCCCACCGTCTCCAGGTGGCGGCGCAGGTACTCCGAGGCCTCCGGGAGGCGGTCCTCCAGCAGCAGGTCGGCCAGGTGGACGTGCTCGCGACAGCGGATCACGGCCCGCTCGGGGACCAGGGTGCGCCGGTACTCCATCAGCCTGCGGAGGCGGTTGACACGGGCCAGGCTCTCGACGAAGAAGTCGTTGCCGCTGCCCAGGGTGACCGTCTCGTGGAGGCGGGAGTTGAGGTCGAAGAGTTCGGAGCCGGAGACCTCGTGGACCCGCCCGTCCACCAGCTCCTGCTGTTCCCTGCGCCGCTGGAGCAGGGCTGTGCGGTCGACGGCGTAACCGGGTTCGAGAATGGCGGCGGGCTCCACCAGCAGGCGGAAGCGGTAGCTGTCGCGGTAGGCCTCCAGGGAGGTCAGCATGGGCGAGAACTCCCACCCGTACCCCGGCAGGGCCTCGATCCACCCCTCGGTGGAGATCCGACGCAGGACCGGGGTGAGCTGGCCGCGGGTGGCGTCGTACCGCCGCAGCAGCGCGTTCTCGGTCACCTGCCGGGGCAGCTCCCCCTGGAGCAGGTCCTCGGCGATGCGTGTGTACAACTTCTCGCTCTGTGCGTCGTGGGCTGGCGGGACGGGAGGGGGCGTCGCTCCGGCAGCGCCGGAGACGACGTAACCGCCCCGGTCGGTGCGGGCGACCATGCCCTCCCGCTCCAGCTCCTGGAGGGCGCGCCGCACCGGGGAGCGGGAGACCCTGAACCTCTCGGCCAGGGACCTCTCCACCAGGCGGGCGCCCTCGGCGAGTCCCTCGTCGCTGATGTGGGAGAGCAGTTGTCGGCGGATGAGGCCGATGAGGGGGGTGGAGCCCTTGTCCTCGGTGTCCGCCATCGGCCTCTCTCCTTGCCACGTCACACGCCGTCAGTCCTTGCGCTCCCCGGTGGGCGCGGGGGTGGGCCGTTCCTCGGCGGAGACGGTGGGTGTGGAGCGGTTGCGCCGCAGGGCCAGAACCCCCACCACCGCCATCCCCGCCACGAGGACGGAGTAGAGCCCGATGGTGAGCGGGCTGCTGACGAAGAACAGGGGATCGCCCTGCCCGGCACTGACGGACCTGCGGAACTCGGTCTCGGCCAGGGGACCGAGGATGACACCGATGAGGACCGGTGCCAGCGGCAGGTCGAAGCGGCGCATCATGAACCCCAGGAGCCCGAGGCTGAGCAGGAGCACCAGGTCGGCCACGGAGGAGCTGATCGAGTATACCCCCAGCACCGCTAGAACCCCGATGCCCGCGTACAGGTAGGGGGCGGGCACCTTGAGCAGGTTGGCCCACAGGGGCGCGAAGGGCAGGTTCAGCGCCAGCAGGATGAACAGGCCGAGGAACAGGCTGGCGATGAGCGCCCAGACGATGTCGCCGCTGCGCTCGAAGAGGAGGGGGCCGGGCTGCATCCCGTACTGCCGGAACGCGGCGAGCATGATGGCGGCGGTCGCCGAGGTGGGGAGGCCGATGGCCAGGAGGGCTCCCATCGCGCTGGCGGCGGTGGCGTTCCCTGAGGCTTCGGGGCCCGCCACGCCCTGGATGGCTCCGCGGGTGCCGAAGTCGGTGTCGCCGCGGCGTCGGGCCAGGCGCTTCTCGACCGTGTAGGCCAGGAACGAGGGCACTTCCGCCCCGCCGGCGGGGATCGTGCCGAAGGGGACGCCGATCGCGGTGCCGCGCAGCCAGGCGGGCAGCGCCTGGCGGATCTCGGTGCGGGTCAGCCAGGGACGCCCCGAGCCGATGACGCGATCCCGGTCCTTGCGCCGGTGGATCCGGGAGGCCAGGAAGAACACCTCGCCCAGGGCGAGGAGTCCGACGGTGACCACGACGATGGAGATCCCGTCGAAGAGGTAGGGCACGCCCAGGGTGAAGCGGGAGGTCCCCGAGACGCCGTCGACGCCCACCAGCGCGATGAGCAGCCCGATCGACAGGGACGCGACGCCCTTGACGAAGGACTCGGCCACGACCCAGGAGATGGCGACGAAGGCGAACAGGGCCAGGGCGAAGTACTCGGCCGGGCCGAACATCGCCGCCATGCGGATGATGTACGGGGCCAGGACGACGACGAGCGCGGTCGCGATCAGTCCGCCGGAGAAGGCGCCCAGGGCGGAGGCGGCCAGGGCCTTGGCGCCCCGGCCGTCCAGGGCCATGCGGTGCCCCTCGATCGACCCGGCGATCGCGGTGGCGTTGCCCGGGGTGTTGAGCAGGATTCCCGCGATGGAGTCGCCGAACAGGCCGCCGTAGTAGACGCCGGCGAACATGATCAGGGCCCCGGTGGGTTCCAGGGCGAAGGTGACCGGCAGCAGCAGGGCGACGGCCATGGCCGAGCCCAGGCCGGGGAGGACGCCCACGGCGGTTCCCAGGACGGCGCCGAGGAAGAGCCAGAGCAGGTTCACAGGTGTCAGGGCGGCGGCGAAACCGCCGAGGAGGTCGTTCAGCTGATCCATGGGAGAAGGCCTCCGATGACGCCCGAGGGCAGGTTCAGTCCGAGGCCGATGGAGAAGGCGATCTGGACGGTGCAGGAGAAGACGAGGGCCACGGAGGCGTTCAGGAGGTGGTTGCGTGTGCCCAGGGCGCAACTGACCGCCCAGAACAGGGCCGCGGCGCTGAGGATCCAGCCCACGGGCCGCAGCAGGAGGACGAAGGCGACGAAGGCGGACGCCACGAGGAGGAAGGTGCGCCAGTCCACCCGGGGGTCCTCCCCCGGCTCCGGCTCGGCCTCGGTCCGCGCGGTGGCGGGGAGGCCGGGCCGGCGCCGCTCCCGCGCCACGACGCGCACGGTCACGCCGATGCCGCTGACGAGCAGCATGACCGCGACGATCGAGGGGAAGACCTGGGGACCGGGGCTGGAGTCGCCGATGACCTCCATGGTCGCGGTGTTGTAGGCACAGAAGGCCGCCAGGGCGTAGAGGAGGGCCGCCACCCCCAGTTCGGCGTAGTCGCGCTTGTGGGCGGGCGGGGCCGCTTGTTCGGGCTCGGTGTGCGAGACGGCGGTCACTGTGCCCCTCCGGAGAGAAGTCGTCGGGTGGTCTCGACCTCTTCGTCGATGAAGTCGGTGTAGTCCTGGCCTGTCAGGACGGTCTCCTGCCACTGGTTGCGTTCGAGTGCGCTCCGCCACTCCTCGGTCCGGACGAGGTCGGCGACGACCTGTTCCAGCTCGGCGGCCTGGTCCGCGGAGATGCCGGGTGGCGCGACGAAGCCGCGCCAGTTCGACGTCACCGTCTCGATGCCCTGCTCGCGGAAGGTCGACAGGTCGATGCCGGCGACCGCTTCGGGGGCGGTGATGCCGATGCCGTTCATGGTTCCGGCCCGGATCTGGTCGCTGAGCTCGGCGTATCCGGAGACGCCGGCCGCGGCGGTGCCCGAGAGCAGGGCTCCCAGGACCTCTCCGCCTCCGGAGTAGGCGAGGTAGTTGACGTCGTTCGCCGGGATGCCGACCTCCTGGGCCAGCGCGAGGATCGCGAGGTGGTCGGTGTTGCCCAGCGCGCCTCCGGCGATGGGGTGGCCCCGGGGGTCCTCCTTCCACGCCCGGAGGAACTCGGCCGCCCCCGTGGGGTCGTAGGGAGAGTCACCGGGTGTGACGATCACGGGGTAGTCCGTGGTCACCGCGCTGATCGGGGTGACGTCGTCCAGGGTGGCCGTGCTGTCGGCGACCTCCACGCCGCCGACCATGGCCGAGCCGACGACGAGGAGCACGTCGTCGCGGTCCTCCATCTCGACCAGCGTCTGCAGTCCCACCGTGCCCGAGGCTCCGGGGATGTTGAGGACCTGGACGTTGCCGGAGATGCCGTTGGAGCGCAGTGTCTGCTGTGCCTCACGGGCCAGGAGGTCGTAGCCTCCGCCCGCGGAGCCGGGGACGATGAGCGTCAGACTGCTTCTGGGGCCTCCGCTGCCCTGGGTGGTCGCCGCGTCGACGAGCGCGACGGGGACTGTCACTGCGAGCGCGACGGCAAGGGCCACGCTCTGGATTCTCAGCTTCATCGTGGGTGGAGTCTCCCGGTCAAACGAACAGGTCAGGTGAAGGTTGGCGTCGAGCCCCCGATCATTTTTGGTACTATGTCACCACGAAATGCCAAAAGCAAGCTTCTTGTGTGATTCTCGGAACACGCCCGTATCACGTAGGACACAAGGGGAGGCCCCGCCCCCGCCGGCGGTCACGCCGTGGCGCGCCCGCCCCGCACGGTTCCCGCACCGGTCGCGCCCCGGCTTGGTATACAGGTCGACATACCCGGCAGGACCGACCGTCTCCGCACGCCGGTGGTCGACGCACCGCGCGCGGTGCCGTCTCGACCCGGGGCGGGGAGCCCACACGAGCGGCAGGAAGACATGGCAAGCAAGACCGAGAGCGTCTACCAGCGCCTCAAGGACGAGATCGAGGCGTTGACGCTCCCTCCCGGGGCACGCCTGAGCGAGCTGACGGTGGCCGAACGCTTCGGGGCCTCGCGAACGCCCGTGCGCGAGGCGCTCCGGCGCCTGGCCCGCGAGGGGCTCGTGGACTTCGTTCCCGGCGAGGTCGCCAGGGTCTCCCCCATCTCGTTGAACGGCGTCCGCGAGCTGTTCGAGTTCCGCATGATCCTCGAGCCCTCCGCGGCCCGCATGGTGACCCTCGACGGGATGTCCGACCCGGAACGGGTGTCGGCCTTCCGGCCGCTGGCGGCCGAGTTCGAGACGATGCGCCGGCGGGCCGGGGACGAGGCGTGGGAGGACCTGCACAGCCGCTTCTACGAACTCACCGAGAGGTTCGACCAGCACCTGGTCGCGGCCACGCGCAACCCGTTGCTGGCTGAAGCCGTCGTGCAGTACAGGGGACAGAGCAAACGGCTGCGCAAGATCGCCCACAACGACCCCGAGCACCTGGCGGAGTCGGCACGGGAGCACCTGCGCATGTGCACGGCCGTCGTCGAGGGCAGGCCGGAGGCCGCGGCGGAGGAGGTCGGCCGCCATCTGGCCGAGACCCTGCGCGTCATCATCGACGAGCTGGTGCGGAGCCACGGCCGCCCGCGGACCGACATCCACCTGTGAAGGGACGGGCCCTCGCGCCCGGGCCTGTCCGGGACGCCTGAGACCGGGGGCCTCCGGCCATGCCCCCGAGGGGTGTGCGGCGGGCCCTCGCGTCCCGCCGCACACCCGTCGGCGTGAGCAGCCCGCGACCCCGCCCGGACGCGACCGCGTTCCGCGCTCGCCGCCCGTGCTCGCCTCCCCGTGCGGGCCGGGGATGCGGGCCCCGGACACACCGCTCCGGGACTGCGATGTACAAGCCTGTATACTGGTCGATATACAGAGCTGACGTGAGGAACGAACATGCCCGCAAGCCGCCTGGTCACCGCAGGCCCGTACACGGATTTCGGTGAACGCGTACTCCTGGCCCACGGCGTTCCCGCCGCGGACGCCCGCCTGCTCTCGGACAGCCTCGTCAGGGCGGAGCTGTGGGGGCACTCCTCGCACGGCATGCTCCGCCTCCCCTGGTACACCGCACGACTGCGCAGCGGCGCGATGAGAGCGGTCACCGAACCCGAGGTCGTCTCCGACTCGGGGACGATGCTCGTGCTCGACGGCCGGGACGGCATCGGCCAGGTCCTGACCGCGAACGCGGTGGAGGAAGGGGTTCGACGGGCACGCGAGCACACGCTCTCGGGTGTGGCCGTGCGCAACTCCAACCACTTCGGCACCGCCGCCTACTTCACCCGCCGCGCGGCCGAGCAGGGGTGCGTGGCGATCCTGGCGACCAACGCCAGCCCCGCCATGGCCCCCTGGGGCGGCAAGGAGAAGAGCATCGGCACCAACCCGTGGTCGCTGGCCGCCCCCGGGGGGCGCTACGGCCCGGTGGTGATGGACATCGCCAACACGGCCGTGGCCCGGGGCAAGATCTACCTGGCCGGGGAACGCGAGGAACCCATCCCCGAGGGGTGGGCGGCGGACTCCGAGGGACGGCCCACCACCGACCCGCGCAAGGCGGTCGACGGACTCATCCTGCCCATGGCCGGCCACAAGGGGTACGTCATCTCCTTCATGTTCGACGTCCTGGCCGGGGTGTTGACGGGCAGCGCGTTCGGGAGCTCCGTCGTGGGCCCCTACTCCCCCGAGGGGCGCAGCGGCTGCGGCCACCTGCTGCTGACCATCGACGTGGCCTCGATGGCGGACACCGGGGAGTTCACCCGCCGGGTCGAGGCCTTGGTGGAGGAGACCAAGGCCGTCCCGCTGGCCGCCGACGCCACGGAGATCCTCTACCCCGGAGAACTCGAGGAGCGCAACGAGCGGGAGCGGTTGCGCACCGGCATCCCCGTGGCCGACCAGACCTGGGCCGCCCTGGAGCGCCTGGCCCGGGAGACCTCCGTGCCCCTGCCCGAGCCGCTCGCCCCGTGAACCGTCCCGCCCCCGGATCAGAGAAGGACACAGCCATGATCGCCCTCATCGTCTCCCTCCAGGTCAGGCCAGGAGAACTGGACGCGTTCACCGCGGCCATCACCGAGAACGCCCTGCGCTCCTTCACCGACGAGCCCGGATGCCTGTACTTCGACGTCACCGTGGACGAGGCCGACGACCACCACTTCCTCTTCTACGAGCTCTACCGGGACCAGGCCGCGCTGGAGGCCCACCGGGGCGCCCCCCACTTCAAGCGGTGGCGCGAGGCGGTGGCCCGCCACGTCGTCGAGGGGAGCCAGCGCAACACCGTGGCCACACGCCTGCTGCACCACGCCTGACACCCGCCCACCACAGCCGAGGAGCCCCATGCCCAGCACACCCCGAGACCCCAACCTGCTGATCGATCCCGAGCGCGTCACGGTCTTCGACCGCGGCAACGGCGTCTCCACCACGCCCTACGTCGGCAAGTGGAACTCCGGGCAGGCCACGGTGACCACAGGCGTCACCGCGTTCGCGGTGGGCACCGGCCTGCCCCTGCACAGCCACAACTGCGAGGAGTCGGTCCTGATCCTGGAGGGGTTGGCCACCGCCGAGATCGACGGCGAGTACTTCGACCTGGAACCGGGCCAGGCGACCTGGGTCCCCGCCGGGGTCCCGCACCGCTTCCTCAACCGGGGCGGGTCGGTCATGCGCATCTACTGGCTCTACGGGGCCAGGGACGTCACCCGCACCATCACCGCCACCGGCGAGACCTTCGAGCACCTCTCGGAGAACGACAGGGGCGGACAGAGCTCGCAGTGACCCCGTCACGGCAACCGAAGGAGAAACCCGCCATGACCACCCCGACCATCACCACGGTCGACCCCGCCACGGGCCGGCCCGTGGGCGCCTACGACACCTACGACGACGCGCGCATCGACGCCGTCGTCGCGCGCAGCGCCGAACAGGCGCGGCGCTGGGCGGCCCGCCCCGTGGCGGAGCGGGCCGTCGTACTGCGACGGATCGCGGACCTGCTGCGCGAGGGGCGCGAGGACTACGCCGCCCTCATGACCCGCGAGATGGGCAAGCCCCTGGCCGAGTCCCTCGGCGAGGTCGACAAGTGCGCCCTGACCGCCGACTACTACGCCGACCACGCCGAGGCCTTCCTCGCCGAGGAACCCGTCGACGTCGCACCGGCCCGCGCGTGGGTGGCCCACGAGCCCCTGGGCGTCGTGCTGGCCGTCATGCCGTGGAACTTCCCCTTCTGGCAGGTCATGCGCGCCGGCCTTCCCGCACTGGCCGCGGGTAACGGGATGGTCCTCAAGCACGCCGCCAACTCCACCGGCAGCGCCCTGGCCCTGGAGGAGCTGCTGGGAAGGGCCGGGGCCCCGCAGGGGCTGCTCGGCGCCCTGGTGGTCGAGGAGCCCCGTGTCCCCGGGGTCATCGCCTCCCTGGTCGCCGACGACCGGGTCCAGGCTGTCACCCTGACCGGGAGCAACCGCGCCGGCTCGGCGGTCGGCGCGCTGGCCGGCCGCGAGGTCAAGAAGTCGGTCCTGGAACTGGGGGGCTCCGACCCCTTCGTGGTGCTCGCCGACGCCGACCTGGACCTGGCCGTCCCCGCCGCGGTCCGCGCCCGGTTCACCAACGCCGGCCAGAGCTGCGTGTGCGCCAAGAGGTTCATCGTCGAGCGGACGGCTTACGAGGAGTTCGTGCGGCGCTTCGTCGCCGCGGCGGAGTCCCTGCGGGTGGGCGATCCGACCGATCCCGCGACCCAGATGGGCCCCCTCGCCCGGGAGGACCTGCGCCACGCGCTGCACGACCAGGTGGAGCGGTCGGTGGCGGCGGGGGCCGAACTGCGCACCGGCGGCGGCCCGTTGGACCGCGACGGCTACTTCTACGCGCCGACGGTCCTGACGAACACGGGTCCGGGTGTGCCGGCCTTCGACGAGGAGACCTTCGGACCGGTTGCGGCCGTCGCCGTGGCCGAGGACGAGGACCACGCGGTCGAGCTGGCGAACGCCACCGTGTACGGGCTCGGCGCGAGCGTGTGGACCGCCGACGCGGAACGGGGCGCGGCCGTGGCCCGGAGGCTGCGGTCGGGAGCCGTGTTCGTCAACGCGGTCGTGGCCTCCGACCCCCGGGTCCCGTTCGGCGGTGTGGGCAGGAGCGGCCACGGGCGCGAGCTGGGTCTGGCCGGCATCCGGGAGTTCACCAACACCCGCACCTACTGGAGCGCCGCCTGACCGTGTCCGGCGGGGCGGGGCGGTGGAGCACGGACGCGCTCCACCGCCCCACCCCGGCACCGCTCCTCGGATCCCACACCGCCCACCGACACAGATTGGTTAACCAATATTGCCTCTACAATGGGTGAGGTCGACCTGACGCCCTCCCGCCCGCAGCGCCCGGCGGGCCGGGGCCGACGGCCGAACCGCCGCTCGCCCATCGCTCTTCACAGGAGGCTGCGTGTCCGACGGTCTCGTCATCCCCGGCGACCCGGGCGGGGACAACGACGCCGCCTCCGTGACGAGGAAGCTGATCAGGCTGCTGTCCTCGGGCCAGGTCAGCCCGGGCCAGCGCCTTCCCGCGGAACGCGTGCTCGCGGACGAACTCGGCGTCAACCGCCCCACGGTGCGCGAGGCGATCCGCTCCCTGGCGTTCCTCGGACTGGTCGAGGTCAGGCGGGGCAGCGGCACCTACTACCTCGGACCGTCCAACGACCTCCTGTACAGGCTGTTCGAAACCGGCCTCATCACCGGCGAGCGCAAGGCCCGGGACATGCTCCAGGCGCGCGCGCACCTGGAGGTCCTGCTGGCGGGCCTGGCCGCGGAGCAGGCCAACGACAACGACGTCGCGGTCCTGGCGGACCGCCTGGAACAGATGCGCGTGAGCTCCCCGGAGGGCTTCCCCGAGGCCGACGTGCGCTTCCACCTGGCCATCGCCGAAGCCGCGCGCAACTCCACCCTGCGCGACATGCTGCGGGGACTGCGGACGATCATGCAGCACGGCTGGGTGGGCCGCACCGTGCAGGCCGCGGCCACCATACGCATCGCCTACCAGGACCACGTGCCGATCTTCGAGGCCATCGAGCGCCGCGACCCGGCGGCGGCCCGCGAGGCGATGTCCCAGCACATGAAGGGCGCCACGTCGCGCCTGCTCTCCGCCCTGGAGGGCCAGACCGACTAGGGCGCCGCCCGCATCCCTGCCCCCGCTGCTCGCGGAGGGCCGCGGCGCCCACGGGCCGCCGGCTCCGACCGCGGGCACGTGCCGCCATGCCTTCGAGGAACTCCTCCGGCACTCCGCGCGCCCGGGCTGTCACCGCGCTGAACAGGCACGTCTCACTTTGCTCACATTTGGTTAACCAAAAAAACACCCTCTTCGAGCAGCATAGCCCCTCCGGCGAAGCACGGCTCGTTCCCAGGTGGGCCAGAAAACCCCTCCCACCGGGCTTTTCTTCCGCACCATGAGCCGACGACACCTCCGAGTGACGATCGGTACACACCATCGTGACTCTTGACATGCGCAAGAGAGACACTAGCCTCACCTTATTGGTAAACCAATTAACGCGTTGTTGTCATCGTCGACATCTCACGCAACCAACCTCCCCCGGCCCCGGCAGGTGGACGGAACCCCAGGAGCCCCGCCCCTCACGCCGCGCGAACCGCCACAGCGAGGACGGCAGGGGCGGCCCGCGGCCGCTGCGTACGGGCCCGCGAGCCGGTCGGACCAGGATTCCTCCGCCCCGTTCCCCCTGGGCCGAGACCGCTTCAAAGGAGTGACAATGCTCGTAGCGCTGGGCTTCGCGATGGTGGCGCTCTTCATGTACTTGGTCATGGCCAAGAAGGCGACGCCGATCGTGGTACTGATCCTGGTGCCCGTGGTCTTCGGCCTGTTCGCCGGAGCGGGCCTCGGTATCAGTGACATGATCATGGAGGGCCTCCTCAACCTCGCCCCCACCGCGGGGATGATGTTCTTCGTCATCATCTACTTCGGCATGATGATCGACGTCGGGCTCTTCGATCCGCCGGTCCGCTGGATCCTGAGATTCGTCGGCCACGACCCCGTGCGACTCGTGATCGGCACGTCCCTGCTCACGTCGGTCATCTCGCTCGACGGGGACGGCTCCACGACCTTCATGATCGTCACCGCCGCCCTGCTCCCCCTGTACCTGAGGCTGGGCCTGAGCCCGGTCACCCTCACCGTGGTCGCGGCGCTCTCCAACGGCGTCCTCAACACCCTGCCCTGGGGTGGTTCGACCTCGCGGGCGGCGGCGGCCCTGGGCCTGACCCCGACCGAGATCTTCGTGCCGATGATCCCCGCCGTCATCGCCGGCCTGATGGCGACGCTCGTGCTCGCCTGGATGCTCGGACGGGCCGAGCGCAAGCGCATCGGATCCCTCAGCCTGGGCCGCGAGGACGACACGGATACCTCCGCCGGCCCGACCGGCGGTTCCCCGGCCGGCGCTCCCGCGACGGACGCCGGTCCGCAGGTTTCCACCGCGACCTCCCTGGCCGGCGTGATCGACCGGCCCAACGCCAGGCCCCGGCTCCTCCTGGTGAACCTGCTGCTGACCGTCACGGTCATGACCGTCCTGGTCGCCGACGTCGTCGAGCCGGCCGCGCTGTTCATGGTGGCCACCGCCCTGGCCCTGGTGATCAACTTCCGCCGTGTCGAGTCACAGCTGGAGCAGATCCAGGCCCACTCCTCCAGCGTCATCGCCGTGGTCGGGATGATCTTCGCCGCCTCGGTCCTCACCGGGGTCATGAACGGCACCGGGATGATCTCGGCCATGGCCGAGTGGCTGGTCGGCGTCATCCCCGCCTCCTGGGGGCCGTTCATGGCCACCATCGCGGGAGTGCTGAGCATCCCGCTGACCTTCGTGCTGACCAACGACGCCTTCTACTTCGGCATCCTGCCGATCCTCGCCGAGACGGCGGGCCACTACGGCATCAGCCCCGTGGAGGTGGCCCGGGCCTCCCTCGTGGGGCAGGCCCTGCACCAGTCGAGTCCGCTGGTGGCGTCCTTCCTGCTCCTGATCGGGTTCGCCAAGGTGAACATGGGCCAGCACCTGCGCATGGCCCTCTGGCGGGGCTCGGCCGTCGCGCTCGTCATGCTCGTCACCGGCGGCCTCGTCGGGGTCTACCCGCTGCTGTGAGGTCCCCGCACGCACCGGCCGCGGCGGGGCCACGGGTCCCGGGTGGTCCGTGGTCGCCGCGCCGGCCGGTGCGTGCGGCCGGGCGGCGCCCGCTCAGCTGATCTTGCGCCGGTAGGTGGCCATGGCGAAGGCGTACGCGACGACGAGGATGCCGACGCACCAGGCCAGGGCGGTCCAGACGTCGTCGCCGACCGGTCGGCCGGTGAGCAGGTCGCGGATCGTGTTGACGATGGACGTCACCGGCTGGTGTTCGGCGAACCAGCGCACCGGGCCGGGCATGGTGTCGGTGGGCACGAACGCCGAGCTGAGGAACGGCAGGAAGATGAGCGGGTAGGAGAAGGCGCTCGCGCCCTCCACCGAGGTCGCGGAGAGGCCGGGGATCACGGCGATCCAGGTCAGCGCCAGGGTGAACAGGATCAGGATGCCGGCGACCGCGAGCCACGCCCCCACCCCGGCCCCCGACCGGAAGCCCATGAGCAGGGCGACGCCCACGACGACCACGAGGGAGAGGACGTTGGCGACGAGCGAGGTCAGGACATGGGCCCACAGCACGCCCGACCGGGCGATCGGCATGGACTGGAAGCGCTCGAAGATCCCGCCCTGCATGTCGGTGAAGAGGCGGAACGCGGTGTAGGCGATCCCTGAGGCGATGGTGATGAGCAGGATGCCGGGCAGCATGTAGTTCACATAGGAGACCGACCCGGTGTCGATCGCGCCGCCGAACACGTAGACGAACATCAGCATCATGGCGATGGGCATGACGGCGGTCGTGATGATGGTGTCCGGGCTGCGCGTGACGTGGCGCAGGGTCCGTCCGGTGAGCGCGGCGGTGTCGCCGAGGAAGTGCGTTGCCATGGTCGGTCCCCTACTTCTTCTCTAATGCGGTCCGGCGGTCTTCGCCGTCCGTGTCGGAGCCGCCGGTGACCGCGAAGAAGACGTCCTCCAGGGTCGGCTGCTTCTCGACGTATTCGACCTCGGCGGGCGGCAGCATCGCCCTGAGCTCGGCGAGGGTGCCGTTGACGATGATCCGGCCCCGGTGGAGGATCGCGATCCGGTCGGCGAGCTGTTCGGCCTCGTCCAGGTACTGCGTGGTCAACAGGACCGTCGTGCCGCTCCCGGCGAGGTTCTTCACCGCCTCCCACACCTCGACGCGCGCCTGGGGGTCGAGCCCGGTCGTGGGTTCGTCCAGGAAGACGACCGGCGGGTTCCCGATGAGGCTCATGGCGATGTCCAGGCGGCGGCGCATGCCGCCCGAGTAGGTCGACACCCTCCGCCCGCCCGCCTCCGTCAGCGAGAAGCGGGAGAGCAGGTCGTCGGCGATCGCGCCCGGCTCCTCCATGTGGCGCAGCCTGGCGACGAGCACGAGGTTCTCCCGACCGCTGAGGATCTCGTCGACGGCGGCGAACTGTCCGGTGAGGCTGATGGACTCCCGCACGTTCGCCGACTGCGCGGCGACGTCGAAGCCGTTGACCGCGGCGGTTCCCCTGTCGGCCTTGAGCAGGGTGGACAGGATTCTCACGACCGTGGTCTTGCCCGCCCCGTTGGATCCCAGCAGGGCGAAGATGCTGCCCGGCGCGACGTCGAAGTCCACCCCGCGCAGCACGCGCAGGTCCTTGTAGGACTTCTCCAGGCCCCGCAGACGGATCGCCGGCTGCTTCTGTGTCCTCGTCACAGGGATCCCTCTTCCTTTCCGGTGTCTTCTCCGGCGGCGCGTTCGATGGCCCCGGCCAGGCGTTCGCGCTCCTTCTTGATCCACTGGCCCTCCGAGTAGTTCGCCAGGAACGTCTCGGCGAATTCCACGGGGTCCTCCCCGACGATCTCCCGGATCGGTGTTCCGGCCGCGGCGCTCTGCTCGAAAAGGTCGATGAGGTCGTCCAGCATCTCCATCAGGATGTCCCCCTTCGTGATCGAGCCGAAGTACATCAGGTAGCGGTCGAGCGCCTCGACCGCCGTGCGGTAGTTCCCGGGAAGCTGTTTCGTGCGCGCCTTGTACTGCCGGTACCGCTTCTTGTCCTCGAACGATCCCGTGACCTGTTCGATCCAACTCGGGGCCATTTTCACTTTCCTCCTTCTCGGAGCTGTTCAAGTCGTTCTGTGAGGAAGCTCCAGGTCCTCCAGAACTCTTCGAGGTATGCACGCCCCTGGGAATTGAGCGAGTACACCTTGCGCGGCGGCCCCTTCTCGGACGGGACCTTCTCGACGTCGACGAGGCCGCGCCGCTCGACCCTGACGAGCAGCGCGTAGACGGTGCCCTCGGCGATGTCGGAGAAGCCCTGGTCCCGCAGCCACGCCGTGATCTCGTAGCCGTAGGCCGGTCGGCCGGACAGGATCGCGAGGACGATGCCCTCCAGGACCCCCTTGAGCATCTCCGTCGCCTGCTTGCCCACGGAACGCCTCCTCTGGCTACTCATCAACACTGACTACTGGTGCATAGTAATACTGACTACCGGTACATAGCAACACCGAATACCGATGAGGGTTGTCCGCGCTGCGAGCACGTGGTGGGGCGCGGCGCGGCCCTGGTGGCCCACCCGAGGCGACGCCGGTGGCCCCTGGCCGGGGCGTCCGCCCCCGCGGCCGGATGCCGGCGGGCGGATCCCCCGGACGGGCTCCGCCCGCCGGTCGGCCCGTTTGCCCCGGGCAACTTCGCCACGTTCAAGGCGCTGGTCTCCGGGCAGCCCTGCCCTCCGGCAGGAGGACGTCCCCCGGTACGGCCCCGGCGGCACCGTCCACGAGGGGCCTTCTCCCTGTGCGGAGAGGCCGCGACGTGCCGAGCGCGACTACTCCGCGGGCAGGACGTCGAACTCGTTGCCCTCGGGGTCGGCCATCGTCACCCAGTCCTGGACGCGGGCCTTCCTGGTGGCGCCCAGCCGGACGAGCCGTTCGGCCTCGGCCCCGACGTCCTCGGCCCACAGGTCCATGTGCACCCGGTTCTTGCCGCTCTTCGGTTCGGGGACCTTGTTGAAGAACAAGCGGGGCGCTGCTCCCGAAACCGGCTGGACGAGCACCGAGGGATCGTCCTCGGGGTCCTCGATCCCCTCTCGTCGCAGTCGTCCGAGTTCCTCTTCGTCGTAGGAGGCCACCTCGTACCCGTCGAGCGCCGCCGCCCAGAAACGGGCCAGGGAGGCGGGGTGGGAGCAGTCGAACACGACGTCGCGCAACACGGCCATGGCGCCAAGGTAGTCGGCGTTCCGCCCGAGGGAGCGTCAGGCCGAGGGCCCCGTGTGAACGGGGTTCGAGCTCGCCCGCGTGGCCTCCGAGCTCTTATCCTGGAGGGGATGAGTTCCTTCTCCGATACTCGATCCCCCTCTCCCTTCGATGTCGAAGCCTTCCTGGAACGTCCCCTTGTCGCCAGGGCGGCCACGGTCAACTCCGCCGGTGCGCCTGCGGTCAGACCGGTCTGGTTCCTGTGGGAGCAGAACGCCCTGTGGTGGCTCACAGGCTCCTACTCGGTCGTGGCCAAGCACCTGGAACGTGACGCGCGCACCTCCGTGGTGGTGGACACCTGCGATCTGGAGCGTATGGAATTCCTCCAGGTGACCATGCACGGCAAAGCCGAGGTGGCGCCCTTCGACCAGGTTCTGGCCAGACGTCTGCTGCGCCGCTACCTGGGTGAGGACGAGGAGGCCTGGCATCCGGACTTCCGGCACTACGCGGATGACGGCCGCCTGGTCCGCTTCACACCCGACCGCACCGTCGTCAAGGACCTGTCCAAGAACGGCGAGACGTAGCCCTCGGGCACGGCAGGGCGGGGAACACCCCGGAGCACGAGATCCCGGCCGGAGGCGGGAACGGCGTCGACCCCGTCCCCGCCTCCGGAGCACCGGGCCGGGAGGGAGCGCGGCCCCTCCCGACCGCCCCGGCTCAGACGGTGGTCGAGGAGCGCCCGCCCAGGTGCCGGGCCAGGAAGCGTTCGAGCGTGCGGTACAGCTCGATGTTGCTGTCCGTGTTGACGAACCAGTGGCCCTCGTTCTCGTTCAGCAGGTACTCGACCTCGGCGCCGCGGGCGCGGAGCGCTTCGAAGACGCGGTCGGAGTTGCGGCGGTGGACGCGGACGTCGTTGGCGCCGTGGATGAGCAGCACCGGCGCGGTGATGTCGTCGACCCGGCCGATGGGTGAGCGGGCGAGCATGTCGGCCTCCTGGCGGGGGTCGTCCGGGTCGCCGATGTAGCGCAGGTAGCTGTTCTCGACGGCGCGGCGGGCGAAGGGGACGACCGACCGGACGAGGTCGACGAGGTCGGACATCCCGGTGTAGCTGACCGCGGCGGCGAACCGGTCCGGGGTGAACGCGGCCCCGACGAGTGCGGCGTAGCCGCCGTAGGAGCAACCGTAGATCGCGACCCGGTCCGGGTCCGTGATCCCCTGCTCGACCACCCGGTCGAGGGCGTCGAGCAGGTCGTCGTGCATCTTGCCCGCGAACTCGCCGATCGCGGCCCGGGTGTGGGCCTTGCCGTAACCGGTGGAACCGCGCATGTTGACCTGGAGTACCGCGTAGCCGCGGTTGGCCAGCAGCTGCACCTCCGGGTCGTAGCCCCAGCTGTCGCGGTACCACGGTCCGCCGTGCACCAACAGCACGGTCGGCAGGCCGCGCGGCTCTACCCCGACCGGCAGGGTGAGGTGGCAGGGCAGGGACAGGCCGTCGCGGGCGGTGACGGTGATCGGGGTGACCGGTGCGAGCCGGGCCGGGTCCAGGTGCGGGAACGGCCGGAACAGGCGGCGGGCCCGACCCGTGGCGTGGTCGTAGAACCAGGTGACGCCGGGATCGCGGTCGTGGGTGAAGTCCACCACCCAGCGTTGCGCCGCGGCGTCGCAGGACACGTGGGCCAGGTCGCCGTCGGACAGCTCGGCCAGCCGCGGCAGCACCGCGGCGAAGTGCGTGTCGAGCGCGTGGATCTCCTGCCTGGCCCCGAGGTAGCGGGCGCCCAGGAGTTCTCCGGTGGCCGGGTGCAGGATCAGCGAGGACGGGAAGCGCGGATCGGCCTCGGGACGGGGGGTGTCCAGGTCGAACACGGGGTGGCTGTCCACCCCGGTCTGCTCGCCGGTGTCCAGGTCGACCCGGACCAGGTGGGTGCGGTCCGAGCCGCGCGAGGAACCGATCCACAGTCCTCCCCCGTCCGGGGTGGGCGCGGCCGGAAGGACCCCGAAGAGGGCGTCCGCGCCGGGGAACCGCGCGATCGGGCGCCGCTCACCCGCGTCCCACTCCGACAGCACGTGGTCGCCCCCCTCCTCCATGGTGAAGGCCAGCAGCCGGTCGGGGGTGCGCAGCCAGGAGAGGACGTCGCCGGGGTTCTCCGCGGCCGTGGTCAGGCGGCCGGTGGCCAGGTCGAGCTCGAAGAGGTCGATCAGGTCGGGGCGGCGCATGTTGAGCTGCACGAACGCGGTGCCCGGCCGGTCCGGCGGGAGCTGCGCGCCGAGCAGCCGCACTCCCTCGAAGGGGGTCAGGTCGACCACGGGCTCGTCGGGCCGGTACGGGTCGGCGCGGTGCAGGTGCCAGTTCTCGTCGCCGTCGGTGTCCTGCTGGAACAGCAGGTAGCGGCCGTCCGTGGTCCAGAAGAAGGCGTCGATGTCGCGCCGGGTGTCGGAGGTGACACGCCGGACGTCCGGGGCGTCGGCGTCGTGTGCGTCGTCGGGGGCGGACCAATCCGAGTCCAGGTCGCGGACGAACACGTTGAGCCGCCCGTGCCACGGGGCGAGGTAGGCGACCTTCTCACCGTCCGGGGACAGCAGGGCCCGGCTGCGGGTGGGAGGGCCGAAGAACTCTTCGACGGAGATCGGCTTCGACGGAGCGGTCATGGCGGTTCCTCGGGGTCGTTGGATGCGGTGCCCCTGAGTCAAGACCCCGACGTCGCGTCGTACGCAAGCCCGCGGGAGATGTCCTGGGTCACGGTGCGTCTCGGAGCAGGGACCGGCGCGGGGACGCGGCACCGGGTCAGGCCCCGCCGGGCCGGGCCAGCCGCTGCTGGACGCGGCGCAGGACGCGGTGTTGCACGGGCCGGAGGTTCTGCCGGTTCAGTTCGTCCATCAGCTCTTCGGCCCGCACGCCGAGCGGGGGCAGGCCGACCATCCGCTCTGTCAGCGGTTCGAGGTGCGCGACCAACTCGTCGACCAGGGAGGAGACCTCCTCGTCCGGGGTGTCGGGCCCGAGTGCGTAGAAGCGCGCCGTCAGCGGCGCGAAGGCGGCCATGCCGCTGTCCGCCCCGCCGAACAGGGCGGCGAACCCCGCCGCGCCGTCCTCGCCGAGCAGGTGGCCGACCAGGACCAGCTGTTCGTGCTCGTAGCGGGCCATGTCCTCCGGCACCTCCGCGGCGGGGCCGGAGCGCCATGCCGAGACTTCCGGCGGCAGGTCGGGCGGGGCGCCGGTTCGGCGCAGCGCGGCGATCCCGGCCCGGCGGGCGAGAAGCCGTTCGATCTCGGCGGCGGCCTGGCGGTCGAGCTCGTCGAGCAGCTCCTCGGCGGCCTGCGGATCGTCCAGCACCGCGGGGAGCGCGGACAGCGGTACGCCGAGTGCGGCCATCCTCGTGATGCGCAGGAGACGGACGAGGTGGCCCACGCCGTAGTTCCGGTAGCCCCCGGCCGAGCGCGGCGGCTCGGGCAGCAGCCCGATCTGGTGGTAGTGGCGCAGCGTGCGGACGGTGACGCCAGCCAGTTCCGCGAGCTCACCGCTGAGCATGGGACAGCTCCTTCGGCTCCAGGTCGCGCAGGGCACGCGACATGACCACGGCCGGCAGCACGAGGTTCCGCACGCCGGCCCCGGCCAGGACCGGGGGCCCGTGGTCCGCCGTCACCCCGGCGGGACCGGTCCCGGCCGGTGCGGCGATCATCAACGGGGCGGTCTTCACGCCGAACACCCTCCCACGTACAGCGCCGGCGGTCCGTTCGACCTGCGGCACGATCAGCGGCAGCGCCACCGCCGCGATGCCGTTGCCGTTGCCGAGCAGGCTCAGCGAGAGTGGGGCGGGACAGGGGACGGCGACCAGGGACTGTTTGAGCGGCATGCGACCAGGAAAGACCCGGACGCTGCGTCGGGGTCAAGGCGGTCACAACCGACGGGGCGGTGATCCCGGCCACCGGATCTCCCGGCCGGGACGGACGCCGCCCCGGTCCCGCCACGACGGCGGAGAGCGCCCTCGCCGCGTGACACGGGAGACGGACCACGTCTGCCGGAGGCCTCCGGGAAGGACGGTTGAGTGCGCGTACTCATGCCGTCGCGGGCCCCGGCCCGCACGATGGCCCCATGACCTTCCGGCAGAAGCACACCCCCCTCTCCCCCGCCCTCGCCATGGCCCTCGGCGCCGTGGCCGTCATGGTCGCCACCACCGCGTGCGGAACCGCCCAGGCGGTGGAGCCCAGCTCCTCCTCGGAGGAGGCACTCCCCGAGTTGAACCCGGACGGCAGCGCGCCCTCCGAGCGCATGTCCCTGGAGGAGGCCGCACCGTTCCTGGAGGCACAGGGCTACCTCCCCGCCGAGGGCGACCTCAGCGGTTACGAGATCGGATACCTGCCCGACGCCGTGGAGGGCACCCCCTACGACCACGACGTCAACGCCTGGATGTCCCGGCAGCAGCAGGGGCAGGAGGAGGTCGTCCTGCCCGACGCCGAGGAGGTCGAGCGGTCCTGGCTGCCCGACACCGTGGACGTGGACCACCTCGTCGACGACGACGGCCGGGTCCTTCCCGAGCGCGAGGTGTTCGCCCCCTCCGACGTGTACGTCACGGTTCACCGGCACGCGGACTTCACGGACGTGGACGCCTACCTGGAGCCGGAGGCCGGGGGCGGCACCCCCCTCGAGGAGGTCCTGCCCGGAGGCGGCGTCCGGGAGCTCCCGGACGGCACCGGCCACTACAACGGGGCCGGGGCGCTCTTCTCCCCCGAACCCGGTGTGGTGGTCGAGGTCTCCTACATGGACGACACCGTCATGGACGAGTTCCTGGAGGACCCCGACGGCGCCGTGGAGGGCCACCCCGAGGAGGTCCTGCTCATCATGGAGGGCATCGGGCCCGTCTAGTAGTACTTCGTTGAGTACCTGATTTCTCGGCTCGGTTCCGCCATCATGGACGCGTGGATCCGGCCGCTGCAGAAGAGCTGCGCGAGGACCTCGATGCGTTCTGCGCCGAGGTCTTCGCGTCCATCCCCCGCAAGGACCCCCGGCCTGGGGCAACTGCTACCTGCGCGGTCTGATGCTGGACGGGCGGCGCAAGTCCATCCAGCCCATAACCGAGCGCCTCCCGGACGGCAACATGCAGGCCCTGCAGCAGTTCGTGGACCAGTCCCCGTGGGAGTACACCCCCGTCCAACGACGCCTGGCCACCAAGGTGAGTGAGGCGATCACCCCGGATGCGTGGGTGATCGACGGCTCGGGCCTGCCCAAAGCCGGCACCGAGTCGGTGGGGCGGCCCACCAGTGGTGCCGCGCCCTGGGCAAGCAGGCGGTGTGCCAGAGCGCGGTGAGCCTGCACGCGGTCACCGATGCCGCCTCCGTCCCCCTGGCATAGAGGCTCTACCTGCCCAAGGACTGGGCGGACCCCCAAGAGCCGCGTCGGGCCAAGACCGGAGTGCCCGACCAGGTCGACCACCGGGAGAAATGGCGGCTGGCCCTGGACATGGTCGATGAGGCCCGCTCCTGGGGGCTGGCCGACCAGGTGGTGGTGGCCGATGCCGGCTACGGGCAGTTCCACGGCTTGCGCCACGGGTTGGCCGAGCGGGGCCTGGACTACGTGGTCGTGGTGCGCGGTGATCTGAATGCCCATCCCGGTGGGGCAGTGCCCCAGGCGCCCGAGCGGTCCGGGCCGGGACCGCGTCTGCCGTGCTACCGGACCCCGGCCCGCTCGTTGAAGGACCTGGCCCTGGAACAGGGACGCACCGCGTTGCGTCGGTGCACGTGGCGGCAGGGGTCTCGTGGGGCGATGCAGGGCCGTTTCCTGGTCATGGACGTGCGCTTGGCGGGTAAGTCCGCCCGCCAAGCGGCTCTGGACCGTGCGGGCGGGCGCTCGACGTGGGACGGGGTGCTGCCGGTCGAGACGCTGATCGCCGAGTGGCCGCCCCATGGGGAGGAGCCCATGGGCTACTGGCTGTCCAGCCTGCCTGACCCTGCGAAGACTCGACCTGAAAGGGTCGACGTCGGTCTGAGTCTGTACCAGGTGTTGGAGGAGCTCCAACGGGTGCTGCTGTGCTGGACCGGCGTGTGTCACACCTGCCGTAGGCCCCTTGCGCAGCAGCACCCACCCGACACGGGTTAACGAAGTACTACTAGAAAGGAGGTCGTTGCTCGGCAGGCGCAGGCATGACACCGGCATGAAGGGCGAGGATCACGGCATGCACACGGTCACGCGCACCGATCTTCGTGAAGATGCGCCCCACGTTGCTCTTGACGGTCGACTCTGCGAGATGAAGCCGCGCAGCGATCTCGGCGTTCGTCGCACCCCGCGCGATCTCGACGAAGATCTCATGCTCGCGGGAGCTGAGCCTCGCGACGGCGGTACGCGCCGACGAACTCGACGCCGCTTGCTGGGAGACTCCGCTGGTGAGCCGTGTGAGCAGGCGGCGCGTGGCGCTCGGCGCGATCACCGCGTCACCGGCGGCGACGGCGCGGATGGCGGAGAGGATGTCGCCGGGCTCGGCGTCTTTGGTCAGGAACCCGCTCGCTCCCGCCTCCAACCCCTCGATCACATACTCGTCGAGGTCGAAGGTGGTGAGCAGCAGTACCCGAACCTCCGGAGCGGCCTCGACGATCCGCCTCGTCGCTTCGATGCCGTCGGTGCCGGGCATCCGCACGTCCATCACGACGACGTCAGGGCGTAGGTTCAGTGCGTGGCGGACGGCATCACCGCCGTCCGCTGCCTCGCCCACAATCTGGAGACCGTCCTGGCCCGCGAGGAACATGCGCATGCCCATCCGGTGCAGCGCCTGGTCGTCGACGAGGAGCACCTTCATCCGACACGACCTTCCCTGGGGATCACGGCCCGCACGAGCCACCCGGCGGCCGTCGGGCCGGCTTCCAGCGCGCCGCCGAGTGCATCGACTCGTTCCCTCATGCCGATGATGCCGTGCCCATCGCCCAAGACAGCCGGCCGGTCGGTCTGCGGAACAGCACCACGGTCGGCGATCAAGACGGCCACAGCACGCGCATCGACGACGATCCGCACCGTCACGGCTGTCCCTTCTCCACCGTGGCGCAGCGTGTTGGTAAGGGCTTCCTGCACGAGACGGTACACCGCGAGCTGGTGTCCGGGCGGCAGCCCCTGGAGATCACCATGACGCTCGTCGTCGATGCGCAGCCCCGCGCCGCGCACTGCGTCGATCAGGGCACCCAGTTGCGACAGGTCGGGCTGCGGTGCGAGCGGAAGGAGGGACTCGTCATCCGCGGCGCGCAGGAGACGGAGCACGTGCCGCAACTGACCAACCGATGTCCGGCTCACCTCGCCGATGGCTGCGAAGGCGCGTTCGGCGTCTTCCGGTGATGAGCGCACCACGTTCCCACCGCCCGCGGCCAGCGAGGCGATGACGGAGAGGTCGTGCCCGATGAGGTCGTGCATCTCCCGTGAGATCCGCGACCGTTCGGCGGCCACCGCCGCCCGCGTCGCTTCGTCGCGATGCCGTTGCTCCGCCTCCCGGGCGCCGCGCAGCTGCGATCCGGCGAGAAGAGCGGCCGCGCTCATGGCCGCGACCGGAAGCAGCGCCGCCCCGCGTTCATCGAGTGCGGGCACGCCGGACTCCGCCGCACCGGCGAACGCCGCGAGCGCCACCGCGCCCGCGAGGGTGGCGGCGGGCACGAGCGCTCTCCCCTGCCGCAGCCCCACATGGAAGAGCAGGATCCATATCGCGAGATGACCCCATGGTGGAGTCTCCCCGAGAAGTCCGCACACCATGATGCCCGTGCTGAGTGCGATGGTCGCGGTGACCAGCGCAAGCAGCGGCACCCGGCGGCGGAACGCGACCGCGCCGCACGCGATGAGCAGGAACGGCGCTCCGACCGGCCAGAGGTCGGCCGAAGCGCTCGTGCATGCGAGTGCGACAAGGAGAGCGAGCCCGATGTCCCACGGCAACGGGTGGGAGGCGTCGAACGCCTGCACACGTGTCCATCGTCCTTCCACGCCCGCCTCCTCCTCGTCTCAGCCGTCGAACTTCTTCAGACGCCACCACGCGATCCCGCCGAGCGCCGCCAACCAGGCCACCAAGATGATGCTCGCGGTGACGATCCCGTACGGCTCGGTGCTCAGGCCGCCCGATCGCATGACGTTGATCGCCGCGAGGGGCATGTAGTCGATCACTCCCGCCAGCGGTTCGGGGAGGAAGGCCGGAAGGATCTGCGGCCCCATCTGGAACAGGCCGAAGTACAAGCAGATCGCGCCTGCGGCGTTGCGCAGCAGCCACCCCAGCAGCACACCGAACAGTGCCCCGTACGGCAGCATGAGCGTGCCGCCGAGCGCTCCCCAGAACATGTCGGGAGCGAACAGGGACATCCCCACGGCGGAAGGGACCGTGCCCATGGCCTGGAGCAGCAGATACAGCACGACGGTCGTGGCGGCCGCGAGGTTCGCGGAGACGCCCGTGGCGACCGCGGCCTTCGCGAGCATCACGCCCGTGCGGCGAGGCGCGACGGTAAGGCTCGTACGGATCGAGCCGCTCGCATACTCGGTGCTGACACTCAGCACGCCGAAGACGACGAGCACCAACATCCCGACCGGGTAGATCCCCGTCCACCCGAACGGGATATGGCCCGCGTCGGAGCCGCCGAGCGTCGTGCCGTCGATGATCATGTATGCGCACAGCACGATCGTCAGCGCGAAGGCGGCCGCCAGGGTCATCCACAGAGAGCGGACCGACCAGAGCTTGCGCCACTCCGAGCGCAGCAGCCCGTCGGCGGTGATGCGCTCGCGGCCACGCGGCGCGGCGAGGGAGGGAACGGTGAGTGCGGTGCTCATACGGCGGCCTCCTCATGAGATGTGTATTCGACGGCGTTTCGGGTGATGTGCATGAACGCCTCCTCGAGGGAAGCGCGTTCGGTGGCGAGCTCGTAGAGCGTGATGCCCTGGGCCCCCGCGATGACGCCGACCTCGCGAGCGGTGCACGCGGTGACCAAGAGAGTGCACTCATCGGCCCGTCGCACCTCGACGCCCGATGCCTGGATCACATCGGCGAGGCGTGCCGCGTCGGGTGTCACGACGCGGGTCGTCTTCGGTGCGACCGACTCGATGACGTCGTCGACGGTTCCCGTGGCGAGCAGTCGTCCCTGGCCGATGACGACGAGGTCTTCCGCGATCAACGACAGCTCGCTCATGAGGTGCGAGGAGAGGAAGACGGTTCTCCCCTCGGCAGCGAGCCGCACGAGAAGATGGCGGAGCCACAGCACCCCGTCGGGATCGAGTCCGTTGACCGGTTCGTCCAGCACGAGCGCGGCGGGGTCGCCGATGAGTGCGGTCGCGATGCCGAGCCGTTGGCTCATACCGAGCGAGAAGCCGCCCGCATGCTTGTCGGCGACGGCTCCGAGGCCCACCATCTCGAGCGCCTCGTGAGCTCGGGCACGGGAGATGCCATGGGTCTCGCCCACGACGAGGAGGTGGTTGAGAGCGGTGCGGCCGGGGTTCACCGACCGCGCATCGAGCATGACGCCGAGATGCCGTACCGGGTCGGGGAGATCGTGATACCGGCGGCCACCGATGGTGATGTCGCCGTGGGTCGGCCTGTCGAGGCCGACGAGCATGCGCATGGTCGTGGACTTGCCTGCGCCGTTCGGCCCGAGGAATCCGGTGACGACGCCCGGGCGGACGGTGAAGGTGAGGTCGTCGACGACGGTCGTCTCACCGTACCGTTTCGTGAGGTTCTGACTGACGATCATGTCTTCCATCCTGGAGTTCACCGGTCTGCGGGACATCGGACTGCGGTACCGCGCACTACCGACCGTGGTACCGCTCGCCGTCGTCGGCGGTATCCCTCTCGACGAGCACCCGCCCCGCACGCAGATGCGCCACGGCATCAGCGGCGGTGAGCGCCATCGCGAGCGCCCCGTCGACCGCCGCGCCCTCGGCCGCGGGGCCGATCGCATCGCCGGTGAACTCGGGAGTGTGCGGAGCTGAGGAGCAGCCCTCGATGGCGATGAGCGGATGGATCGAGGGAAGGACATGAGAGACATTGCCCATGTCCGTCGAGCCGCCCGGCGACCCCGCATACGGTCGCGGCGAACGCCCGAGGGCGGCGAGGTTGCGGTCCCACGCATGGGCGAGCACCGGGTTCTGCACGACATCGGCATACGTGGGTTCGGCGTCTTCCCAGCTCCACGAGCATCCGGTCGCGATCGCGCCGCCCTCGAAACAGGCGAGGATACGGCGCCGCGCCGTCTCCACGGCCTCCAGCGTGTCGGCGCGCACCTCGGCACGTACACGGGTCGATGACGGGATGATGTTCGTCGCCTCTCCTCCCTCCGCGACGAAGGCGTTGGCCCGCACGCCGTCGGGGAGGTGCTGGCGGAGGAGCCCCATCGCGACGAGCCCGACCGTCGCGGCGTTCGCCGCGTTGACCCCCTCCGGGCTGGGGGCGCCCGCATGACCGGGGAGCCCCTGGAACGACACGTCGAATCGCGCCACGGCCTGCGTGCGCACATCGGCGCAGCGCAGGTCCTGGCCGGGCCCGCCGTGCACCATGAGGGAGAAGTCGACGTCGTCCCACGCCCCTGCCTCGAGCATGAGGATCTTGCCGCCGCCGTGCTCCTCCGCCGGGGTCCCCAGCAGTTTCACCCGGATGCCGAGGGTGTCGGCGACGCTCGCCAGCGCGATCGCCGCACCGACGCCTGCCGCGGCGATGATGTTGTGTCCGCATGCGTGGCCGATGCCGGGAAGAGCGTCGTACTCGGCGCAGATCGCGACCGCGATGTCCCCCGCGCCGAAGGTGGCCTCGACCGCCGTGTCGAGCCCGAAGGCCCCCACGCGCACCGCGAATCCCGCGGCGCGCAGCGTACCGGCCACGCGTGCGGCCGCACGGTGTTCGGCGAACGCAAGTTCGGGCCGCCGGTGGATCTCGGCACTCAGGGCGAGGATCTGCTCCCTCCAGCCCACGCGCGAGGCGAACAGGGCATCACGGACCTCGTCGGTCGCGGAGTGGGGCGGTTGCGGTGGGGCGATGGTCATCGTTCCTCGATCGGTTCGGCGGCAGGCCGGTCGGAGACCTCGTGCGACGGTTCAGCGGAGGCGGCCACCCGGATGCGCCGCCCATGCTCACTCGACACGGCGACCTCGCTCCCTACAATGAAGTTTCATGAACGAGGATGGTGCCTCAACGCAGATTGCGAGTCTCGACGAGACCGATAGACGACTGATCCAGGCGCTCCAAATCAACCCGCGAGCCCGATGGTCCGCCATTGCGCCGATCATCGGCGTCGACCCGGTCACGCTCGCCCGTCGCTGGGAGCGGCTGTCGGGGCACGGTCTGGCGTGGGTGGCGGGTCACCCCGGCGCCGAGGCGCGCGGACCATCGGCCATCGTCGAGGTCGAGGCCGATCCCGGCGCCACCTCGGAGATCGCGAGCGCGCTCGCCGCGGACGCCGAGGCGTTCACGATCGATCACACCGCCGGAGGGCGCGACCTGCTGGTGATCGTCGGCGCAGCCGACCCGGACGCACTGAGCGAGTACATCATGGGCAGGATGCGCCGACTCACCGGCGTACGGGCGACGCGCACGCTCTTGCTCTCCTCACCGTTCACCGACGCCGGCCAGTGGCGCCTGCGCTCCCTGGCAGCAGAAGAGGTCGCATCGGTCGAGCGCACGATCGCCGCACCGGTGGCCGCGCGCGGACACGTCGAACCGCAGCTGGAGCACGATCTGCTGCAGATCCTCGGGCACGACGGTCGTGCCACCGTGACGACCATCGCCAGGGAACTGGGCGTCGGACAACGCCGGATCCGTGAGGCGTTCGCGACGCTCAGCGCCCAGGGACGTTTGGTCGTGCGCACCGAGGTCGCACGCGCCCACTCGGGGTGGCCGGTGCACGCCTGGTACTTCCTGCGGGTGCCGGCGAACAAGGCCGAGCGGGTGGGTTCCGCCATCGCGCGACCCAACGAGGTCCGGATGGCCGTGTCGACGATCGGCCCCTACAACCTCGTGCTGTCGGTGTGGATGAGGACCCTCGCCGAGGTGCAGCGGCTCGAGGCCGCCATCGAGGAGAGCATCCCCGGCGTGTCCATCGCCGATCGATCGGTGGTGTTGCGCAGCCTGAAGAAGGAGGGGCGCTACTTGCAGGCGGGAGGTCTGGCAACCGGCACCATCGTGCCACTCCAGACCGCATTACTGCATAACTAGCAGTTTCCTAGCACTGAAACGGCACATTGCCGACTCCTGCGGCCTCGGAATCTAACGTAACGGTCCATGACGCATGCGCAGCCGACCGCCGGGGTCTTCGACCTGTTCACGGTCGGGATCGGCCCATCGAGCTCTCACACCGTCGGACCGATGAAGGCCGCCGCCGAGTTCGCCGCCTCGCTCGACGAACATGGCGTCATCGAGCGCGTGGCGAGGGTGCGCGTCGAGATCTTCGGATCCCTCGCCGCCACGGGCGCGGGGCACGGCACGTTCACAGCCGTGCTGCTCGGATTGACAGGAGCGCGCTCGGACGAGATCACCCCCGAGGAGTTCACCGCGCGGCTCGACGAGGTCACACGCACCGGGACTGTCGAGCTCGGCGGACGTCACCCCGTCCCGTGCCGGGTCGAGGACTTCGTCCTACGTCCGCTGACCGTGCACCCCTGCCACCCCAATGCCCTGTCGTTCACTGCGGTCGATTCCGCCGGCGACGACCTCTCGGCGCAGACGTACTTCTCGGTCGGCGGCGGGTTCATCGTGCGCGAGGGCGATGACTCCTTCCCCGGCTCGGCGGAACCGCAGACCTCACCTTTGCCGTTCCGCTCAGGAGCAGAGCTCCTCGCCGTGTGCGAGGGGACCGGACTCACGGTGAGCGAGGTGATGCGCGAGAACGAGCGCGCCCGCCGCCCGGACGACGAGCTCCGGACGGGCCTTCGGCGCATCTGGGACGTGATGGAGTCGAGCGTGCGCTCCTCGCTCGGGCGGGCAGGCGTGCTGCCCGGCGGCTTGGGGGTACGACGTCGTGCGGGTGCGTGGGCGGCGCGTTTGGAGGCTGAGGACCCCGACCACGACAGCGAGCACTGGCAGCAGAGGGTGAACCTCATCGCCCTCGCTGTCAACGAGGAGAACGCGAGCGGCGGACGCGTGGTGACGGCCCCGACGAACGGAGCGGCCGGCATCGTTCCCGCGGTGCTGTACTACGCGCTGCACCACACCCCCGCGGGCCGAGCGGGCGGCGAAGGCGCGCGCGAGGACATCATAGAGAGGTTCCTCCTCGCCGCGGCGGCGATCGGCGCGCTCTACAAGGCCAACGCCTCGATCTCGGGTGCCGAGGTGGGGTGCCAGGGCGAGGTCGGGTCGGCGTCGTCGATGGCCGCAGCGGGGTTGGCCGAGATCCTGGGAGGCAGCCCTCGTCAGGTCGAGAACGCGGCCGAAATCGCGATGGAGCACAACCTGGGTCTCACCTGCGACCCGATCGGCGGGCTTGTGCAGATCCCATGCATCGAACGCAATGCGATCGCGGCGTCAAAGGCCGTCAACGCCGCACGGATGGCCCTGTGGGGCGACGGGGACCACCGAGTCTCGCTCGATCAGGTGATCGCGACGATGCGCGATACCGGCGCAGACATGAGCGACAAGTACAAGGAAACGGCGCTGGGAGGCCTCGCCGTCAACGTGGTCGAGTGCTGACCCGGGGGAAGACGGCATGCGGAAACGCACCGTGTTCACCGAGGATGAGTATTCGACGGCGCGTCGACCTCACAGGCCGACGCGCCGTCGATGTGGGCGTGGGGCTGTACGGCGGCAACGCCGTCGACCGCACGGGGATATCGATTGTCCCCGGCCTCTTCGACCGCCGTGTGCACGTCATGGTGCGCGACCACGATGTCGCCCCACAGCGAACAGGAACCGTTCTCCCTCCGTACACCACCAGGCGCTGCGCAACCTGTCGCTCCTGCTCGACCAGGGCTTCACATCAGCGCGCGATGCGGCCGGGGCGGACGCGGGCGTCGAACGGGCGATCGAGCAGAACCTCATCGAGGGGCCGCGTCTGCAGGCCGCTCTCGTCATGCTCTCCCGGACGGTGGTCACGGCGACCCACATCTCCGCCTCGGGCAGCAGCCGCTCGATGCCGGTGATGATGCCGTACCCGGGGCGGCCGCGCTCGGTGCGCGACGGAACGGACGATGCATGACGGAGCCGAGGCGACCAAGGTCGCGACCACGGGTGGAGTCGTGTCGCCCGGCGACAACCCGCAGCACGCGCACATCCGTGACAACGAGCTCGCGGTGATCACCGCCGACTGGAAAGGGGTGTGCGCCGACCTCGCGTTCGCGCCGGGACCCCGCCCACCCGGACGGGGAGACCGCCTCCGCCGGACAGACGCAGGCATGGCTCCCGTGCGGCAGGTCGCTGACATCCACCGGTTCGTCGACGGACAGGAACTGGCCGCGGTGGCCGAGGCCACCCGCCTGGACCCGACCGACCTGCCGGGCTATGCGGGCCGGGTACACGACTACTTCGCCGCCCACCCCGAGCGCTACCGCCTGATGATGTGGGGCCAGTTGGAGCTGGACCTGACCCAGGCCTCCGCCGACGGTCCGGTGCGCCAGTCCATGGAGTACAAGACCGAGCAGCTGCGGTCGGCCCAGGAGGCCGGGGACCTGGACCCCTCCTGGGTTCCGTTCGACGTGCTCGTGCTGGTCAACCAGATCGCCATGTCCTGGGCCGGAGCGACCGGTCCCGGCCGACGGCACCGGTTGGCCGGACCGCGAGGGTTTCCTGGCCCGGCGCAGGGCAGCGATCGTCGCGGCGGTCCAACGCTTCTTCCCCGCGGCGGGCGACCGTTGACATCTGCGGTGCGCTCCACATCCCGGCCGAGAGCCGCGCGCTCGCCCAGGAGGCTCTCGACGCGCACCGGGCGAGCTTCGCTCGAACGGTCGACGCGGGCGTCCAGGTGGCGATGGGCGCCGGTTCCCCGCTGTACGGCCATCCCTCTGCGAACGACCTTGCCGAGCTGCTGATGGCCCAGGCGTCGTCGACGACCCCGGAGGACGCTCGGCGATCCGCCACCGCGGATGCCGCAGTGCTGCTCCGGCAGGACGCCCTCGGCACCCTCGCACCGGGGAAGATCGCCCCGCTGATCTGAGAGGACCGGGTCATCGCGTCCGGCACCTCACCACCGAAGGGCGGCGCGTGCAGTGAGAGTCGGGGGAGGACGCACGCGGCGTCGCCCCGCCTTCAGCGTGCTCCGGTGAGAAACGCGACGATCGCCGCCGCCGCACGGGCGGGCCGCTCGTTCTCCCAGGTGTGACCGCACTCGGCGAGCACCAGCGCATCGGCACGGGGGATCTCGCCTGTCATCGACAACGCGTCCGCCACGGGCACCACGGCGTCGTCGCGCCCGTGCACAATGAGCGTTGCGGTGGCGATCTCCCCAAGGCGGCCGCGAGTGTCGAACGAGCGCGTCGCGGCGAAGCGCCGCATGAGCGCGTCGTTACGGTCCGGCGGCACCGGCGCACCACGCTCCGTCGGCACGGGTACCGCGGCCGGGGCCATCCGCGCGAGGAGAGCCCCGGCGCGCTCCTCATCGCCGTTCTCGAGCGCGCCAAGAAGCTCTGCCACAGGGCCCGCGATCCGCCCGGTGCGGAACGGGGCCTGCGACGTCGCGCCGAGCACCAGGCCGTCCAGAAGGTCAGCGTGCCGCAACGCGAAGGCCTGTGCCACCATCCCTCCGAACGACGTTCCCAGCACGTGCGCCCGGACGAAGCCGAGTGCCTCGATCAGCGCGGCGAGGTCGTCGGCCAGATCGTCGGTCGTGTACGCCGACGGCTCGAACACGGTGTCCCCACGATCACGCTGGTCGTAGGTGATCACGGTGAAAGAGGACTCCAGGTGCACACGGAGCTCGTCGAAGAGCTCCTGCCCGACCTGCAGACCGTGGAGGAGGACGAGGGGAGGCCCGGCGCCTTCGGCGCGGAACGAGGTGAGGCCCGCGCCGGTGCGGACGAGCGACGCCGTGCCTCCCGTCATCCGCGTCACCAGACCTTGCGCTCGCGGGCGTCGGCGACCAGCTCGGGGTCGGGAATGAGCGCCTTCGAGGCCACGGTCGCCAGCGACTGCTGCGAGAAGTGGAAGCCGAAGTCCTCCGTCACGAGCTTGCGCCACGGCCGGTTGAGGATGTTGTGCGTCGACCAACGCGCGAACCGCGGTCGCTTCATGATGTCGCGTGCGAGCTGCCATGCCTTGGGCATGAGCTCTTCGCGGGGCAGCACATCACTGACGAGACCGTATTCCAACGCCTTGGGTGCGGGGATCCCGGCCCCGCTGTAGATGGCGTAGGCGGCACGCTTGGTGCCCATCAGGTGTTGCAGCGCGAGTGCGAGGCCGTCGCCGGGCGCCGTGCCGACCATGAAGTGCGGGTCCATGAAGTCGGCGTCCTCGGCGGCGAGCGTCACGTCGCACATCAGCGCGAACTCGGTGTGGATCCCGGGACCGTTCACCGCCGCGATGGTGGGGATGTCGATGTTGTTCACGAAGTTCTCGATCAGCTTCCAGGCATCGATCGTCTGCTGGAAGATGTAGTCCGGCGTCTCTTCGACGAGCGGCTTCGGCCAGGTCTGACGCGGGTCTCCCCGGAACCAGGTGTCGCCCGTTCCCGTGATGATCAGCACGTGGTTCTCGGGGTCGTTGCCGACGTCCTGCCACACGCGACTCCAGGCGTTGTGCGCCGCCCAGTTGTGCACGTACGGGCCGCCGTCCGTGTGCAGGCGCAGCTCGAGGATGCCATCCTCCCGGTGCATCTCGAAGAAGCCGGCATAGCGCTTCGAGTACTCCTCCAACGGCGTGGGTGCAACGTGACCGTCCCATCCGAAGCTCGACGTGTCCACCATGGTGAGTCCCCTCGTCGGAGCGAGCCGTTCCCGCCCGTTAATGAGACACGTTATCTCTCTAAGGGGGAATGGTGATCACCTGCGCGAATGACTGCAGGAAATGCACACCTAACAGCCAGCCAACGAAGTTTCATGCACCTATTCGGTGTGATTTCGCCACAAACCAGCCACCACGAGTTCAACGATCTCGCGCGCATCGCTTAGCGTGAAGGGGCGCGCTCGACGCAGGACGAACCACTGCACGGGGCCCGCGAGCATCATGTTGATGAAGGCCGCCTCCGTCGGCGGCAGCTGCCCGGCCTCGGTCGCCCGGTCGAGGCGTCGCTGCAGATCGTCGGTACGACGATCCAGGAGCTCCAGCCCCATGCGGTGCAGCCCATCGGCCTTATCGGCACGGCGCAGGAGGATCTGCAGCACCGCACGACCGGTCGGGGTCGCCGACGCCTCGGCGAACGAGTGCAGAAAGGCCGTGAGATCGCGGACGACATCGCCGGTGTCGTCGATCGGCACCGATATCTCGGCGAATCGCGCAAGCACGTCGCGAAAGAGGTCGTCGCGATTCGGCCACCGTCGATAGACCGTGGCGCGACCGACGTGCGCGCGGGAAGCGAGCTCCTCGTACTGCAGGCCATCGACCCCCTGCTCAGCGAGGATGTCGAGCGCCGCCGCCCACAGCCGCTCCGTGACCTGACGCGTGCGCCCACCGGGGCGACGCGCCCGTGAGGGGTCCACTGTCATGTGCCCTGGCCTCCCATCCGATGTCTCTCGACTTCCGTCGCCGCACAACGGCGGCGAGCCGAGTTCAGCTGATGATCGCCGTTTCACTCACTCACGCCGCCATCGATCAGGTTTACTGCACCGAGAGAGCTCTCAGCACATATTTCCTGCATCTTCGCAGGGGCGCCACACCATCCTCTCAGCTTGAGATTTAACCTCGGCAGGATTGCTTCCTGCCGAGGTTAAATCTCAAGCTCAGGCACGGGCGGTGACAGATGGAAGGGGGCCCGACACGCCGACCCCGGTACGACACGTCGAGGCCCCTCCCAACTACTCACGGGTTACTTGTCCTGTTGCTGGGGTTCAGGAGAACCAGGCTGCGAGCACGCGCCGGAACTGTCCGGCGGACGAGCCACGAGCCAGACCATGTAGCTGCTGACGGGTTGCTCTGCGACTCGCCGTGGCTTCGGTTGCGAGAACAGGACCTTCTCAGGTGAGGGCGAGCCACACGAACCCCGCCAGCGACACCGCGAAGGCCAGGGCCGTGAAGAGGATCGTCATCCGCTGGGCGTCCCTGAACTCGGGCGCGGGACGGGTGGAGACGAGCAGCGTGTCCTCCTCGGTGGAGCGGATCACGGTCCTGCCGTCCCTGCGCGCGACCGTCCCGTGCACCAGCAGCCGGGTCCCCGGGACGATGGCCCACTCCAGGAAGACTCGCCCGCTGTCGGGGGCGACGTGTTCGGCGCTCGGGGTCCCGCCCCCGCCCCCTTCCCCCGGCTCGAAGGACTCGTGGGTGAGGGGCAGCCGGTCCCCCGCGGCGCGGTCCGGCTCGCACAGCACCGCGCCGGTCCGGTCGCGCAGGGCGAACGGCGTGCGGCTCTGCCTGGAGTAGAGCAGGGTGTGGCGGATCCTCTCGTGGTAGGTGTCGGGGTTGGGGCTGCGGTCCCACACCTCGATGCGGAACCACACGCAGGTGACCCCCGAGTACGGCGCGGTCAGCGGGCCGTCGGGGCCCGTCTCGGCGTTGCCGTCGACCGCGACCTCGGTCCCGGGCGCGGGCAGGTCGCGCAGGGGCGGGGCGTGCGCCTGCTCCAGGGTGCGCAGCCGGGTGTGGGCCCGGTGCGCGAGCCGGAGCAGCAGCCCGGTGACCGCCGTGGCCACGAGGGCGAGGACCTGCAGCGAGGTGCGGACCTCGCCCACCAGCATGTCGTCCATGAGTGTCCTCCCTCCCCCGCCCCGGCGGTGGGCCGCCGGGGCGGGGCGGTCCCGGTCAGTCCTGTTCGCGGTGCGGCGCCCTGTCGGCCTCGGCGAGGGCGTCGCGCCGGGTGTGCGGGGCGGCGGGGGTGCCGGCCAGGTAGCCGGCGCGGGCCAGGGCGTTGCCTCCGACGGCCGCGGTGGCCAGCTGCACGAGCAGGGCCAGGCCGATCTTGACGGCGTTCTCCACCGTGGGGAACCACAGCAGGAGTCCGAGCAGGAGCAGCGGTGTGCCCAGCCCGGCCGCGATCGAGACCCCGTGCAGGCGGGCGTAGAAGTCGTCCAGGCGCACAAGGCCCCAGGCTCCGACGGCGAAGACGGCCGCGCCGGCCAGGACGCAGAGGAGGGCGAGTCCTTCGAGGGGGGTCATCGTTTGCCTCCGGAGACGAGTCGGGCCAGGGACAGTGCGGCGAGGAACCCGATGAGGGCGCACACCAGGACGAGGTCGACCACCGCGGCGGAGTCCAGGCGCAGGCCCAGGACGATGACGATGCCGACGAACCCGAGGAAGACGATGTCGGATCCGGCGGCCCGGTCGGCCTGGTGGGGGCCGGTGAGGATCCGGTGGACGGCGGCCACCATGGCGGCTCCGAGGAGCAGCAGGGCGATGTCGAGCGGGTTCAACGGTGCTCCTCTCCCGCGGTGGTGCGCGGGTGCGTGTCCCGGGGGCGGGTGATGGCCAGCAGGTAGTCCTCCATCTGGCGGATGTCGTCGTGGAAGGCCTGTTCGTCGGCGGTGTACAGGCCGTGGACCCACAGCGTGGGCGGGTCCGTGCGCGTGGCCACGGTGACGGTGCCGGGGGTCAGGGAGACCATGTTGGCGATGGCGGTGATCTCCGTGTCGGTGCGGCAGCGCAGCGGCACCTCCAGGAAGGCGGGCGTCGCCGAGCTGCCGGGGGTGAGGATGTCCCGGGCGACCTGGAACGAGGAGGTCACCACCCGGGTTCCGTAGAAGAAGGGGAACCACGCGATGCGCGCGGCCCTGCGCAGCAGGCCGTTCATCGGCTCGTCACCGCCTCGACGTAGGCAGAGGTGTCCAGCAGGTGGGCGGCGGCCTGTGCGCTCAGGTCGAGCAGGACCTGGGCGCCGAGGCCGACGCACAGGGTCACCGCGGTCAGGGCCACGGCCGGCAGGACCAGTCCGGTCCTGATCCGGGCCGGGGCCCGGGTGGCGGCCGGGGCGGCGGTGGCGGTGGCGGTGCCGCCGGCGGCTTCGGGCGCCTGCCCCGGTCCGGGTTCCGGTGCGGGCCCGGTCCCGGGCGGTGGGCCCCAGAAGACCGAGCCCCAGATCTTGAGCATCGACATCAGCGTGATGAGGCTGACGGCGACGGCGATCGCGGCGACGGTCCACTGCCCGGCGTCCAGGGCCGCGGCGACCAGGGTCAGCTTGGCGACGAACCCGGAGAAGGGCGGCAGTCCGGCCAGGGACAGGGCCGCGCCCAGGAAGGCCAGGGCCAGCAGCGGTTGCCCGCGGGCCGCGCCGCGCAGCCGTTCGAGGTCCCCGGTGCCGTGGACGTGCTCGATCGCGCCGGTGGACAGGAACAGGGAGGCCTTGACCACCATGTGGTGGACGAGGTAGAAGATCCCGGCCATGAGGCCGAGCTCGGTGAACAGGGCGACGCCGAGCAGGATGTAGCCGATCTGGCTGACCATGTGGAAGACCAGGATCGAGCGGGTGGTGGTCTCGCCGACCGCGCCCAGGACGCCGACGGCCATGGTCGCGGTGAACACGACCAGGCCGATCCACAGCAGTGAGGCCTCGCCGTCGAAGACGAGGGCGTACAGGCGGTAGATCACGTAGATGGCGACCTTGGTGTGCAGGCCGGAGAACAGGGCGGTCACGGCCGGGGAGGGCGCGGTGTAGGTGCGCACCAGCCATCCGTGCACCGGGACGACGGCGGCCTTGACCATCATCGCCAGCAGGACCAGTCCCATGGCGACGGCGACCACGGGCGAGTCCTGGGCGGCGCCGGCGAGTTCGCCCAGGTGGACGGTTCCGGCGGTGCCGTACACCAGGGCGACGCCGGCGAGGAAGACGGTGGAGGTGAGCAGGTTGGCGGTGACGTAGGTGCGTCCGCCGCGCAGGCCGTGCAGGGTTCCGGCGATGGCCATCAGCCCGTAGGAGGGCAGCAGCATCACCTCGACGAAGACGAACAGGTTGAACAGGTCGGCGGTGAGCAGGGCCCCGTACACGCCGCCCGAGAGCACCAGGACCAGCGGGGCGAAGAAGCGGCGTTCGGCCTCGCCGGTGGCGACGGCGAAGGCCGAGCACACCAGGACGAGCAGGGCCGTGGTGGTGACCATCAGGGCGCTGAAGGTGTCGGCGACGAACGGGATGGCCACCCCGGCGGGCCACAGGCCCACCTGGTGGGCGTACACCTGTCCGTCCCGGGTGGCCGCGAGCAGGGCCAGTCCGGCGGCGAGCGCGCCGGCGCTGGTGCCCAGGAGCAGGAACCGGGCGACCGGTCCGGTGGGCAGGACCGTCAGCAGGGCGGCGCCGAGCAGGGGCGCCGCGACCAGGAGCGGGAGGAGCACGGTGTTCATGAGGCGTCCTCGGTGTCGTCGCCCTTGCCGGTGGCGGCGAGGGTGAGCATGTAGATGGTGATGGAGAAGGCGATGACGATGGCGGTCAGGACGAACGCCTGCGGCAGCGGGTCGGCCAGGGCTTCCCCGCCTCCCCCGGCGAGGAGGGGCGCCTCCCTTCGGGAGACACCGCCGGCAGACATCAGCAGGAGGTTGACGCCGTGGCTGAGCAGGACGAAGCCCAGGACGATGCGGACCATGCCGCGTTGCAGGACGAGGTAGACGGCTCCGGCGATCAGGACGCCGATGGTGATGGCCAGGGTCATCGGGTGCCTCCGGTGGCCGTGTCGTGTCGTTCGGGAACGGCGGTGCGTTCGGGCGCGGCTCCGGCGCGCGGCAGGCCCAGCTGGTTGAGGGCGGTCAGGATCACGCCGACCACGGCCAGGTAGACGCCGACGTCGAAGACGAGCGCGCTGGTGAAGTGGTAGTGGCCGCCCCACGGCAGCGGGATGTCCGCGTGCAGGGGCCGCAGGAAGGAGCCGTCGGCGAGGCCGAGCAGCCCGGAGGCCACGGCGGTGACCACCCCCGCGGCGATGAAGGCCGGGTAGGCCAGGCGGATGCGCGCCACGGAGGCGCTGGGCGCCACCAGGTAGGCCAGGGCGAAGGCCGAGCCGCCGACCAGTCCGCCGATGAACCCGCCTCCGGGCGCGTTGTGTCCGCGCAGGAGCAGGTAGGCGGACCAGACCAGGAGCAGCGGGATCAGCACGCGGGCGACGGTGCGCATGATGACGGTGTTGGCGTCGGCGTCCCGGACCGGGTTGGTGCGGGCCACCGTCGGCCGGGGCCCGCCGTTGGCGGTGAGCCCCGAGGAGTGCAGGACGGCGATGATGATGAGCCCGGCCACGCCCAGGACGGTGAGCTCGCCCAGGGTGTCCAGGGCCCGGTAGTCGACCAGGATGGTGTTGACGACGTTGGTGCCGCCGGTGTCGGCAGGCGCGTTCTCCAACAGGTGGGTGCTCACCGCCGAGGGTTCCCGGCGTCCGGTGAGCAGGTAGGCGCCCAGTCCCGCGGCCGTGCCGGCGGCGACGGCGATCAGCGCGGTGGCGGCGGTGCGCGAGGGGCGGGCGCGGTGGAACCGGGCCGGCAGCCGGCGCAGGACCAGGACGGCCACGACCACGGTCAGGATCTCCACCAGGAGCTGGGTGAGGGCCACGTCGACGGCGCCCAGGAACAGGAACCAGAGGGCGACGGCGAACCCCGCCACACCAGTCAGGGCCAGGGCCGCCAGCCGGGACCGGGTCACCACGGCGGTGAGCACCGAGACGGCCACGAGGGCGACCATCATCCAGTCGAGGGGCCGGGCGGTCCCGTCCGCCGGCGTCCCGTAGTCCGGGCCCAGGACGGCCACCGCGGCGGCGAACACGATGATCAGGACGAACGGCACGGCCAGGTGCCGGGCCGGTGCGTCGCTGCGGGTCGGGTCGCCGGTGCGCGCGCCCAGGGCGATGAGCCCGGCGTGGACGCGCTCGAAGACGCCCGTGCCCGTCACCGGGAGCCGCAGCCGGGAGGACGCGGGGTCCCGCACGGTGGCGCCCCAGGCCACGAGGGCTCCGAGGAGCAGGGCGGCCGCCGACATCGCCAGGGCCGGGTTGACGCCGTGCCACAGGGCCAGGTGCGCCTGCGCCTGTTCGCCTGTGGCGTCGGCCGCGGCGCGTTCGGCCATGGGGTTCAGCAGCGGCGCTGCCGGGCCCAGGGCCAGGCCGGCCAGGGCGGCGGCGGCCGGGGCGGCCAGGAAGAGGGCGCCCGCCTCCCGGGGCCGGCGCGGACCGGGGTGGCGCACCCGGGCTCCGCCGAAGGTCCCGTACACGAACCGGAAGGCGTAGGCGACGGTCAGCGCCGCGGCCAGGACCGCCGCGACGGCGGCGAGCGGGCCGAGCCAGGCGGGGCCGGGCGTGTGCAGCAGGGCCTCGAAGAGGTTCTCCTTGCTGACGAACCCCAGCAGGGGCGGCACCCCCGCCATGGACAGCGCGGCCAGCGCGCTGACCGTCGCGGTCACGGGCATGGCACGCCGGAGGCCGCCGAGTTCGCGCAGGTCCCGGGTTCCGGTCTGGTGGTCGACGACGCCGACCGCCATGAACAGCGTCGCCTTGAACAGGGCGTGGGCCAGGGTGTGGACGGCGGCGGCGATGAGCGCCTGGGTGGTGCCCACGCCGATGACGGCGATGAGGAAGCCGAGCTGGCTGACGGTGGAGTAGGCGGTCAGCTTCTTGAGGTCGTGGCTGCGCAGGGCGAGCGCTGCTCCCAGGAGGGCGGTGGCCAGGCCCGTGACGATCAGGGTGGTGCCCCACACGGCCGTGTCGGCGAAGGCCGGGGAGAACCGCATCGCCAGGTAGACGCCGGCCTTGACCATGGCGGCGGCGTGCAGGTAGGCGCTGACCGGGGTGCTGGCGGCCATGGCGTCGGGGAGCCAGTAGTGGAAGGGGAACTGGGCGGACTTGGTGAACACCGCGACGATGACCAGCACCGCGACCGCGGTGGTGAAGCCGGTGTCCTGGGTCCAGGAGAGGTCGCCCAGGATGGTGCTGAGCCGGGTGGTGCCGGTGCGCACCCACAGCAGCACGACCGCCGCGAGCAGGGCGAGTCCGCCCAGTGCGGTGAGCAGGAAGGTGCGCACCGCGGGCCGGGACGCCGAGGGGCCCGACAGGCCGATCAGGTAGAAGGAGCAGATCGTGGTCAGCTCCCAGAAGACGAACAGCAGGACGATGTCGTCGGCCAGCACCAGCCCCGTCATCGCCAGGGCGAAGGTGCTCATCAGCACGTAGAAACCGGTGCGGCGCCCGGGCGGGAAGTAGCGGGCGGAGTAGGCCGTGACGAGCGCGCCCACGCCCAGGACCAGGACGCAGAACAGCCAGGCCAGGCCGTCCATGCGCAGGGACAGTCCGATGCCCAGGGCGGGCATCCAGGGCAGGGAGGCCTCCAGCGCTGGGCCCCCGTCCCAGAGGTCGGGGCCGCGGGCCAGGACGGCGGCGGTGAGCAGGGCGAGCACCGCGGCCAGGGGCCACCCGGTGCCACGGCCCAGCAGGCGGTCGAGCACGGGAACGGACAGGACGGTCACTGTGAGTACAGCAAGGAGGAGGAACAGCGGCACGCCGCGTCCTTTCACGGTTCCTCGCCGGTCCCCGGGCATGCCGACGCACACCGGGGGGCGGTCGTGCCCACGGGCACGGGACCACCGGCGATCAGGGAGCGAGGATGGTGTGGGGCACTCCGGGAGTGCCGCGCGCACGACCGGGACGGGGCAGGCCCGTCCTACCCGCTACGGGTGTGCGCTGCCCGGGTACGCCGAAGCGGCCCGTGCGCGCACGTGCGGCGGGAGAGGTCGTTGCGTGAAAGAGAGAGCCCTCTGGCGAGGGAACGGGTCAGCTGCGTCCGGGCGGGCAGGCGCTGAGCTCACCGTGGGCGTTGGTGCCCCACGAGGTGGAGTATCCGTTGGTGCCCAGGGGACGGGGGTTGCGGACCGAGATCTTGTGGCGCTCGGCGAAGCGCATCCGCCCGGTGGCTGCGAGAGAGGGCCGCGCGCAGAAGGGCGGCCGAGAGGAACGACGGCTCGGCGAGGACGACGTGAACGGGGAAGGCGACGACTGCACGGCCAACTCCCCTCCCGTCTTACGCAAAACCGACAACGGCACAGACCCTACCAGCTGCTGTTCCGTGAAAAGGGGCGGGGTGCCCCACGACACACCCGCGCCTCCGGGAGGGCACCCCGTGCGGCGGATCTGGTCCGTAGGGGTACCGGGGTCGGGTCTGCGGCGGCTCCACCGGGAGCCGAGGCGGAGTCGGTGAACTGTGGGAAGGCCGGGAAGGCGCTGCAGGATGCGGCTGGACGGCTCGATGGCAGACGGGCACGCGAAGCTCCTGGCGGACCGGTCATGTGGTCGTGAATCCGTCTACCAGGAGCTTTCTTCATGTCCGCCGCCGGGGGCGCCAGCCCGGCCACCCGTCGGGGTGGAGGGGGTCCAGCGGTCGGCCCGCCGTCGCGTCGGCCGCTCCGCACCCTTCGGGAGACGAACGCTGATCGTCGATCAGCCCTTCGCCTCGCGGACGTCCTTTCCCTGCTCCGCGAAGGCTTTGAAGTCCTGCATGTGCTGGTGCGACTGCTTGCGGAAGGCACCGGGCATCAGGAGCCCCACCAGCCGCATCATCACACCGCTGAACCGGTACTCGCTCTCGCTCGCCCAGAGAGTCGCCTCCGGACCGGCTTCGGTCAGCCGGTCGCGCACCGCGCTCCACATGCCCTCGCCGACGATCTCGCGGTCGAAGTGAACGACCTGCCCTTTCGGGATCCCGCGCAGGTCTGCCGGTTCCCGGCGCGTGACGGTCTCGGTGCACTCCATCTTCTGCTTCCCCGCCTGCATCACGACCCGCGAGGTGGTGCCGACCTGCCCGTGCACCCCGCTCAGCGGCTCGTGCAGCACCAGACCCCGCAGCCACTTCGACATGTGTGCCGGGTCCGCGAGCAGCTGTGCCACCCTCTCCCTCGGTAGGGCGACCTCGATCGAGACGGTGTACTTCATGGCCGAGTGCTCCGGGTTCTCGAGTGGTGTGGCATGCGCGTGCAGTCTCGCCTCATGTTGTTCAGCCACGACGTGTGCCGGCTCCCCCGGTCCGCGTGGCCATGGCGCCTGCCGCCCTGTCAGCGGAGGGCGCGCGCCGGGGCCGACGCGGGACAGGGGCGCCCAGCCGCTTCCCGCGTACCTGACCTCTTGGGTCAGTACACCTGGCCCTGCGCCTGGCCGATCTTCTCCCTGAGCCAGTCGGAAAGCGCGTCGTCGTCCCGGGGGTACTTAGCCAGCTCGAAGACATAGCTGTCCGGCGACGGAGGAATCGGGTGGACCCCCAGCTCCCTGTCGTAATGGAACTCCGCCTTGAACTTCTCCGGACGGGTCACCAGAATCGACATGGCCAGCCATGTCCCCTTGCCCTCCTCGTACATCTCACCCTTGAGGAACTTGGCCTTCTGGCTGACGGAATACGGGTGACGCTTCCTCTTTGTTTCTCCGCTCTCGAAGGTCACGAGGTTCTCGCTCGCCGCAGCACCCCCGATGTATTCATACCTGTAATTCATCGAGGTCCAGCCGCCCGGAGCGGCCCCGACCAGCTCAAGGGCCATTTCGCGCACCAACTCCTGCTGCCGGACAAGATCCATCGAACTTCCTTCCGCTAATTCCTCGGAGTCCGCGTGGCATGGTTGCCATACCTCAACCCTGCCTACTCCTCGCCGTTGAGCGACCGGTTCCCCTCGGCAAGTTACTCACTCCACGCGTCCGGGTCACGTACATACAGAGGTTCCCCTGCCAACGCATCACCGCTCATGGTGCACCCCTCCATCGCCGGGCGTGGTCGCGAAGCTCGATCCCGGTTCTCGTCTACATCGCAGCATCAGCCCGCGCAGGTAGCAGTGGCCCCAGGCGCGAGAGTCCCTGCGGAGTTCTTCCCCAGCGGCCAGGTCCACGCGCCTATCGTCGCAGACCCACGTCGAGAAATCAGGCACTCAACGAAGTACTACTGGCCCTGCGCCTGGCCGATCTTCTCCCTGAGCCAGTCGGAGAGCGCATCCTCGTCTCGCGGGAACTTGGACAGCTCGAAGACATAGCTGTCCGGCGACGGAGGAATCGGATGGACCCCCAACTCCCTGTCGTAATGGAACTCCGCCTTGAACTTCTCCGGACGGGTCACCAGAATCGACATGGCCAGCCATGTCCCCTTGCCCTCCTCGTACATCTCGCCCTTGAGGAACTTGGCCTTCTGGCTGACGGAATACGGGTGACGCTTCCTCTTCGTCTCTCCGCTCTCGAAGGTCACGAGATTCTCGCTCGCCGCAGCACCCCCGATGTAGTCATACCTGTAATTCATCGAGGTCCAGCCGACCGGGGCGGCCCCGACCAGCTCAAGGGCCATGTCGCGCACCAGCTCCTGCTGCTTGGCAAGATCCATCGAATTTCCCTCCACTAATTCACCGGAGTCCGCGTGGGATGGTTGTCATATACCAACATCGCCTGGTCCTCGCCATTAAGCGACCAGTCTACCACGATTTCCCCAGGTGGGGCTCCCAGAGTATCCATTTCCGTAGGCCGGTCTCTGTCATACCGATCCGCATAGCTATTGAGGTTTTCCTGCCTCGCCTGAAATTCACCCCGGTCGAAATCCGGAAGCGAGTCATCGTATTTGAGTTCCACCCGGAACGTGATCGAGGGATTGTCACCCGCGAGGTCGCGCCAGTGGTCGATGAGGTCCTGCTTTCCTCCCGGGTGGCTCTCCGCGTAGTCGGTGCTGTACGCCCGGCCCAGGCGCCCGTCGTCCCCCGAGAGGATCCCGTTCCAGAGGTATTCGAGGCGCCCCCAGTTCTGGACGAAGGTCGCACCCCCACCGGTGTGGTTCAGGGATTTGAGCATGGGGATGATGTTGATGCGCTCCCCGGGGCCGGCGAAGAGGTTGCTCGCGACGACGTGCCCGCCCTGCCAGGTGGAAGTGTCGTAGACGTACTCCGCGTCGTCGCGCGCGTTGTACTCCTCGAAGTAGTTCCTGCCCTCGTGGCCGATGGCGGTCTGCTCGTTGTTGCGCGACTCCCTCCCCGGCCTGAGCTCGCCTTCGATGGAGACCGTCCTGGACTTGGCGTCGGTCTCGTAGACGAGCTGCCCGCCCGTCCTGGGGCTGTCGACGTAGTACGTGGCGTTCGGCCTGGGGTAGACGAGTTCGGGGTTGCCCTGGGTGTCCGTCCCGGCCCGGGTCTCGACGTGGGTGATCCTGCCCTCGGAGTCGGTGATGAAGACCCCCCGGCCCTCCACCCGGTAGAGGGTGTCGGGATCCAGGCGGACCTCGGCCCCGTCCGCCCCTGTTCCGAACCGCTGCTTCTCCCCGGGAAAACGCGGGTCCCCCGCGTCGATCCTCTGGGTGTGCTCGAAGGAGGGCCGGTTCGCCGCGCCGTCGTAGGGGTTGCGGTCGCGCCACCAGTCCAGCGCCGAGTCGACGTACCCGTCCAGGTTGGACAGGTCGTCGGAGATCCGGAAGTCCGGGTCGGGTGAGGGGATGCCCCACTTCTCCCACAGGTTGAAGGCGTTGGGGCCGCCCTCCCGGGACGCGATGTCGTGCGCGCCGTTCCGGTCCGGGTCCGGCGTGTAGGTGTCGTCGCTCCACAGCTGCGGATCGCGCGAACGGTAGGGGACGCCCTCGTCCATCAGCCGGGCCTCGACGTACTCGTGCATGACCAGACGGCGGAAATGGGCCGCCTCCGAGGCGTCCAGGGTGCCCGCCTCGGCCTTGCGCCACAGGTCGGCGATGTGGTCCATGGGGGCGAACCGGCCGCTGCGCTGGGTCGTCCCGTCCGGCGGCACCGGGACGTCCGGGTGCTCGCGGAAGAACAGGTGCTGCTTGATCTCGTCGATGACGTCCGAGTCGAAGCCGGTGTTCTCGGAGATGCGGTCGACGTCGCCGTCGGCGGCGCGGATCTCGTTGTAGCGCTCCAGGGCCTCGGCGCTCTCCGGCACGTCGATGTACCGGTTGCCCTCGTCGTCGAAGTAGGTGCCGGTCTCGTCCCGGCGCCCCACCTCGATGTGTTCGCCCTGGCTGTCGAAGAAGCCCGGCCCCTCCTCCAGGTTGGCCGCGGGGTTGTTGTCGCCCTCGGACCCTCCGGCCCGCTGGACGTGCTCTGGGCGCTCCCCGTCCGGGCCGTCGGTGCGGTCCGGGGCGAGGTCGCCATCCGGACGCTCCGGCAGACCGCCGTCCGCTCCCTGGTGGCCGCGGTCCGACACGTCGGACCCGCCGTTGCCACCCCGACCCGGCCCGGTGTCCGCGTCCACCACGGTCGTGCCGCCCCGCGGGCCGTCCAGCCCCGTGGAGCCGTCCACGCTGTTGTCGAACGTGCCGTCGTCGCGGGCGTCGATCTCGTTGCCCGCGCTGTCGACCTCGACCCTCTCGTGGTCGGCCTCGAAGCGGTCCACCGGCGTGTCGTCGAGCGAGGACGCGTCGTCCGGCACCTGGGAGGCGACCCAGCGGTCCTGCTCCCCGTCCAGCCCCTCCGCGAGGTCGCGGCGCGACTCCGGGTCCACGCCGTCCAGGAAGTCCGCGCCCGCGTCGAGCTGGTCGGCGGTCGGGTCGACGGTCTCCTCGGAGCCGGGGTCCCCGTTCCGGCGGTTGTCGTTCTCCGGCTCCGGATCCGTGTTCGTGTTCGTCGTCCCGCGCGGCACGGACCCCGTGTCCCCGGTGGGCTCGGTGTCGGACCCCGTGTCCCCGTCGGAGCCGTCGCCCGTGGTGCGCCGCCCGTCGCCGTCCGGGAGGTCCGGGGTGCTAGAGGCGTTGAGCCGCTCCAGCGCCTCGGTCATCCGTCCGAGGTCCGCGGGGCTGAGGTCCAGGTCGGCCAGGTCGCTCAGGTCCACCGGGGTGATGGACCCGTCGCCGAACCGGGGCACCCGGGCCAGCACCGACGGGTCGATGCCGCCGGGGAACTCCGACAGGTCCGGCACGTCCGGGGTGCGGCTGCCGCCGACCGCGTTGACGATGTTGGCGCCGCGCCAGGCCATGAGCGGCACGCCCACGACCGCGCCCACACCGGTGGCGGTGAGCAGTGCGCCGCCCACCGTCGCGCCGATGTTGAGGGCCGCCGTGCCGATGACGTACCAGGGCCGCTCGCCCCACTCCTCCCACGGCACGACCGCGTGGGCCGCCTCCTTCCAGGCGTTGCCCGCGGTCTCCCAGGAGAAGCCCCACTCGCCGTTCTCGTCCTTGCCGACGCCCACCAGCGCGCCCAGGCCCTCGACGGTGCCGCCCCAGTACTCCCAGAGGTTGTCGCCCCAGTTCCCGGCGAACCACCCGTCCGGGCCGTGCGCGCCGACCATCCCGCCGACGTCCTCGGCGATGCCCACGAAGAAGTCGCCGACGGCGTCGCCGACGTCGTTGTACCAGGCGTGGTCGGTCGTCTGCGGCGCCCCCCACTCCATGGCGATGCCCTCCAGGGGCGCGTCGAAGCCGTACACGAACTCGCCGTCGCCCGCCGTGACCGACCCGTCGGCCCTCTGGGCGATGAACGTGGTGCCGCCGAACAGCCCGGTGATGGCGTTGGCGCAGGTCCGCTCCGCCTCCTCGAACTCGTGCATCAGGCCCGCGGCCCGGTCGAGGAGGTCGTTGTGCTTGGTGACGTTCTCGCTCTCCTCCTTCCACCAGAGGAAGCCGCTGCCCTCGTCCCAGTCCTCCTTGTTCCCGTAGTCGATGCTGCTGAGGAACGCGTAGGAGTCGGTCTTGAGGGTGGCCCAGCGCGCCTTGATGTCGCGGACCTTCTCGGCGAAGTCGATGAGCGCCCCGGAGGCGCTGGACAGCGCGCCGGACACGTCCTCGGCGTCGCCGGTGAGCGGGTTGAGGACGGTGAAGAGGTCCTGGTCCTCGGGGGCGGTGTAGATGCCCTGCAGCCCGCCCCAGGCGCCGGTGATGTCGGCGGTGGTGTCGGTGAGGTCGGTGCCGTCGGTCTTCAGCTTCGCGGCCACGGCGTCGAGGGCATACGTGAGGGTCTCGGGGACGGGAAAGCCGCTCGGATCGATCAGGTCGGACAAGGGGGACCACCGTTACCAGTGCCGGGGGAAGGTCGCGGGCGGTGCGGGGCCGCGGTGCTTCCCGGGTTCCGTACGTGTCTGCGCGGGGCGGATCCGCGTCCCGGTCCGAGGGGGTCGGGCGGAGCGGGTCCGGGCGGCCGGTGGGGGCTGGCACCGGTGGGAGGGGGCGGGGGGAGGGTTCAGCGGCGGTGGGGGGGGGCGGGGGGCGCGCCGCC
>NZ_JBEXSY010000018.1:0-125847 GCF_040613895.1 Nocardiopsis sp. NPDC006198 | reverse complement strand
GCCCGCCCGCGCGGGGGGGGGGCCCGGGGGGGCGGACACGCGCGGCCTCCGGGCGCGCCCGGGACGGCCGCCCTCGCGGAGGCCGTTCCGCCGTGAGTGGGAACGGCCTCCGGGCGCACCCCCGCCGTCCTTCGGGGGCGCGCCCGGGACGGCCCCTCAGAGGAGGGGGCGCAGCTCGTCCTGGCACCACGCGGCCAGGGTGGTCGGCGTCGTGGTCGCCGCGGTGCGCGACTGCTCCGGCCTGAAGCCGTCGCGCAGCCCGGTGGACATGCCCATCACCGCCTCGACCAGGCCGGGGCCCAGGCCCGCCCCCGCGAGGGTGTCGCGCATCCGCTCGTCGGCGATGCGCTCCGCCCGCACGGGACGGCCGGTGACGTCGGCGACGACCGCCGCGGCCTGCTCCCAGGACAGGTCGGCGGGGCCGTGCACGGCCTGGACGACCCGGCCGGTCCACCCGGGGTTGAGGAGGCGGCCCACGGCCACCTCGGCGATGTCGCGCGGCGCGACCCACGGCATCGGGTGGTCCACCGGCAGCACGACCCGGATGGCGCCGGACCGGATGGAGTCCAGCTCCATCAGCAGGTTGCTGAAGAAGAAGCCGCACCTGAGGTGCACCACGTCCGCGCCGGTGTCGTCCAGCAGCTGCTCGGTGCGGGCCAGCCCGTCGATCTCCCCCGCGCCCGAGCGGCGCTCCGCGCCCACGCTGCTCAGGAAGACGACGCGGCGGATCCCGTTGGCGGTGACGGCGCGCGCGGCGTGCGCGCCGAAGCGGGCGTACGCGGCGACCGGGTCGTCCGTGCGGGTGGGCGGATCGACCCAGAACAGGGTGTCGACGCCCGCGGTCGCGGCCACGACCGCGGCCCCGTCGCCCTGGTCCACGGCGACCGGGTCCACCAGGCCGGCGAGGGCCGGGTCGAGGCGGGCGGGGTCGCGCATGAGCAGCAGCGGCCGCGCTCCGGCCCGGACGAGGCCGTTGACGACGTGGCGGCCCACGGTGCCGGTGGGGGTGGTCACGGCGATGCGCATCAGGTGTCTCCTCGTGCTCGTGTTCCGCGGGGTCGCGGTTCGCCTCGCACGGTACGAGGGGTTGCGGCCGGAATCCGGCCACAACACGGGAGGCCGGCGGATCGGTCCGGCGGCCCCGGGGCTCCCGGCCGTGACGGCGGCCGGTCGGAGGCCGGCGGGCGGCCCCGGACCGCCCGTGGGCGAACTCCGGCGGCGGCTCCGGGGCCGCGGTCCTTCGCGCTCCGGGGCCGGAGCGCGCTACGCGTTCCCGGCCGAGACCACCCGGGCGAGCCATCCCCTGCTCCGGCGGGAGAAGTCCTCGGACACGGGGGCGTCGGGCGCCCAGGCCTCGAAGCCGTGGGGCGCGCCGGGGGCGACCTCCAGCTCGCAGTCCACCCCCGCCTCGCGCAGCCGGCGCGCGTAGCCGGTGGCCTCCTCGAAGAACAGGTCGATGTCGCCCACGCCGATCCACGCCGGGGGCAGGCCCCGGAGGTCGTCGCGCCGGGCGGCCGCCACGTAGGGCTCGGCCTCTCCTCCCGGCTCCCGGCCCAGGTAGGCGCGCCAGCCGAACCGGTTCAGGCGGTTGTTCCAGACCCAGTGCCGCTCGCCGTCCAGCTCGGTCCGGGCCGCGGTCCGGTCGTCGAGCATCGGGCAGCCGAGCAGCTGCGCGCGGGGCTGCACCCCGCCGCGGTCGTGGAGCCTCTGCACCAGGCACGCGGCGAGTCCGCCGCCCGCGCTCTGCCCGCCGACGACGATCCGGTCCGCGTCCACCCCGAACCGCTCGCACGAGCGCTGGAACCAGTCCCAGGCGGCGACGCAGTCGTCGGACGCGGCCGGGAAGGGGTGCTCCGGCGCGAGCCGGTAGTCGACCGAGACCACGACCAGGCCCGTGTCGCGCGCGGCGGTGGAGCAGAACCGGTCGTCCTGCGAGGGCCGGCCGATGACCAGCCCCCCGCCGTGGATCCACAGCAGCCCGGCGCCGGACGCGCCGGCCTCCGGCTCGTAGACGCGCACGTCGACGCCGTCCTCGGACAGGTCCCGGAACCGCACGCCGTCGACGACCGCGTCGCGGCCGAGGCCGCGCTGGGCCGCCCTGAGCAGGTTGCGCAGCCGGGGCCGGTGCAGGGGCAGGGCGGGCACCCGCTTCACCGCCTGCCGCAGTTCGGGGTGCACCTTCGCCAGTTCCATGGACCGCTCCCGTCGACCGCCGCTCCCACGCGGCCCCGCCTCGTCACCACCAACCTACTGCCCGCGTCCGCCGGGCCCGCGACCGGTCACCGGCTCAGGGATCCGCCCCCTTCCGCGTACCCGCTCCCGGGGCGCGGGACCCCCGCGGGCCGGGGCACGGCGGGCGCGGTCCGCTCCGGACGGGGATGCCGTGCGGTCGCGCGGACCGGGGTGCCGGGGGTGCGGCGCCGGGACGGGGACGGTTCGCGTCCCCGTCCGGCGCGGAGCGCCGTCCGGGCCCGTGTGCCCACCGGCGCGGGAACCTCGCGTCCCCCGTTCGGCGCGGGAGCGCCCCTACCTCAGCGAGGACACGCTCCGCCGGACCGGGCGCCGGGGGCGCCCGTCCGAGAAGTACTCGGGCGAGACCGCCCGGATGCGCTCGACGTCCTCGAAGACGGCGCGCAGGTGCGAGCGGAGCGCCCGGACCGCGTCGTCGAGGTCGCCCGCCTCGATCGCGTCCACCACCTGCGTGTGCTGCTCGGCGAGCACCCCCATCGGCCGGGTGTCGATCAGGCTCAGCCTGCGCGCGCGGTCCAGGTGGGCCTTGGCCGCGTTCACCGTCCCCCAGGCGCTCTCGTGCCCGGCCAGGGCCAGGAGGGCCCGGTGGAACTCCTCGTCCAGCTCGAAGAACCGGTCGTGGTCCCCCGCGGCCTCGGCGTCGCGCTGCGTCCGGAGGTTGGCCCGCAGGTCGGCGATGTGCTCGGGCGAGAAGGGGGGCCGCGCCTGGGCGAGGGAGGTGCACTCGACCGCCTCCCGGATGAACTGCGCCTGGGCGACGCGTTCGGGGTCCACGAGCGAGACGAAGCTCCCGACCTGCGGGTACACCTCCACCAGGCCCTCCTCCCGCAGGAGGATGAGGCTCTCGCGCACGGGCGTGCGGCTCACCGCGAGCTCGGCGGCGAGCTCGTTCTCGGACAGCGGCGCCCCGGGCTTGAGCTCCAGGGTGATGACCGCGCGACGGAGGGTGTCCAAGGTGCGGTCCCGCGCGGACAGCAGTGGTCCCCCGGATCGGGTGTCGTCAGCCATGTCCGGAAGTCTACCGCCATTGACTCCACTGGTATACCAGTGCTTGTATGCCAGTTGCCACGACGTTCACATCCGGTTTCCCGGCGATGTCACCGCAGGTCGAAGCCGCCCGACGAAGGAACCTCCCATGACCGAACAGGCGCCTCCCACCCCCGTGGGGCAGGGCGAACGCAGCACACGGGACCTCACGAAGGCCTCGGTCTCCGGATGGCTCGGCACAGCCATGGAGTTCATGGACTTCCAGCTCTACTCCCTGGCCGCAGCCCTGGTCTTCAACCAGATCTTCTTCCCCGACCTCAACCCGGCGGTCGGCCTGATCGCGGCGATGGGCACCTACGGCGTCGGGTACGTCGCCCGCCTCGCCGGAGCGGTCTACTTCGGCCGGATGGGCGACCGCCTGGGGCCGAAGAAGGTCCTGTTCATCACCGTCGCTCTCATGGGCGTCTCCACCACGCTGATCGGCGCCCTGCCGACCTACCAGCAGGTGGGGCTCCTGGCCCCGATCATGCTCGTGGGCCTGCGGCTGGCGCAGGGCTTCGGCGCGGGCGCCGAGATCGCGGGCGCCACGGTGATGCTCGCGGAGTACGCGCCCGCCCGGCGGCGCGGGTTCATCGCCTCCCTGGTGTGCCTGGGGACCAACTCCGGCACCCTGGCCGCCTCGGCGATCTGGGCCGTCCTGGTGTTCGCCCTCTCCGAGGCCGAACTGCTGGCCTGGGGCTGGCGCATCCCGTTCCTGGCCAGTGCGCTCCTCCTGCTCCTGGCCCTGTGGATCCGCCACTCCGTCAAGGAGAGCCCCGTCTTCGAGCAGCGCGAGGACATCGTCGACGGCGTGGCCATGTCCCGCGAGGAACTCGCGGCCACCGCCGTCGAGAAGGACAAGAGCACCCTGGAGGCCGCGCTCCACCAGCGCAAGGGCCGCGCCTTCCTGATCGCCCTGGGCCTGCGCTTCGGCCAGGCGGGCAACTCCGGCATCGTGCAGACGTTCCTGGTCGGATACCTCAGCGCCACCCTGCTGATGGACGGCTCGGTCGGCACCTCCGCCATCGTGTACGGCTCCCTGCTCGGCTTCGTCACCGTCCCCCTGGTCGGCGTGCTGGGCGACCGCTTCGGCCGCCGCCCCCTCTACTTCTGCCTGACGATCGCGAGCATGCTGTTCGCCGTGCCCATGATGCTGATGATCAACTCCGGCGACGTCGTCCTCGTGACCGTCGCGATGGTCGTCGGGCTCAACCTCTCGGTCCTCGGCCTGTTCTCCGTGGAGAGCGTCACCATGGCCGAGCTGTTCGGAGCGCGCACCCGCTTCACCCAGCTGGCCCTGGCCAAGGAGATCGGGGGCGTCCTCGCCACGGCCATCGGCCCGGTGCTCGCCGCGACACTCACCGCCGTGACCGGGTCCTGGTGGCCCCTGGCCGCCATGATCATCGCCTACTCGCTGATCACGCTCGTCTCCACGTACCTCATGCCCGAGGTGCGCGGACGCGACCTGGTCCGACTGGAGGACGCCGTATGAGGGCCGTGACCGTCCACGGGGCCGGAGACCTGCGGGTCGACGAGCGCCCCGACCCCGTCGCCCCGGAGGGGCACGTGGTCGTCGCCGTCGAATGGGGCGGGATCTGCGGGTCCGACCTCGCCTACTGGCGCCACGGGCGCTCCGGCACCGCCGTCCTGCGCGACCCCCTGGTCCTGGGACACGAGATCGCCGGACGCGTCGCCCGGGTCGGCCCCGGCGTGAGCGGCGTCGAGGAGGGCCTGCCCGTCACCGTGCACCCGGCCGAACTCGTCGGCGACGGGCGCATGCCCGAGAGGCTGGCCGGACGCACCAACCTGTACCCGCGGGTGCGGTACTTCGGATCCGCCGCGTTCCACCCGCACACCGACGGCGGCTTCAGCGAGTTCAGGGCGGTGCGCGCCGACCAGCTGCGCCCCCTCCCCGCGGGGGTCGGCACCCGCGAGGGGGCTCTGGCCGAGCCCCTGGCCGTGGCCCTGCACGCCGTGTCCCGAGCCGGGGACGTCGCCGGCAGGGACGTCACCGTGAACGGCGCCGGGCCCATCGGCTGCCTCGTGGCCGCGGCCCTCAAGCACGCCGGGGCCGGGCGGGTCACCGTCGCCGACATCAGTCCCGCGTCGCTGGCGGTCGCCCGGGCCATGGGCGCGGACGGGCTCCGCGACGTCTCGCTGGGCGAGCCGCTCCCCGAGGACGCCGAGATCGTCATCGAGGCGTCCGGGGCGCCGGGGGCGCTCGGCCCCGTGCTGCGCTCGACCGCCCGGGGCGGGACGGTCGTCCAGGTGGGCAACCTCCCCGGCACGGAGGCCGCCGCGGTCCTGGGCGACCTCGTCACCAGGGAGATCACGTGGAAGGGCTCCTACCGCTTCTCCCACGAGATCGACGACGCCCTCACCGCGATGGCCGAGGGCCTCGACGTCCGCCCGCTGATGACCCACACTTTCCCCCTGGACCGCGCCGAGGAGGCGATGCGGGTCGCCGCCGACCCCGCCTCGGGAAGCAGCAAGGTCATGCTGCGGTTCGGCCCGGACCCCGACCCCACCGACCCCACACACCCCCGGAAGGACCTCCTGTGAAGATCACGGACGCGCGCGTCGTCGTCTCCTCGCCCGGCCGCAACTACGTCACCCTGGTCATCGAGACCGAGGACGGCGTCACCGGCGTCGGCGACGCCACCCTGAACGGGCGCGAGCTGTCGGTCGCCTCCTACCTGCGCGACCACCTGTGCCCGCTCCTCATCGGCCGCGACGCGCGCCGCATCGAGGACACCTGGCAGTACCTCTACAAGGGCGCCTACTGGCGGCGCGGCCCGGTCACGATGACCGCGATCGCGGCCGTGGACGTGGCCCTGTGGGACATCAAGGGCAAGGCCGCCGGGATGCCCGTCTACCAGCTGCTCGGCGGCGCAGCGCGCGACGGCGTCATGGTCTACGGCCACGCCAGCGGATCCTCGCTCGACGACCTGTCCCAGGACTTCCAGCGCCACCTCGACCTGGGGTACAAGGCGATCCGCGTCCAGGCGGCGGTGCCCGGCCTGGACAAGACCTACGGCATCGCGGGGGCCGGCGGCCGGGTGTACGAGCCCGCCAACGCCAACCGGCCCCAGGAGGACTCCTGGGAGACCTCGCTCTACCTCGACTTCGCACCGGAGATGCTCCGGCACATCCGCGAGGAGTTCGGCTACGGCACGCACGTGCTCCACGACGTCCACCACCGGCTCAGCCCGATCGAGGCGGGCCGCCTGGGCGCGGCGCTCGAACCCTACCGGCCGTTCTGGATGGAGGACCCGACGCCGGCGGAGGACCAGTCGGCCTTCCGCCTGATCCGGCAGCACACCACCACCCCCGTCGCGGTCGGCGAGGTCTTCAACTCGGTCTGGGACTGCCAGCAGCTGATCACCGAACGGCTCATCGACTACATCCGCACCTCGGTCTCCCACACCGGGGGCATCACCCACCTGCGCCGCGTGTTCTCGCTGGCGGACCTGTACGGGGTGCGGTCGGGGTCCCACGGCGCCGGTGACCTGTCGCCGGTCGCCATGGCGGCGGCGCTGCACGTCGACCTGAGCATCCCCAACTTCGGCATCCAGGAGTACATGGGCCACACGGGCCCCTTCGAGGAGGTGTTCCGCACCGGCTACACCTTCTCCGACGGGTACATGCACCCGGGCGAGGCGCCGGGCCTCGGCGTGGAGTTCGACGAGGAGGCGGCCTCCCGCCACCCCTACGACCCCCGGTACCTGCCGGTCAACCGGCGTCTGGACGGAACGGTGCACGACTGGTGAGCGCTCACGAACTCGACGTCGTCGTCCTGGGGGAGATCCTCCTGGAGGTGGCCACCGACGAGCCGGTGGCCCACGGGGTCCCCGCCCGCCTCGGGGTGTCCGGCGACGCCCTCAACGTCGCCGCGGCGGCCGCCCGGGCCGGCGCCCGGACCGGCCTGGCCGCGGTCCTGACCGACGACCCCCTGGGGCGGTCGATCGCCGACCGCGTCGCCGAACTGGGGGTCTCCACGGCGCTGCTGCGCTTCCGTCCCGGACAGCAGGGCGTCTACCTGGTCCACAGCGACCCCGAGGGGGAGCGGGCGTTCTCCTACGCCCGCAGCGGGAGCGTCGGATCGACGCTGTGCCCCGCCGACCTGGACGAACAGGCCCTGGCCGCCGCCGGGGCGGTCGTGGCCTCGGGCATCGCCTGCGCCGTCTCCGGGAGCGCGCACGAGGCCGTCCGGGCCGCGGCGCGCCTGGCCCGCAGGTTCGTGTTCGACCCCAACCACCGGCCGGCGCTGACCACGCGGGAGGCCGCGGCCGCGGTCCTGGCCGAGTTCGCGCCCCTCGCCCACCTCGTCACCCCCTCCCATCCGGGGGAGACCTCGTCCCTGCTGCGGAGCGCCTCCCCGGCGGAGGCCGCCCGGCGCCTCCTGGAGTCGGGGACCCGGCACGTCGCGGTGACGTGCGGCTCGCGCGGCGTGCACCTGGCCACCGCGGAGGGCGAGACCTGGGTCGACGCGGTCCCGGCGCCCGTGGTCCTGGACCAGACCGGCGCCGGGGACGCGTTCCTGGGAACCCTGGCCGCGCGCATGGTCCTGGGCGACGGGTTCGCGGACGCCGCCCGGCTCGCCGCGGCCGCCGCCAGCCTCAACGTGGGCGGCCGCGGCGGGACGGGGCTGCTCCCCACCCTGGAGCAGGCGCGCGCCCACGCCGCGCGGACGGGAGCACGGCGATGAGCAGACTGACCCCGGACTCGCTCGTCCGCTCCGGGCACTCCCCGTCCCTGGACCGCGACGCCCTGCGCACCGGGGTGGTCCACCTCGGCGCGGGGGCCTTCTTCCGTGCCCACACGGCCGTCTACACCGAGGACGCCATGCTGGCCACCGGGGACACCTCCTGGGGGATCAGCGCGGTGACCGGGCGCTCGGCGCGCGTGTGGGAGCAGATGGCCCCGCAGGACGGGCTGTTCACCGTCACGGAGCGCGGCCCGGGGAGCGGGGCCTCCCGCGTGGTCTCCGCCGTCACCGAGACGCTCGCCGGGCCTCGCGCCCCCCTGGCCGTGGTGGAGCGCGTCGCGGCCCCGGGCACCCGGGTCGTGACCCTCACCGTCACCGAGAAGGGCTACCGGGCCGACCCCCTGACCGGGCGCCTGGACGTGCGGGACCCGGCGGTGCGCGCGGACCTGGAGGGCGCTCCCCCGCTCACCGCGGTCGGCCGGATCGCGCGGGGCCTCCAGCTGCGCATGCTCCGCGACGCGGGCCCGGTCTCCGTGGTCTCCTGCGACAACCTGTCCGGGAACGGGGACCGTCTGGGGTCGCTGGTCGCGGACTTCGCCGACGCCCTGCCCGGGGCCGAGGGCGAGCGGCTGCGGGCCTGGACGGCGGAGTCGGTCTCCTTCCCCGACACGATGGTCGACCGGATGGTCCCGGCGACCACCGCGGAGGACCTCGACCTGGTCGAGGGGGCCCTGGGCCTGCGCGACGAGGCCGCCGTGATCGCCGAGCCCTTCCGCCAGTGGGTGGTCGAGGACCGCTTCGCGGCGGCCCGCCCCCCGTGGGAGCGCGCGGGGGCTCTCCTGACCGGCGACGTCCGCCCCTGGGAGGAGGCCAAGCTCCGCGTCCTCAACGCCGGCCACTCGCTGCTGGCCTACCTGGGGCTCGCCCTCGGGCACCGCACCATCGCCGCGTGCGCGGCGGACCCCGTCGCGGCGGAGGCGGCGCACCGGCTCGTCCACGAGGAGGCCCTGCCCTCGCTGCGCCTGCCGGACGGCCTCGACGGCCCCGCCTACGCGGAGTCGGTCCTGGCCCGGTTCGCCAACCCCGCCCTGGGCCACACGACCGCCAAGGTCGCGGCCGACGGCTCCCAGAAGATCGGGCCGCGCCTGCTCCCCACGGTCCGGGCGGTGCTGGACCGGGGAGGCGAGCCCCGCTGGAGCGCCCTGGCGGTGGCGGCCTGGATGCACCACGTCGCCGCGGCCGGCCCCCGGGTGGAGGACCCCCTGGCCGCCACCCTGGCCGGACTGCTGCCCGATCGCAGGCGCGCGGCGGACGTGGTCCCCCGGCTGATGGAGGCGGGGATCTTCCCCGGGGAGCTCGTCGCCGACGGGCTCTTCACCGGGCTCGTGGCCCACTGGTACGGGGTCATCGACTCCGCGGACACCCTCGCGCTGGGCAAGGAGATCGCGCTGTGACGCCGACGGAAACCGTCCTGGACCGCTCTCCGGTCATCCCCGTGGTCACGGTCGAGGACCCCGGCCGGGCCGTCCCCCTGGCGGAGGCGCTCCTGGCGGGCGGTGTGGGGATCGTCGAGCTCACCCTGCGCACCCCCGGGGCCCTCGCCGCCGTCCGCGCGGTCGCCCGCGGGGTGCCCGGCATGCTCGTCGGGGTCGGGACGGTGCTCACGCCCCGCCAGGCGGACGACGCCGTCGAGGCCGGGGCCGACTTCCTCGTCACCCCGGGCACCACGCCGGGCCTGCTGCGGCACCTCGCCCGGAGCGGGATCGCCGCCCTGCCCGGGGTGGCGACCGTGAGCGAGGTCCTGGCGGCCCGGGAGGAGGGGTTCCTGGCGCAGAAGGCCTTCCCCGCCTCGGTCCTGGGTCCGGGGTTCCTCCGGGCGGTGGCCGGGCCGGTCCCCGACGTCGTCTTCTGCCCGACCGGCGGGATCACGGCCGACAGCGCCCCCGACTACCTGGCGGCGCCCAACGCGGCGTGCGTGGGCGGGAGCTGGCTCACCCCGCCGGACGCGGTCCGGGACGGGGACTGGGAACGCGTCACCCGGCTCGCCGCCGGAGCGGCCGCGCTCCGCTGACCCGCTGCCCGGCCGGAGGCGGCGGCTCCGGCCGGCGTCCCGGCGGTTCCGCCGCCGCGGACGCCCCCTCCGGGGGCCTCAAGACGGTGGCGGCGGGACCGGGTGCGGGGCCCGCCCCTCCTCGCGGGCGCGCAGGCGCGCGTAGAGCACGGGGAGCGCGGCCCCCACCGGCGGCACGACCGCCAGGGGGAGCAGGACGAGCGCGATCGCGGCCGGGAGGTAGTGGACCAGGGTCGCGGTGGTGAACCTGTTCCCGTCGCTGAGCCGCATCATGGCCTCCCCCGCCGGGGCGGCGAGGGGCGAGGCCGCGACCAGGAGGAGCGTGAACGCGATCGCGACGGCAGCCGCGATCAGCAGCCAGAGGCCGAGGGTCCCCGCCCGCGCGCCGCCCGTCAGCCTCCACGAGCGGCGCAGCGCCCCCGCCGTCCGCACGTCCTCGAACACCACGGCGGCGGGAGCGAGGGAGAGGCGGACCACGAGGTAGGGGCCCACGCCCCCGGCGGCGAGGGGCAGGCCCAGGCCCACCGCCCAGTCCGCCGCGCCGAAGCCGGTGAAGGGGGCGCCCGGCCGCTCGATTCCGGGGATCAGGCCGCTCGCCAGGGAGTCGAACAGGAAGGCCCCCACCAGGACGGCGGCGACGACGCCCAGCCCGATGGCCAGCTGCGTCGCGAGGACGCGGAGCATGTACGGACGGGCGCGCCGCCACAGGCCGCCGGCGGGAGGGGTCCCGCGGCCGGGCGGGGCGTCCCGCACGGCGACGGCGTGCGCGGTGTACAGCAGGGTGAGGACCGCGGCCGCGAGCAGGAGCAGCAGGGACACCACGAGCATCCCGTTCAGCGTGAACACGACGTCGATGTCGCCCGTGGCGGAGAACGGTGGGACCTCTGCCTCCTGGTTGGACCGCACGCGCTCCCGCAGGAGCTCGAAGGCGTCCCAGGTCAGGGTGAGGCCCAGGACGGCGATCGCGGCCACGCCGCAGGCGGCCAGGGCCGTCACGGCCAGGGCGGAGCCGTACAGGGGGCGCCGGAGGTGGACGGTGGTCGCCAGCGCCTCCCCCAGCAGGCCCGGGGCCTTGCCCCCCTCCGGGGCCTCGTCCTCCCCCGGGACCGGGGCGACCCGGTCCTCCGCGCTGCCCGCCATGTCGGCCCCGTCCCTCGTCTCTCGCACCGGAACGGCCGGGGCGCGCCCCGGTGGGGCCGCCGCCGCGCCGGTCCGGTGGTTCGGTGGTCCGCTGCGCCGCGCACGTCCCGATCGCGTGCCCGGTTCCGGGGGGATCAGCGGGTTCGGCACGATACCAGCCGGTCGGCGGGCGGCGGACCTGCCGGGAACTGCCCGCGTGTGGCGGTCGGACGGCCCCGGACCCCTCCGGGTCCCGGGCTCGCGCGGCAGGACGGTGGGGGCAGGACGGCGGGCGGCGGCACGCGGGCGCGACGGCGTGACGGCCGCCGGCGGGCCCGGGGCCCGCGCCAGGAGACCGGCGTGGGCCCCGGGCTCTTCCCGGACCCCGGTCAGCCCTGCAGCTTGCGCCGTTCCCAGCGGTTGGGGTGGCGGATGACCACCCCCGCCATGCCGCCGGAACCGGTGAGGCGGATCAAGGGGGTTCCCGGAAGCCGGTCGGGGGTGGTCTTGTCCTTCAGGCCGCCGAGCCCGGGGTTCATCCCGCCGGTCTCCGCGGCCCAGCCGTCGGGGACGACGATCGTGACACCGGCCGCCTCACCGTACGCCTCCACCACGACCTCCGGGAGGCGGCACTCGGCCCGGGAGAAGTCGATCTTCACGCCCCCCATGCCTCCGTGGGCGATCACGTGCCCGGGGACCTCCCAGCGTCCCGGGCCCCGGGACGCGCCGTGCATGCCGCCGTTGAGCTCCAGCGGCGGCAGGTCCACGGCGGACTCCGGCCTGGGCAGGTCGGCGGTCAGGACGGCCAGCTCCGCGTGGGTCTTGGAGCTCAGCGCCTGCTCCAGGCGCGAGTCCAGCTCGTCGAGGTCGATGCGGCCCTCGGCCGCCGCGTCGCGCAGCTGCTCCACCACCGCTTCCCGGTCGTCGTGGGAGGCGCGGAGCCCTCCTGTGGGGGCGGGGCGCGGAGAGGGTTCCGAAGGCTGGGAGGTCATGGCCACAAGGATAGACAGGCGGCGGACCGGGACGGCACATGCCGACCGCTGTCCGGACCGCCGGGAGTTCCCGCGGGTGCGCGAGGGCGTCCTCGCGCACACGGGCGGAGGCGGCCCGCACGTGCGGCGGCGCTCCGTCCGCCGCGCGCTCGTCGTCCCGGCAGGCGTGGGGGCGGTGCCGCGCGGGGCGGCCCGGCCCGGGACGCGCTTCCCGCCGCGGGCCCCGCTCAGGCGGCCGTGACCGCCGCCGCCAACAGGACCGCGGCCGAGAACAGCAGCGCCCCGGGCGCTCCGGCGGTCCCCGCCATCGCCGCGGCGGCGGCGGGGATGGCCACCTGGCCGAGCCGGTTCCCCCAGATGCGCAGGGCCAGGGCCGCGCCCTTCCCCTGCGCCGGCGCCGCGGTGGCGACCTCCGCCATGGTCAGGGGCTGCCCCAGTCCCAGCAGGAAACCACCGGCGACGAGCACGGCCCCCAGGGCGACCGGCCCGCCGTTCGGCACCGCGACCAGTGCCAGGGAGAGCGCGGCCACGGCGGTGCTGGCCACGATCAGCTGCTTGCGCGACCAGCGCGCGAGCAGGCGGGAGAGCATCAGCCGCGAGAGCAGGGAGCTCCCCGCCCTCAGGCTCAGCAGGACCCCCACGAGCACGGGCGGGATGCCCCGGCTCTCGGCGATCAGCGGGAGGTACGCGGTGAGGATGTCCACCGCCGAGAGCAGGGCCAGGCTGGCCAGGAGCGCGGACGGCATACCGGGCCTGCGCAGGAGGGACAGGGTCGGGACGGGCCCGGGGGCGACGCCCCCGGAGGGGGCCGGGGAGCGCAGGCGCAGCAGGAAGAGGATCGGCAGGAAGCCCAGGACGGCGGTGGCGCAGGCGATCACGAGCGCCGTCGACGTGGCGGAGAGCAGGGCCGGACCGGAGGCGTCGGCGAGGACCGCGCCGGAGATCAGCGGGCCGACGAGCTGGCCCAGCGACGCGGCGGCCGTGAACCAGCCGAAGTCGCGGTCCAGGTTCTCCGGCGGGGAGAACCGCGCGATGAGCCCCTGGCCCGCGACCATGCACAGCAGGTGGCCCACGCCGACCACCGTGCTGGCGACCGCGAGGGAGACCAGACCCGTCGTGACCGCCAGGAACACGCAGCCGACGGCCAGGATGAGCGCCCCCAGCCCGACGATCCAGGCGGTGCGCCGGGAGCGGTCCGTCGCCCGGCCCAGGGGGACCGCGATGAGCAGGGGGAGCAGGGCGTACGCGGCCGTGACCAGGCCGACCGCCACCGCGTCCCCGCCGATGGCGATGGTCCGGTAGGAGATGAGCGGCCGGGCGAGGTTGAGGGCGGTGTGGGTCAGCACCACGCTTGCCAGGAGCGGCCACAGCCATGCCTGTCCCGGTGACCGCCCGACCCCCATGAAGCCCCCCTCAGACAACCGCTTTCATTCCATGCACACCAAGAGTCCCAATAATCCCAAGAGACACAGAAATCCCAGGTGCGAGCGGATCATCCCATGACACCCCTCGCGTACCGGCGGGCGGCCCCGGGCCCGGGCCGCTCCACCCGCGCCCGCGGGGCTCCGGCGGGCTCTGGCGGGCTCCGGCGGGCTCTGGCGGGCTCCGGCGGGCTCTGGCGGGCTCCGGCGGGCTCCGGCGGGCTCCGGCGGGCTCCGGCGGGCTCCGGCGGGCTCCGGCGGGCTCCGGCGGCACCCTTGACCTCAACTAAAGTCGAGGTTCTAGCATCTCCCGGGACACCCCGGCGGAAGAGAAGAGCGCACACATGATCCTCGTGACCGGAGCCACCGGGAACATCGGACGGGTCCTCCTGAGGGAGCTGGCCGAACGCGGCGCGGGCCGGCTGCGCGGCCTCACACGTGACGCCGCGAACGCGGGCCTCCCCGGGGACGTGGAGGCGGTCGAGGGGGACCTCGCCGACGCGGACTTCCTCGGGCCGGCCCTGGAGGGCGTGCGGTCCCTGTTCCTCCCGGCCGGCCTGGGGGACGACGCCGAGGTCGTCGGGGCCGCCCGGCGGGCAGGCGTGGAGCACGTGGTCCTCGTGTCCTCCATCACCGTCCGAACCCATCCGCACCTGCCCGCCGCGGGCCGGAACCTCGCAGCGGAGGAGTCGCTGCGGGCGTCGGGGATGGACTGGACGATCCTGCGTCCGACGCAGTTCGCGTCCAACGCCCTCTGGTGGGCGGAGGCGATCCGCGAACACGGGGAGGTCCGCGTCCCGTACGCGGACACGGGGCTGCCCGCCGTCCACCCCGGGGACATCGCGGCGGTCGCCCTCCATGCGCTCACCGAGCCGGGGCACCGGGGCAGGACGTACCCGCTGACCGGCCCCGGGCTCGTCACGGCCCGGCAGCAGCTGGCGGCCCTCTCCGACGTCCTGGGCCGGGAGCTGACACTCGTCGAGACCGGTCGCGGGGAGGCCCACCGCGAGATGGCCCCGCTCATGGGGGACGAGACCGCGTCCGCGGTGCTCGACCTGATGGGGGGCGACACCAACGACGAGCTGCTCAGGATCCACGACACGGTGGAGCTGGTCACCGGCTCCCCGGCGGCCCCGTTCGGACGGTGGGCCTCGGAGAACGCCGCCGCCTTCCGCTGAGCGGTCGCGGGGCGCGCCGCCGCGGCCCTACCGGGGCCGCGGCGGCGCCGGACCGGTGGACTCGCGCCAGACGATCCTGTTGAGCGGCCCGTCCGACAGTTCGGGCTCGGTCCCCCGGACCGAGGCGACCAGGCGCTCCATGGCGTCACGGCCCAGCCGCTCCCGGTCGACGTCGACCGTCGTGAGCGCCGGGGAGAGGTAGGCGCCCACCGGGTTGTTGTCCCACCCCGTCACGCTGAGGTCGTCCGGCACGCCCCAGCCGCGTTCGAGGGCTCCGCGGACCACCCCCGCGGCGACCACGTCGTTGGCCGCGATCACCGCGGTGACCCCGCTGTCCTCGGCGAGGGAGCGCACGGCGTCGCGGCCGGATTCGGCCGACCAGTCGCCGTCGACCACGCCGTGGGACTCCAGGCCGAGGCGCTCGACCGTCCGGAGGAAGGTCTCCTTGCGCCCCCGGGCCGAGGCGAACCGCAACGAGCCCGACACGTGCAGGAACCGCCGGTGCCCCACCGCGGCCAGGCCCGCGACAAGGTCGGCGACGACCGACCCGTCCGCGAGTTCGCCGATACCGCGCATCTGGTCGTCGTACCCGGCGCAGACGACCACGGGGACTTCCCCGGCCGGCATCCGGTCGCCCTCGTGGACGACCGGGGCCAGGGACAGGATGCCCTCCACCTGCCCGGAGTCGGCGAGTTCGAGCACCCGTTCGGCGCGCGCGCCGGAACCGCCGTCCACGCTCTGCACCTCGACGGCGAACCCCGCCGCGCGTGCGGCGGCGATGGCCCCGACGAGCATGCGGTCGGGGCTGAAGGAGCCCAGGCCGGGCAGCAGGACCGCGAGGCGCCCGGTCCGCCGGGTGCGCATCGACCGCGCGATGAGGTTGGGCCGGTAGCCGAGCTCCCTGACCGCGGCGCCCACGCGCTCCCGCGTCGACTCCTTGAGCCCGCCCTCGGAGCGCAGGTACCGGGAGACGGTCTGGTGGGAGACCCCCGCGAGGCGGGCGACCTCCATGATGGTGGGCCGACGCGGCGTCCCGGACGTGGACATCTGGCCTTCTTTCGCGGGCGGAGAGGGTCTTGACGCGCGGCGCCAACGCTCATACCTTAGGCCGGGCCACAAAAAGTGAACGTTCACTATTTCTCCGACCCCCCAGGAGCACCCGTGACCGGTTCCAGACCCCCGATCCGTGTGGCCGTCGTCGGCAGCGGCGCGATAGCCACCGGCAGGCACCTCCCCGCCCTCGCCGCCATGGGCGACCGGGTGGACGTGACCGCACTGGCCGACCTCGACGGAGCACGTGTGGAGGCGGCGGCGGACGAGCACGGCGTCCCCGGCAGGTACACGGACGTCGACGCCATGCTCGCGGCGGAGTCCCCCGACCTCGTGATCGTCTGCACACCGCCCTCCGCGCACAAGGGCGCGGCCGTCGCCGCCCTGGACGCCGGGGCCTGGGTGTGGTGCGAGAAGCCGCCCGCCCTCTCCCTCGCGGAGTACGACGAGGTCGTCGCCCACGAGGGGGGCGGGACCGGCCCCTTCGCCAGCTACGTGTTCCAGCACCGCTTCGGATCCGGCGCCGAGCGCCTGCGCCGCCACATCGCCGAGGGCACCCTCGGCCGCCCCCTCGTCGGGGTGTGCCACACGCTCTGGTACCGGGACCCGGCCTACTTCGAGGTCCCCTGGCGCGGCCGGTGGGAGACCGAGGGCGGGGGCCCGAGCATGGGCCACGGCATCCACCAGATGGACCTCGCGCTCTCGCTGCTCGGCGACTGGTCCGAGGTGACGGCCTCGATGTCCACCCTCGCGCGGTCCACCCGGACGGAGGACGTGTCGTCGGCGATCGTGCGGCTGGAGTCCGGCGCCACGCTCTCCGTGGTCAACAGCCTGCTCTCGCCCCGGGAGACCAGCTACCTGCGCTTCGACTTCGAGGACGCCACGGTCGAGCTGGAGCACCTCTACGGCTACGACAACACCCACTGGCGCTGGACCCCCGCGCCGCACGCCGCGCGGGCCGGGTCGGGCGCGTCCTGGCAGCCGCAGGAGGATGTGCCGAGTTCCCACCGGATCCAGCTCGCGGCGCTCCTCGACGCGATGGAGCGCGGCGAACGGCCCCGCGCCGGCGGCCACGACGGGCGACGGGCCCTCGAACTCGTCGCGGGCATGTACCGGTCGGCCTTCCTCGGCGGGACGGTGCGGCGCCAGGACCTGACCCCGGACGACAGCTTCTACCACTCCATGCACGGGGGCGACGCGGCCAGGGCCGCGGCAGCCCTCACCTGACCCGAGGCGAGGACCAGTGTCCGACACGATCACCCTGTCCAGAGACCCCGACGCGCTCACCGTCACGGCGGCGGGAACCGAGATCGCCCGCTACGTCCTGCGGCCCGACGCCCCGGCGGTCGAGGCCCCCAAACCCTTCCTCCACCCGCTCCGCACCCTCGGCGGCGCCCCCCTGACGGCCGTGCGGCCGTGGGACCACCGCTGGCACAAGGGCCTGCAGATGACCTGGTCCCACGTCTCCGGGCAGAACTTCTGGGGCGGGCCGACCTTCGTGCGCGGCAGCGGCTACCAGCGGCTCGACAACGTCGGGACGATCCGCCACGAGCGCTTCGAGGCCGTGGTCGAGGGCGACGGCGAGGCCGCGTTCACCGAGAGCCTCGCCTGGACGACCTCGACCGGAGAGCGGTGGATCGGGGAGAGGCGCACGCACCGCTTCCACGCCGCGGACCCCGCCCGGGGGATCTGGGCCCTGGACTTCGCGACCTCGCTGACCAACGTGCGCGGCAGCGCCCTCGAACTGGGCAGCCCCACCACGCACGGCCGCGACGCCGCGGGCTACACCGGGCTGTTCTGGCGCGGTCCGCGGTCGTGGACGGGGTGCGACGTGGTGAGCGCGACGGGGGTCACCGGGGGCGACGTCATGGGCACCCGGTCCGACTGGATCGCCCTGACCGGACAGCACGACGAGATCGACGGCGGGGCGACCGTCCTCTGCTTCGCGGGGACGTCGAGCGGCGCGGCGCCCATCCGGTGGTTCGTGCGCTCCGAGCCGTTCCCCGTGTTCAGCCCCTCGCCGTCCTTCGACGAGACGGTCGTCCTCGAACCGGGCGGCGTCCTGGACCTGCGCCACCGGCTGGTGTTCGTCGACCGGATGTGCGCCTCCGACGAGGTCGGGGCCCTCGCGGCGGAGTTCGCGCCGTGAGCGCCGTCCCGGGGTTCCCCGGAGGGGCGGCCGTCAGCAGCCTCCGGGTCTACGACTGGGAGGCCGCGGACGGGCTCCACGGCGGCACGCCCCACGTGCACACCGCCTCGTCCGAGGCGTACGTCGTGGTCGCCGGCCGCGGGGAGGTCCACACCGTCACCCCGGAGGGGAGCGCCGCCGACGCCCTGGCCCCCGGGACGGTCCTGTGGTTCGGTCCGGGCACGGTGCACCGCCTGGTCAACCACGGCGGGCTGGAGATCACCACGGTCATGCAGAACGCGGGCCTCCCGGAGGCGGGCGACGCCGTCTTCACCTTCCCGCGCGCGGTGCTGGCCGACCGCGCGGCCTACGAGGCCGCCGCCCGCCTCTCCCAGGACGCCCCGGAGGAGGAGCGGGCGGCGCTGGCCCGGGCCCGGCGCGACCTCGCCGTGGAGGGGTACCTGGAACTCGTCGCCGCGGCCGGGGAGGACGGCGGGGAGGCCCTCCGGGAGTTCCACCGGCTCGCGGCGGAGATCGTCCGCCCCCGGGTGGAGGCGTGGCGGGAGATCTGGCGCGAGGGGGTGGAGCGTGAGGCGGAGCTGACCCGGCGGCAGCTGGCCTCGCTGGAGCGGGGCGACCCCGGCGCCATGGCGGAGGCGGCCGTGGTGCGCACCGAACCGCTTCCCGGGCCGCGGCACTTCGGCATGTGCGGCCGGCTCCGCAAGCGGCGGCCGAGACCCTCCGGCGGTGCGGACGGCCCGGCGCGCTGACCAGGCGCGCCGCCGGTGCGGCGGGGCCCCGGCCCGGATGGGCGTACGGGCGGAGGCCGTGGGGCCCGGGCCGGCCGCCCGGCCCGGGCCCCTCCGGAACGGCACGGGCCGGAACGACACGGTGGAACACGGGACCATTTTCCTTGTCACATACCCCCTAGGGGTATACCGTGGGCGCCATGGACGAGACACCGCGAGAACACGACCCGCACCACGACCGCACAGGCCCCTCGGAACACCCGGGGCACGCCGCCCCCGACGACCGCGCACCCCGCGCGGACCACTCCGACCACCCGGACGACTCCGCCCCCGCGGGGCACGGGCAGGGCGGGCACCCCGGGTCCGACCACTCCGACCACAGCAGACACGCAGGACCCTCAGACCACTCCGAACACGGAGGGCACTCCGGGCACGCGGGCCACGGCGACCACGTGGGCCAGTTCCGGCGGCTGTTCTGGATCATGCTGGTCCTGGCCGTTCCCACGGTCGGCCTGAGCACGATGTTCGCCTCCATCGCGGGCTACCCGGTTCCGGAGTTCCCCGGCGCCGGATGGGTCTCACCCGTGCTCGGCACCGTCATGTACCTCTGGGGCGGCCGCCCGTTCCTGACGGGCGCGGTCGACGAGATCAGGGCTCTCCGGCCGGGCATGATGCTGCTGATCGCCCTGGCCATCACCGTGGCCTTCTTCTCCTCCTGGGGGGCGAGCCTGGGCGTCCTCTCCCACGAGCTGGACTTCTGGTGGGAGCTGGCCCTGCTCGTCGTGATCATGCTCCTCGGCCACTGGATCGAGATGCGCTCGCTGGCACAGACCTCGTCCGCGCTGGAGTCCCTGGCCGCGCTGCTGCCCGACGAGGCGGAGAAGGTCGTCGGCGACGAGGTGGTCACCGTCGCCCCCGCCGACCTGGTCCTCGGTGACACGGTCGTCGTCCGCCCCGGCGGACGGGTCCCCGCGGACGGCCTGGTCACGGAGGGCACCGCGGACGTCGACGAGTCGATGATCACCGGCGAGTCCCGCCCCGTGAGCCGGGGCCCCGGGGACCACGTCGTCGCCGGGACCGTCGCCACGGACACGGCGCTGCGGGTGCGGATCACCGCCGTGGGCGAGGACACCGCGCTCGCCGGCATCCAGCGCCTGGTCTCCGACGCCCAGAGCTCCTCGTCGCGCGCGCAGCGCCTCGCGGACAGGGCCGCGGCCTGGCTGTTCTGGTTCGCGCTGGGAGCGGCGGTCCTCACCCTCATCGCCTGGTCGGTCCTGGGGTCGCCCGACGACGCCCTGGTCCGCACCATCACCGTGCTGGTCATCGCCTGCCCCCACGCCCTCGGTCTGGCCATCCCGCTGGTGGTCTCCATCGCCACGGAGCGGGCCGCCAGGGGCGGCGTCCTGGTCAAGGACCGCATGGCGCTGGAGAGCATGCGCACCGCCGACACCGTCCTCTTCGACAAGACCGGCACCCTGACCAAGGGCGAGCCCACCGTCACCGACATCGCCCCCGGCGCCGGGCTCGGCGAGGACGAGCTCCTGGCCCTGGCCGCCGCCGTGGAGGCCGACAGCGAACACCCCCTCGCCAGGGCCGTCGTGGCCGCCGCGCGCCGCAGGGGCGTCGACGTGCCCCGGGCCACCGACTTCCGCGCCTCCACCGCCGTGGGCGTCTCCGGCACCGTCCGGGGCCGAAGGGTCGACGTGGGCGGTCCCGGCATGCTGGAGGCGCACGGCGCCGAGGAGATGGCGGTCGCGCACACCTGGAAGGACCGGGGCGCGATCATCCTGCACGTGCTGTCCGACGGGGAGGTCGTCGGCGCGCTCGCCCTGGCCGACGAGGTCCGGGAGGAGTCCCGGCAGGCGGTGCAGGCCCTGCACTCGCTCGGCGTCAGGGTCGTCATGATCACCGGGGACGCCGAGGCGGTCGCGAACTCCGTCGCCGCCGAACTGGGCATCGACCAGGTCTTCGCCGGTGTCAGGCCCGAGGACAAGGGGGCCAAGGTCGCCGAGCTCCAGCACGGGGGGCGCAAGGTCGTCATGGTCGGGGACGGCGTCAACGACGCCCCGGCGCTCGCCCGGGCCGACGTCGGGCTGGCGATCGGCGCGGGGACCGACGTCGCGATCGCCTCGGCCGGGGTGATCCTGGCCAGCGACGACCCGCGTTCGGTCCTGTCGGTGATCGAGCTGTCGTGGGCGGGGTACCGGAAGATGCGGCAGAACCTGTGGTGGGCCGCCGGGTACAACCTGGTGTCGGTGCCGCTGGCCGCTGGTGTGCTCGCCCCCGTCGGATTCGTGCTGCCGATGGCCGTGGGCGCCGTGCTGATGTCGCTGTCGACGGTCGTGGTCGCCCTGAACGCGCAGCTGCTGCGCCGGCTCGACCTCCGTCCGGAGGCAAGCACGGAGGCCCTGCTCCGGTCGGCCGGCACGCGTGAGCGGATCGGGGCGTAGGCGTCGGCCCGGCACGCCCGGCCGACGGCCGACCGCTCCGGCGGGATCAGGTCCGCGCCCGGAACCCCCGGGGCCGCGGGGGCGCGTCCGCCCTCCTGCCGGCACGGCCGTCCGGGAGGGCTCCGGGCGCCGCGGTTTCCGGTCCGGCTCCTCCACCGTCTTCCCACCGCACGGGAACGGGGCGGCGCCCAGGTCGCGCGTGGTCCGCGCGCCCCGGCCGCCGCCCCGTTCCCATTTGGGACGTCCCCGAAGCGGCGGTCCCCGGAAGCGCCGCTCCCCCGGCGGAACCGGGCCGGGAGGTCCCGCGTTCGCAGGACGTGACGAGCCGTTCGGCGCCCGCGCCCGCGGGCGATCCCACGCACGCGGCCCTCCCGGAAGGAAATCCATGGTCTTCAAACGTCTGCTCGCGGCCTTCGGTATCGGCGGGCTCAGCATCGACACCGTCGTCGAGAACCCCCACACCCGTCCCGGCTCCGCCCTGGAGGGGCGCGTCGAGCTGAGCGGCGGGGACGGGGACGCCGAGATCGCGGAGATCGTCCTGGCCCTGGTCGTCAGCGCCCAGGACGGCGACGAGCACGAGGGCGTGGAGTTCGCCCGGGTCCCGGTGGCCTCGGGGGTCCGGTTGGCCGCCGGGGAGACCCTGTCCGTCCCCTTCGCCTTCGGCATCCCGTGGCAGACACCGCTCACCGAGGCCGGGGGCGGGCCCCTGCCGGGCGTCCTGGTGGGCCTGCGCACCGAGGTCGTGGTCGACGGCGCCTCCGACAAGGGCGACCTGGACCGGCTGCACGTCCATCCGCTGCCCGTGCAGGAGCGCGTGCTGGAGGGTCTGGCCCAGCTGGGGTTCGGGCTCGGGTCCACCGGTGTGGAGGGCGGCTACCTGGCGGGGACGGCGCAGGAGTACCCGTTCTTCCAGGAGTTCGAGTTCCACCCCTCCGAGCGGTACGCCCACGAGATCGGCGAGGTCGAGATCGCGCTCGTCCCCGACCCGGAGGGCGTGTCGGCGGTGGTGGAGTTCGACCGCCGCGGCGGGATGTTCTCCGAGGGCGGGGAGGTGCACAGCGGGTTCCGTGTCGGGCACCACGACGCCGACCGCCTGGACTGGGCGGGGACGCTGGACTCCTGGATCGAGGAGTCGCTCGGGCGCCACCGCGAGCTGTTCGGCGGACAGCACCACGGTTACGGGGAGCGGTACCACGAGGAGGAAGAGGAGCGCGGCGGCGGCATGCTCGGCGTCGTCGGCGGGGCCGCCGCGGGTGTCGTGGGCGGCCTGGCCGCGGGTTACGTGGTGTCCGAGGTCGTGGACGGGATCGGCGAGGACTCCGACGGGGAGGAGCAGGCCGAGGAGGAGGAAGAGGAGTCCGACGAGGAGTGACCCGGCCCCGGTGAGCACGCGCGGGCGGGGGTCCCTCCCCCGCCCGCGCGGGACCGCGGAGGGCCGGACCGTACCCTCGGGGGGTACAGCCGCAGCGGGCCGCGGGCGCTCCCGTCCGGGCGGTGCCGCACGGGCGGCCGCGGGCGGGGTCGCCGCCCCGGCACAGGCGGAAAATGTCTGTCGTCCCCGGTAACCAGGACCGTATCCTCACACGGCGTCAACGCCTGTCCCGCCCCCTCCCCCGAAGGAGTCCGTGTGTCGGCGATCCGTCTGCCCGAGCACCTGGAACTGCTGCTCACCGACGAACCCGTCCTCGACATCTACGAGTACGGGCCGTGGCGGGTGCCGAACCGGCTCGTCGACGAACTCGTGGAGCTGTTCGACCTGGTCATCGAGGACCCGCGCGGCCGGGAGTTCCCGCCCGGGCAGCCCTCCGGGACGGAGCAGCAGCGGCACAAGCGCCTCCGGGGCGACGTCGTCGACCACCTGGTCACCCTCCAGGGACCGCTGCGGGTCGTCGGCGGCAGCAGCTCGCGCATGCCCTCCATCCTCATCGGCCGCCACTCCACCGCGGACAACCTGACGTCGCAGTCCCACCAGTGGCTCCTGGACACCCTGACCATGCCGCCGTGCTACGGCCTGATCGAGGTGGCCAAGGAGCGGGAGCACCGCCGCACCGCCTTCGCCCTCATCGGCGACGTCCTGGACGCAGCCGAGGGCGTCGAGCCCTGGGAGGAGCGCCGCCGGGCCTGGCGAGACCTGCTCGACCGGCGTGCCGCGCACCCCGCCGACCTGGAGTTCGACATGTCGGCGAGCCCCCGCGACCTGCGGACCACCTGGGCGGCGGCGATCGACGCCGAGCACTTCCCGCGCATCCCCGAGTTCGCGCCGCCCGCGCGGTTCCTGGCCTGGGCCCACGAGAGGTTCGCCCCCGCGCACGCGCGGCTGGCCGCGGTCGCACACAACGTCCCGTCGCTGTCCGACACCCTGGTGGACCTGTGCCTGGGCCTGCGCCTGTACGGCCTGCCGCCGATGACCAGCTCCCTCCTCGACCCCGGCGAGTACCGGGAGCTGTCGGCGGACTTCGCCGGGCGCAGGAAGGCGTTCGACCTGTCCGCGTGGCAGGACCGGGTGCGCACCTGGCTGTGGCAGGGCGTCGTGGCCGGGGAGGCCGACACCTGCCGGACCTGGCTGGACATGGGCACGCGCTGCGCGCTGGCCCTGAGCTCCAGCGGCAACGAGGTGCGCAAGTCCAACCGGTTCAGCAGCCCCCTTCCGGTCAGCGGGTTCCAGACCGACCTGCGCCGCTACTGCCGGCCGCCGAGCACGCCCGTGACCGTTCCGGGGCTGCCCGGCACGGACGGGCCGGAGCAGGCCGCGCGGCCGCGCACCGCGGACCCGGCCCTCGGCCCCACCCCGCTGGAGCGGTTGGACGCGCTGGTCGGCCTGGAGGAGGTCAAGCGGGAGGTCCGGGCCGTGGCCGCCGAGGCCGAGACCGCGCGCCGCCGGGCACACGCCGGGCTGTCGGTCGCCGCCCCCGGCAGGCACATGGTGTTCGCCGGGTCCCCCGGCACGGGCAGGTCCACGGTGGCCGGGATCATCGGGTCGCTCTACGCGGACGCGGGACTGCTGCGCACGGGCCGGGTGACCGAGGTGGGACGGGCCGACCTGGTGGCCGACCACTCCGGCGGCGTGGCCGAGCGGGTCGCGCAGGTGGTGCGCGGCGCCCTGGGCGGCGTGCTGCTCGTGGACGAGGCGGCGGCGCTGGCCGGGACCGAGAGCGGGCGCAACCCGGGTGCCGACGCGCTGGCGGCGCTGGCGCGCAAGATGGACGAGCACGCCGACGAACTGGTGGTGGTGTTCGCCGACACCGAGCAGTCCCTCGGCCGCCTGCTGTCGGCCCACCCGCGGCTGGCCGCCCGGATCGGCCGACGGCTGTCGTTCGGCGAGCCGACCGGCGGGGAGCTCACCGCGATCTTCGCCGCCATGGTGGAGGACGGGGGCCTGGAGGCCGACCCGGAAACCGTGGCCAAGGCCGGGAGGCTGCTGGAACGCCTCGCGCGCGGCCGCGGTTCCGCCGGCGCCCGCACGGCCCGGATGCTGCTGGACCGCGCCCTGTCGCGGCAGGCGGTCCGGGTGGCGGCCTCGCCCGCCGGTTCTCCGGCGGGTCTGGGGGCGGGCTCCGACGCCTCGGACGGCGAGACCGACCGGCTGCGCCGCCTGCTGGCCGAGGACCTGCCCGAGACCCCGGAGTCGGTCGCCGCGGTCCCCGTCGGACGGGGGACGTCGAGGGTCCCGGAGGACCCGCTGGCCGAGCTGGACGCGCTCGTCGGCCTGGAGGCGGTCAAGCGGGAGGTGCGGCTGTACGCGGCCGAGGCCGAGGCCGACCGGCTGCGCGCCGCCTCCGGGGTCCCGGTGTCCGCGCCGGCACGGCACATGGTGTTCACCGGCAGCCCGGGCACGGCCAAGACGATGGTCGCCCGGATGCTCGGCGCGGTCTACGCGAAACTGGGCCTGCTGTCGTCCGGGCACCTGGTCGACGTCTCTCGCGGCGACCTGGTGGGCGAGTACATCGGGCAGACGGCGCCGAAGGTGGAGCGTGTGGTGCGCGGCGCGCTGGGCGGGGTGCTGTTCGTCGACGAGGCGTACGCGCTCACCTCCTCGACCTCGACCAACGACTACGGGGCCGAGGCGGTCGCGACGCTGCTGCGCCTGGTGGAGGACCACCGCGACGACCTCGTCGTGGTGGTGGCCGGGTACCCGGAGGAGATGGCGCGGTTCCTCTCCTCCAACCCCGGCCTGGCGTCGCGGTTCCCGCGTCACCTCTCCTTCCCCGACTACACCGACGACGAGCTCGCGGAGATCTTCGGGGTCATGGCGCGCGAGGCCGGGTTCGCGCTCGGCTCGGGCACGGCCGACCGGGTGCGCCGCCTGCTGCGGGCCACGGGGCGCGACCACGCGTTCGGCAACGCGCGGCTGGTGCGCAACCTCCTGGAGCGTGCGACGGCCCTGCAGGCCGAGCGCATCACCGACGGCCGGAAGCGGTCGGCCGACGAGTTGCGCGAGCTGCTGCCCTGCGACCTCCCCCTGAGCGCGGGCGCCCGGGTCGGCGCCCCCGCGCAGGAGGACCCCCTGGCCTCCGCCGAGCGGCTCGTGGGCCAGGAGGCGGCCCGGCGGGAGCTGCGCGCGCTGGACGCGCGGGCCGGGGTGGAGGAGGCCCGCCGCTCCGCGGGGATCACCGTGTCGGGCGCGATCGACCACATGGCGCTCCTCGGCCCCGCGGGTACCGGGCGGGCGACGTTCGCCGAGCTCGCCGGAGCGGTGTGCGGCCGCCGCGGGCTGCTGTCGTCGGGACATGTCGTGCGGGTGGGACGGGAGGAACTGCTGGGGGCGATGCCCGGGCAGAGCGCACAGCTGACCGCGTCGGCGGTGCGGTCGGCGCTGGGCGGGGTGCTGTTCCTGGCGGAGGCGCACACGGTGCTGGCCCGACCCGGCGCCGACGCGTCGGTGGACGAGGCGGTGCGGGAACTGGTGCACCTGACGGGTGTGCACCGGCACGACCTGATGGTGGTCGTGTCCGGCTCCGCGGAGGGGCTCCCGGGCCTGCTGGAAGCGCGCCCGGAGCTCGACGCGCTGTTCACGCGGAGGCTGCGCTTCGCCGACCTGTCCGAGGAGGACCTGGCGGAGGTGTTCTCCGGGCTCGCCCGGGAGGCGGGGTTCCGCCTGGCCCCGGGTACCGCCGGGGCCGTGCGCGGACTGCTGCTGCGGGGGCGGCCGGAGTCCCCGTCCAACGCCCGTCTGGCGGAGGACCTCTTCGAGCGGACGGCCCGCGCCCAGGCGGAGCGGGTGGCGGGGCTGGACCTGGGCGACGGGGACGTGCTGCGCACGCTCGCCCCGGAGGACGTGCCCGCCGGCCTGCCCGGGCACGGGACCGCGTGGACGGGCGCGGGCCTGTACCTGTAGGGCGCGGGCCGGGGCCCGGCCCGCGGCCGCTCCTCCCGCACAGGGCACGGGCCCCGGGGCCGGGCTGTCCCGAAGGGCCCCACCGGCCCCGGACGCCGGTCCCGGGGCCACGGAGCGCGGACCCCGGTCGAGGGGGACGGGGCGGCGGAGGGGCCGGGCCGCGGGGGACGGGGGCCGCGGTCGCCGCGCGTGCGACCGCGGCCCCCTGCCCTCACCAGGAACCGAAGACGGAACCGCCGTCGGTGGACCGGACCACCCGGTCACCGGCCACCGCGACGACCTGGTCGGCATCGGCGTGGAGCGCCTGCGCCCCGCCGTCGATCCGTCCGGCCGGCTCCCACGACGCGCCGGCGTCCTCACTGCGGTGGACGCCGCCGTCCGGCGCGACCCCGAGAACGGTGTCCGTCCCCGGGACCCAGTCGACCAGCGCCAGCAGCGGCGCCCCGTCGACGGCGGAGAATCCGGACCCGCCGTCGGTCGAGCGCACCAGCCCGCCCCGCGTGGTCGCCACGACGGTCCGGCCGTCGTCGGCCACCCCCAGGGAGAACGGTTCGACGCCCTCGTCGAGTGCCTCCCACGTGGTGCCGTCCTCCGTCGCGCGCAGGGCGCCGTCGAACCCGACCACCCTGTCGGGCGTCGCGGCCAGGGCGTGGAAGTCCGACCGCCCCGCCCTCGACAGCGCCTGCCAGGTCGACCCGCCGTCGCGGGACTCGATCAGGCCCACCGGGTCGGGCATGTCCACCCCCGGACGGGGGTGTCCGCTCGCCACGTAGCGCCCCGGTCCGGCGACCGCGAACCCCATCAGGTCGATGGCCGGACCGACCCTGCGCGCCTCGGCGGCCCCGTCCCCCGTGCCCGGGGCGGGCAGGACGTAGAGGCCCTCGTGGGTGGCGACCAGGATGTCGCCGCTCTCGGGATCGACGTCCACGGCGTGCACGTGCGACACCTCCCCGGGCAGCGCGACGCCTGCCGCGGCCGTCCCGGACGAACGGTCGGCCCCCTCCTGCCCCTCCGCCGCGCACCCGGCCGCCATGACCGCCAGGACCGCCGTCGCGGCCGACAGCCGCGTCCTCTGTCTCGTACTCACTCTTCCCACCGATTCCTCCGAAAGCCGATCGGGCGCCGGGCCGGTCGCCCGGCGCCCGCGTGGACGCGGTCAGTGACCGCCGTGCTCCCCGCTCCCGGAGGACTCGTCCCGGTCGCCGCCACCGGCGCCGCCGAGCATGGTCTCCATCAGCTCGATCTCGGACCGCTGCGCGTCGACGATCTCCTGCGCCAGCTCCCGGGCCTCGGGGTCGGCGCCCTCCTCCAGCTCGGTCTCGGCCATCGCGACGGCCCCCTCGTGGTGGAGGACCATCAGCTCCAGGAACAGGGTGTCGAAGGCCCCGCCCCCGGCCCGCTCCAGTTCGGCCATCTGCTCCTGCGACAGCATGCCGTCCATGCCCGCGTGGTCCCCGGCGCCGGTGTCCTCGCCCCACGACTCCAGCAGGCCGTTCATCCTGTCGATCTCCGGCCCCTGCGCCGCCTCGATCTCCTCCGCCAGCGCACGGACGTCCTCACCCGCCCGCGCCTCGGCCAGCTCCGACATCTCCACGGCCTGGCGGTGGTGCGGGATCATCATCCGGGCGAACTCCACGTCCGCCCCGTTGAACGCTGCCGCGCCCCGGTCGGCCGCCTCCGGCGACGGGCCGTCGCCGGTTCCGCCGCACGAGGCCAGGAGCAGGGCTGCGGCGACCGCGGCCGCCGCCGAGGCGAGGGTGCGCTTGTTCTCGGTCATGGTCGGTCCTTCTCTCTTCCGTGTGGTCCTGTCGCCGCGCGCCCGGACCGGGCCGGCGCGGCGTCGCTGCAGAGGTGTCGGCCGGACGGCGCACCGGGTTCCGCGGGCGCCGTCCGCGTGGCTCCTATATGCGGAGCACCTGCAACCGGGCGAGAGAGGGCGGGTCGGGGGGCCGGCGCAGGGGCCCGGCCGACCGCCGGACCGACGGCGGTGTGCGCGAGGGCGTTCCGGGCCACCGGGCGAACGCCACCGTGGCGACCCCCAGGAGGACGGCCGCCAGGCCGAGGACCGCCAGGCACATCAGCGTGGGGTCCGTGGGCGGGGGCTCGGTGACGCCGGGGCCGGGCGCCGCCCGCTCCGGGACGGCGGCCGCCGGGGACGCGTCGGCGTCGGCGGCACCGCCCTGCCACGCGGCCACGGCCGTCGGCGCGGGTCCGCCGCCGTGGTGGCCCTCGGACACGTGCCCGAGCGTGTGCATCGCGCCCACGCCCAGCACGAGCGCGGCCGTCAGCAGGAGCCGCAGCCGGGCGGGCTTCGGTCGCGGGCGCGCCGCCGACCGCCGCCGGGCCCCGGCAGGGGCCCTCGGCGTGTTCGGGCCGGCCGCGTCGGGCGCGGTCACGCCGGCCTCCCCCTGCGGCGTGCTCCGCGCGGTCCTCGGGGGCGGTGGTCGTCCATGTCGGCCTCGTCATGGGGTGGCGCGCTCCGTGGAGCGCTGCGGAACAGAAGGCGTCGTCGCGGCCTGCGCGGCGCGGGCCGCGGGCCGGGGGCGGCGGCGCCTCCGGAGCGGGCGCCGCGGACACCGCACCGGCGCCGGGGTCGGCGAAGGTCCGGGGGCGGTGCCCGAGGTGCGGCCGGGCGCGCCGGCCCGGCGCTCCTCAGGTCGCGAGGGGCCGCGGGCGGACGCGCGGGCGCGCGTGCTCGGAGGTGCTGCCGTTCGGCCGGTCTACACCCGGCGGACGCACAGGGACACGAGTGCTCTCGTGCCCGCGAGGGGCAGCCCCCGGCGGCGCCGCGGCGGACGGTGGCCGCCGACCGGGCGCGGCGCGGGGAGGAGCGGGCCGGCGAACGCGAAGACGCCGAGGCCCAGCAGGGCGGACGCGGAGAGGGACCCGCCGCGCTGGTCGGCCACGACGTCCGCGTCCTCGTCACAGGTGCCGTGCCCGTCGGCGTGCGGTGCGTCGGGGACTGGGGCCGCGTGTGCGGCCGTCCCGCCCGCAGTGGGCGGGGAGGCGGCGGAGGCCTCGGACGGAGCCGCGTGCGGATGGCACAGCAGGACGGCCACGAGGCCCAGGGCCGACAGCACGACGAGGACCGCCCTGGTCCAGAGCGGCCTCATCGTCGTCGCGGTTGCCGTGGCCACGTCCACGAGGTTACCCACACCGTCGGCCCGTCCGGCGGCGCCCCCGGAGATCCGTCCCGGGGCGCCGCCCCGGGACGGGTCCGTCTTCCGGGGCCCGGTCAGTGCCCGGCGGGGAGCCTGCCCGACAGCTCCTTGTGCAGGTGTGCGCTGGGCTCGTTGAGACCGTTGATCTCCACCTCCACGCCGTGTCTGCGGAAGCGTTCGGTCACCTGGTCCAGAGCGGCGACCGCCGAGGAGTCCCACACGTGGGCCCCGGTCATGTCCACCACGACCTTCTCCACCCCCTCCTCGGTGTAGTCGAACCGGTCGACCAGCGCCCCGGTGGAGGCGAAGAACACCTCGCCGTTGACCGAGTACACGCGTGTGCCGCCCTCGGGGTCCAGCACGCTGGTGACGCCCGCCTGCATGGCGGCCCCTCCGGCGAAGGTCACCATCGACACGACCACGCCCACGATCACGCCCAGGGCCAGGTTGTGCGTGGCCACGACCACGGCGACGGTGACGACCATGACCAGGGTCTCGGTCCAGGGCATCCTCCTGACCGTCCCGGGGGCGATGCTGTGCCAGTCGAAGGTCACGACGGACACGAACACCATCACCGCGACCAGGGCGGCGATGGGGATCATCCCCACGAGGTCGCCCAGCCCGACGCACAGCACGAGCAGGAACGCCCCCGCCAGGAACGTCGAGACGCGGGTGCGGGCTCCGGAGCTGACGTTGATCATGGTCTGGCCGATCATCGCGCAGCCGGCCATGCCGCCGAAGAAGCCGACCAGGACGTTGGCGATGCCCTGTCCGCGGGCCTCGCGCGCGTGGTTGGAGGTGGTCCCGGTCTGGTCGTCGACGACCTTGGCGGTCATCAGCGACTCCATCAGCCCCACCAGGGCGAGGGTCAGGGAGTAGGGCGCGATGAGGACGAGCGTGTCCAGGGTGAAGGGCACGTCCGGGATCAGCGGGACCGGGAGGGTGTCGGGCAGCTGCCCCATGTCGCCGACCGTCCGGCCGGGGATGCCCAGGCCGATCGCGGCCACGGTGAGCACGACGATGGCGACCAGCGGGGCCGGGACGGCCTTGGTGAGCAGCGGCAGCCCGAAGATGATGCCCAGTCCCACGGCGACCATCACGTAGACCGGTACGCCGACCCCGACCAGGTGCGGCATCTGGGCCAGGAAGATGAGGACGGCCAGGGCGTTGATGAACCCCGTCATCACGCTGGGCGGCACGAACCTCATCAGCTTGGCGACGCCGAGCAGGCCCAGGGCGACCTGGACGACCCCGGCCAGGATGGTGGCGGCGATGAGGTGGTCGACGCCGTGCTCCATCGACAGCGGCGCGGCCACCAGGGCCATGGCCCCCGTGGCGGCGGAGATCATCGCCGGCCGCCCGCCCAGGAAGGCGATGGACACGGCCATGACGAAGGAGGCGTACAGGCCCACGCGGGGGTCGACCCCCGCGATGATGGAGAAGGCGATGGCCTCGGGGATCAGCGCCAGCGCGACGACCAGTCCGGCCATCACGTCGGCACGCAGCTGGGCGCCGCCGGGGAGTTTCGACAACAGAGCCCTCGAGGGGTTCTTCACAGGCAGATTCATGGAACCCGTCCGATTCGGGCGGCCCGCGGCGCGGACCGCTGCGTGCAGGTCTGGGGTGCGGCATCGGCGCGCGGGGGCGGTGCGCCGGACGGCAGGGGCCCGGGTCGGCGCGCGGCGGCAGGCGGTCCGGATCCACCGGGATCGGGTCGAACGCGCGCGGGGGTTCCTCGCGGCGACCCTGCTCGCCTCAACTCTACTCTCACGTAAGGGTTGAATCCTGTGTCGGGACTGAGACGGCCCTCACACCGCCACCCGCTGTCCCTACCGCCCCACGCCCCACGCCCCACGCCCCACGCCCCACGCCCCACGCCCCACGCCCCACGCCCCACGCCCCACGCCCCACGCCCCACGCCCCACGCCCCACGCGACGGGAGTGTGTCACCGGCACGGCCTGGAGGCAGGAGGGGGACGGCGGCCGCGCCGGACGCCCGGTGCCGCAGGCGCCGCGGCCCCATGGGCGGCGCGGCCCGCCCGAACTCACGGGGCGACGGGCGGCCCGGCCCCGCGGTGGAGCGGCCTCACGCGCCGCCGTCGAGCCTGGCGCGCTGGTCGCGGAGGCGTCCGGCGAACTCCTCCGCCATGTCCAGGCGCTCGCGCAGGACCCGGCAGCGCTCCGCCGCAGCCTCGCCGAAGGCGTCAAGACGGGCCAGCAGGCCGGCGCGCTCGTCCGGCGTCACCCCGCCGGCCTCCAGGGCGTCGAAGGCGCCGAGCAGGTCGCGCATCTCCTCCAGGCTGAACTCCAGCGGCTTCATCCGCTTGACGAGGAGCAGGCGTTCGACGTCGGCGCCGGTGTAGAGGCGGAACCCGCCCTTGGAGCGCGCCGACGGCTCCACCAGCCCGACCTCCCCGTAGTAGCGGATCGTACGCAGCGACAGCCCCGTGCGCTCGGCGACCTCACCGATCTGCATGCGGTCCTCGCCCATACGGGCCCCTCCTCAGGTACGACGCTCCACGGCCTCGGGGAGGGGCCCGCCGCGCGGGACGCGCCTCCCCGGAGGGACAAGCCTGACACGGCGCGCGGACGGGAACGACCCGCCCCGCCCGCCCGGGCCGCCGTCCACGTGTCCGCGGCCCCGGTCCCGGCGCCGCCCCGGGCCGGCAGCCGGGCATGCGGGGGCCCCGGCCGCGTGATCGCGACCGGGGCCTGCGGACCGAACCCCTCAGCCGACCAGGGCCAGCAGGGCCGGGACGGTCAGGACCGCCACGTAGAAGCCCATGAACTGCACACCCGTGTGCATGTTGAGGAACTTGTTCAGGAGCCCTCCGACCAGGCCCACCGTGAGGGTGACGCCGACCGCGAGCAGCCCGCCCTCGTACAGGCAGATCACCATGATCAGACCGGCGAAGGCGCCGATGATCGCCTCGTGGGAGACCTTGCGCATCACGAACGAGGCGGCGCGGTGCGCGTAGGTCATCGCGAAGGGGTACGCCACGGCCGACGCCAGCGCCACGCCCAGCAGCCCGTACACCAGGAACTCGCCGCCCGACAGCAGGTCGTGCAGGTTGTTCGTGGCACCGGTCTCGGTGTCCACCGTGTACACGGGCGGCGCGTTGAACAGCGGCGCGGCCGGGCCGGCGGCCATCGGCGAGAGCGGCAGGCCCAGCGCGATCAGCGGGATCAGCGTCTCGGCGATGTAGGTGGACTCGGTCGTGCCGTTGCGCACCGACATCACCGAGGTCAGCCGGTGGTAGCCGTTCTTGATGCGCGCGCCGGCGATCTCGCCCATCAGCACGGTCATGGCCACCGGGGAGAACACGAACGTCGCGCTGGAGACACCGGCCGCCGCGCTCGTGTACCCCAGCTGCTTGCGGTCCAGGACCTTCAGCGGGTTGGGCAGCCGCCCCTTCCAGGTCCGGGTGTCCGGGGCCAGGTCGAAGGTGCGCGGCGCCTCCCGGCGCAGCGAGGCGCGCCCCGACGGCGACAGCGCCATGAGCAGGTCGGCGATCAGCGGGCCGGTCGCGATGCCCAGGAAGAAGCTGATCGACAGGGACGTCCCGGTGGTGTTCGTGACGAAGGCCTGGAGGCCCACGACCAGCAGCACGAACGGCACCAGCGCCAGCACGGAGGCCAGGCGGCCCTTGGAGGTGTAGGCGATGAGCACGGCCGCGGCCACGAAGATCCACGGCGCCGCCCTGCCGATGGTGTCGGCGAAGGGGCTGAGCAGCCAGGCGAACAGCACCGCCAGCGGCACCGAGATGAACGCGGCGACCACACCGCCCGAGATGGCCTTGCGCAGCGCGATGTGCGGCACCCCGAGTTCGCGCAGCATCTGCGCGTCCCTGAGCATCGGCACCGCCATGGTGTCACCGGGGATGCCCAGCAGCGTGGTGGGGATGGCGTGCGTGATGTGCTTGGCGACGATCCCCGCCATGAAGAAGGTGAACACCCCGGGCGCGGGGACGCCCAGCAGCACCACGAGGAGGGTCAGCGGGGCCACCGTCGCGGTCTCGTCGGTGCCCGAGACCAGTCCGATCAGCGCGAAGACCATCGCGCCGACCAGACCCATGCCCAGGGCCCAGGCGGCGTCGGTGAGCAGTTCGGGGCTCATTCGGCCACCGTCCCGCCGCGGCGCTCGTGCTGCGCGCGCAGGTCCTCGTACAGGCCCAGCGCGCGGATCTCGTCCTGGACGGGGCCGGGCAGCTCGCCGGGGTCGCCCAGGGGCCCGTACTCGGCCTCGATGGCGTCCATCGCCTCCGCCCGGCCCTCGCGGGAGGTCTGCTGCTCGGTGACCACGCGCTTGGGCGCGAAGAGGCGGGCGCCGACGAACCCGGCGATCAGGCAGCCGGCCAGGCCCACGAGCAGGGCGTAGGACCCGGACAGGGAGTCGTCGCCGGAGCCGCGGGAGAAGAAGAGGTCGGCGACCAGGTAGAGGGGGGTGGCGATGCCCACGCCGAGCGCGATCGCGCCGAGCGTGTGCCGGGAGTCGACGGTGTCGCCCCAGATCTCCAGGAGGTTGGACATGGTTGGTTCCGTTCACTGAGGGTGGCGGACGCGCGGAGGGCCCTGCGGCCCCGGGCGCCGCGCCGGGTGGGGGCGTGCGGGGGCGGCGGCTGCCGCGCCCCGGCACGGGGTCCGGTGCGTCACCGGCTCCGGATCTCGGCCAGGACGGCCTCGGCGCGGTCGTGCCGGAAGGCCTTCTCCGAGATCAGGACCGCCACGACCCGGTCCACCTCGCCGCCGGCGGCGCCGACGGCGATGGCGATGTTCTTCGCGTGCAGGGACATGTGGCCCCGCTGGATGCCCTCGCCCGCCAGGGCGCGCACGGCGGCGATGTTCTGGGCGAGGCCGACGGCGGTGACGAGTTCGCCCAGTTCCCGGGCCGTGGTCACCTCCGTGACGGCGATGGCCGCGCGCGCGGCCGGGTGGGAGCGGGTCGCCCCGCCGACCAGGCCGACCGGCATCGGCAGTTCCAGGGTGGCCACGATGTCGCCGTCCGCGTTCTTCTCGAAGGTGGACAGCGAGGAGTAGACGCCGTCGGCGTTCACGGCGTGGGAGTGGGCGCCCGCCTCGACCGCGCGGGTGTCGTTCCCGGTGGCCAGGACCACGGCGGACACGCCGTTCATGATGCCCTTGTTGTGGGTGGCGGCCCGGTACGGGTCGGCGGCGGCGAGCCGGTAGGCGTGGATCATGTCGTCCACGATCTCGGCCCCGCCGAGGGCTTCGGCGTCCAGGACGGCGCGGGCCCGGCTCAGCCGCAGGTCGGCCTTGTTGGTGAGGATGCGCAGCACGGCCCGGCCGCCCGCGATCTCCGCCAGGCGCGGGGCCACGGCCTCGGCCATGGTGTTGACGGCGTTGGCGCCCATGGCGTCGCGCACGTCCACGACCAGGTGCGCGACGACGTAGGTGGCGCCGGGCGCCTCGACGGTGCGCACGGTCAGGTCCAGGACCCCGCCACCCACCTCGGCGAGCTTGGGGTCCTGTGCGGCGGCGAGGGCGATCAGCTCGTCGCGGGCCTCCAGCACCCGCAGCCGGGCCCCGGCCGGGTCGACGACGTCCACGACCTGTACCTGGGCCTGCATGACGGGTCCGGTGCTGCTGGTGGTGAAGCCGCCCCGCACCCGGGCGATCCGGGCGGCGTTGCTCGCCGCCGCGACCACGGACGGCTCCTCGGTGGCCATCGGCACCAACACGTCCCGCCCGTTGACGGTCACGTTGGTGGCGATGCCGACGGGGATGCCCATGACGCCGACGACGTTCTCGATCATGTGCTCGGCGGCCTCCACGCCCAGCCCGCCCGGCTCCAGGGCGTCGAACACGGCGGGCTCCACGCCGCTCTCCCTCGCCACGGCCTCCCGGCGCTCCTGGACCGTGAGCGTGCGGAACCCGGTCAACCTGCTGTTCTGAGCCACTGCGTGCTTCCCCCGTGGAACGGGCACCGGTGTGCGGTGCGTCACTGCTGTCCGGTCCATGTAAGCAGCGAACGTCACACGGACGACATGTCCGGTTCAGACAACGGGGGCCGCGTTCACATGTCTGTTTCCTGCAGTGCGCAGCCGGTGGAGGCGCGCGGCGACGCCCACCCGGAACATCGGGTCGGGGGCCCTCCAGTCCGGTCCGAGCAGGGCGGTCACCCTCTCCAGGCGCTGCTTGACGGTGTTGGGGTGCACGTACAGGGCCCGTGCGGCACGGGAGACGCTGCCGCCGCCGTCGGCGTAGGCGGCGATGGTCGCGGCCAGCTCGGTGCGGTGCTCGCGGTCCCAGTCGACGACGGGGCCGATCATCCGGTCGACGAAGGCGAGCGCCCGGGCGCCGTCGGTGCCGAACATCGCCAGGTAGGGGGCGTACTCGTCGGCCTCGTGCGCCCCGTCGGACACGCCCAGCGCGGGCAGGAGGCCGGCGCACTCCCACGCCTCGGCGAGGGCCGCGCCGATTCCGGCCGGGCCGCTGACCCGGGAGGCGACCGCGAGCATGGGCCCCTCCTCCCGCGCGCCCCGGCTGCGGCGGACCTGGCGGGCCGCCTCGCCGGGGTCGCCTCCGGGGACCAGCACCGCCACGCCCTCCCCCTGGGCCGCGACCAGCCACCTGCGGCTGGCGGCGGACAGAGCGCGCAGCAGCGGATGGCGCGCCCGGTCGGGGACGGGCACCACCACCCCCGACCAGGGCTGGTCGAGGACGATGCCGCGTGCGGCGGCCCGCCGCTCCAGCGCGTCCATGTCGGCCGATCCCGAGACCAGGTCCAGCGCCAGTTCGCCCCGCACCCGCTCCTCCGCGTCGGTCAGGGCCTCGCGCTGCATGGTCAGCAGGGCCACGATCTGCCCCGAGCGCTCGATGGTGCGGCGCTCCACGTCGGTGAGCGGGGCCGGGCCGACGCCCACGAGCAGCAGGCCCAGCAGCTCCGAGCCCGCGATCGCGGCGGCGACGACGTCCAGTCCCTCGGCGCCGACCGGGGCGCAGTGGCCCGAGGCCCGGCTGCGCTCGGCGGCCCGCACCGCCGGGGCCGACAGCCGCCCCCGCGTCCACCAGCGGCCGCCCCCCTCGGCGGTCGCGGCCACCGGCCGCAGCTCCCGGTCGGCGATGGCGACGGGCCGCCCCAGCGACTCGGCGAGCGTGGCCGCGACCTCGCGGGGGCCGTGGCCGGACAGCACCAGGGCGGTGAGCCGCTCGTGGACTCGGGCGGAGGCGTTCATGGCCTCCAGGTGGCGCTCGGCGCGGGACTGGGCGTCCTCGGCGCGGTCGGCGGCGTCGGTCACCGCCGAGAACAGCCGGGCGGTGTGCAGGATGACCGCGGCGTGGTCGGCGAAGGCCGACAGCAGCGCGATCTCGTCGCTGGCGAAGGAGCGCGTGGACCTGTCCGCGGCGAAGAGGACCCCGAGCACCTCGCCGTTGGCGGCCATCGGCACCCCGAGCAGGGACCGCAGGCGCTCCTCCCCCACGGCGGCGTCGATCTCGGGGTCGCGGTCGAGGTCGTGCTCCGCGCCGTAGTCGGCCGTCCACTGGGGCGACCGGGTGCGCACCACCCGGCTGGCGATGCCCATCCCCGCGGGGACGCGCAGCCCCTGGAAGCGGGGGGAGACCGTGCCTCGGCTCGCACGGACGAACAGCTCGTCGGTGCTCTCGTCGTAGACGGAGAGGTAGGTGACGTCGGTGCTGACCAGGTCGTGGGCGCGGTCCACGAGTTTGCGCAGCAGGGCCTGCACGTCGCGGACCTCGACCAGGTCGCGTGTGCTGGCGATGAGGGCGGACAGCTCGCCGTCGCGACGCCGCAGCCTGCCGAACCCGGCGGCGGCCCGCTGCGCGCGGACGACCACCCCTTCCTCCACGGGCCCCAGGAGCGAGCGCACGTCCTCGGCGGAGAGCTGGTCGCCCGACTCCACCCGGGCCAGCAGGTCGACGACCGCGCGCTGGGCCCGGGGATCGAGTGGCGCGGGAGTGTCGTGCATCACGGAAGTATCGCATCTCCTCAGGTGGGAGGGCATACCGGCCGCCGCCGGGCCGCGCTCCGCGCTCCTCCGGGGCGCGTTCCCGCCCCCGTGCGCCCCGTGCCGGGGGACGCCCGCCCCGGGCGGAGGGCTGGGCCCGGCCCTCCGCCCGGGGCGTGGGCGCGACACGGGTCAGGCGTCGGCGCCCTCCCGGTCGCCGTCCCGGCCGATGCGCCGCACGAACGGGGCGCACACCACCGCGACGAGGCCGAGGCAGCCGCCGATGACGAACGCGTCCTGTGTGCCGACCGCCTGCGCCCCGGCTCCGCCGAGGGCCGCCGCGGCCGCCGCGCCGATCGACATGGCGGCGACGAGCAGGGCCGTGCCGGCCGCTCCGGCCAACTGCTGGAGGGTGTTCATGATCGCGCTGCCGTGCCCGTAGAGGCTGCGCGGCAGCGCTCCGAGGGACAGGGTCATCAGCGGTGTCATCAGCATGGCCATGCCGGTGCAGAACACCACGTGCATGGCGACCACGAGTCCGGCGGAGGTGTCGGCCCCCACCGTGCCCAGCCACCACTGGCCGCCGCACAGCAGGAGGGCGCCCGGAACGACCAGGGGGCGCGGTCCGACACTGTCGTAGATCCGGCCGATGAGCGGTGACAGGACGCCCTGGACCAGGCCGCCCGGCAGGAGGAGGAGCCCGGTCGTGAGCATGCTGAGGCCCAGCGCGGTCTGGAGGTAGATCGGCAGCACCACGACGGTGCCCAGCATCGTCGCCATGCAGACGACGACGATCACCAGGGAGACCCGGAAGTTGTGGACGGCGAACGGGCGCAGGTCCAGCAGGGCCGCTCCGCTCCGCTGCAGGCGCACCTGGCGCACCGTGAACAGCGCGAGGGCCGCGACGCCGACCACCAGTGCCGCCGGCGGCTGCCAGGCCCCCGCGACCGCGGCGCCCACGGAGGCCAGGCCGTACACCAGTCCACCGAAGCCGAAAACGGAGAGCACGACGGAGAGCAGGTCCAGCGGCGCCCTGCGGGTCTCGTCGGCCACGCGGATGAACACGAGTCCGAGCACCAGCGTGACCACGCCGATCACCAGCATCAGGCCGAACACCCAGCGCCAGCCCAGGGAGTCGGCGACGACGCCGGAGACCGTGGGCCCGATGGCCGGGGCCACGGAGATGACCACGGAGTTCAGGCCCATGACGGTGCCCCGGTGGGCGACCGGCACGGACGTGAGGGTGGTGGTCATGAGCAGGGGCAGGATGATCGCGGTCCCGCACGCCTGGACCACCCGGGCCAGCAGCATGGCGGTGAAGCCCGGGGCCACGGCCGCCAGGGCGGTTCCGACGAGGAAGAGCAGGACGGCGGCCGTGAACAGGGCGCGCGTGGTGAACCGCTGGAGCAGGTAGCCCGTGGTCGGGATGACCACGGCCATGGTCAGCATGAACCCGGTGGTCAGCCACTGCACGGTGGTGGCCTCGACACGGAACTCCTGCATGAGCTGGGGCAGCACCACGCTGAGGACGGTCTCGTTGAGGATCATCAGCAGCGCGGAGACCGCCAGGACGGCGATGACCGGCGCGACCCGCGCGGGCGGCCGAGGGCCTTCCCCCTCCGGTGAGGGGGTCTCGGCAGCCGGGGGTTCGTCCCGGTTTCGGACGTGCGTCATGGGCACCTTCTTCTCGTTGGCGAACTCCGAGATAGTGTCACAATGTGCCAAGTTGTCGTAAGCTGACATAACTCGGTGTGCGCATCGTCACCGCGGGCGCGTGTGCTAGGAAGGACCGCATGAACGACGACGTCCCCCGCGACCTGCGCGCCAGGAGGCGCCTCACCACGCGCCAGGAGATCCACGAGGCGGCGCTCGCGCTGTTCGAGGAGCAGGGGGTCCGGGAGACGACCGTCCAGCAGATCGCCGAGCGGGCGGGCGTCTCCTCCCGCACCTTCTTCCGGCACTTCGAGTCCAAGGAGCAGGCGGGCCTGCCCGGCCAGCACCGGCTGCTCGGTGTGATCGACGGCCTGGAGGCGTCCGACCCCGAGCCCGCGGCCGTGCTGCGCGCCATCGAGTCCGCCGCGGAGAGCGCGATGGACCGGGAGAACGACCCCGGACTGGAGGAGCACCGCCGCGTCGCCCGGCTCCTCGCGCGCGAACCCGACCTCCGGGCGCTCGCGGCCTCCCAGGAGAAGGACCTGGCCGCACGGCTGAGGGCACGCGTCGCCGAGCAGGTCGGGGAGCACGACCCGGTGGCCGTGCTGCTGGTCGCCGAGGTGGCGGTGGCGGTGTGGCGCACGAGCTGGGAGCGGTGGGGCGAGATCTCCGCGGGCGGCGGGACACAGGACCCGGTCGAGGTCTACCGGCACTGCCGCGGGGAGCTGCGCCGCGTCGTCGGCTGACCCTGTCCATCGGGCCTCCCCGCAACCGGCGCCGGGCGTCGCGGAACCGGGCCGCGGGCCGCCTCAGACCCGCCGCCGGGCCGCCTGCGAGCAGCCGAGGAACACCCGCCACTCGTCGGCGGGAAAGGACAGGAACCCCGCCTCCCGGTTGCGGGCGTCGCGCACGTCGGCCCCGCTCTCGTGCTCACGGGCCTCCACGCAGTGGGACCCGCTCTCGGAGTAGGTGGACTTGTGCCAGGCGTTCACAGCATCCCCCGCAGGAACTCGACCGTGTGGCTCACGGGAAGTGCCATGCTCAGCGCGTCGCGGACCTTCCTCTCCAGGACGGCCGTCTCGGAGGGCTCCTGGTGCACGAAGTTTCCCCCTCCGTGGTCCGAGGACGCAATGATCGTCCCGTCGCGCAACCTGTACACCTGGACCGGCGCAACCGATGCAAGGTACAGGGAGCCGTTCGGGAACACCTGTACGGATGTCCGGCCGCGCGCCACCATGTGCAGGAGCGACTCCGCCTGCTCCTTCCTGACCGTTTCCGGCATCCATTCCAGTGCGAACTGCGGAAAGACCGCGGTGATCAGAGGATTGTTCCTTCCGACCAGCGCCTCGTACCTACTCACCCGCAATTGCGACAAACGCTCTATTTCGTCGTCCGACTCGGTCGGACGCCCCGCACGGAACACCTCGCGCGCATAGGACAGGCACTGCACCAGCCCCGGGACGACCGACACCGTGACCGTGTCGATCGTCAACGCCTCGTTCTCCAGATCCCCCAGGGACCGCATGAACGACGGGATCTCCGCCCCGGCCACCTCCAGGCGCCACTCCCGCAGCAGCGCCCCGTTGCCACCGAGCAGGTCGCTCAGCTGCTTCACCCTGTCCTGGCGGGGGCGCGCCTTGCCGCTCTCCCACCGGGACAGGGTCGAGGCGGCGACACCGGAACCGAGCCTCTGCGCCAACTGGCGCTGCGTGTAGCCGTTCAATTCACGCGCCTTACGCAGAGATGTCCCGAAAATATTTGCACCCATGGTGGAAATTGAAGCACCGCGGTGCACATTCGACCACACGGACAGGGAGAAATTCCTATCGCTGGTGCGGCGAGGGGCTTCTCCACGATGCTGGGGACATGGACCGAACGAACCTGAACACGGACGTGTTCGCCAGGGCGGCAGAGGCCTTCATGGACCTGAGGGGGCTCGCCTTCACCGTCGAGTGGCGGCGCTTCCCCTGGACCCCCGGGACCGAGGTCGACCGGGCCCTGGTGGGGCCCGCCTACCTGGGCAACGTCTCCATCGGCCTCAAGAACGGCTTCAGCTGGGGCTACCAGGACCGCGACGGCACCTGGCGCTACGTCCACCGCGACCGCCTCCACCTGCTGGTGGACTCCGTCGTCGAGCACCGCGCCGGCCACGCCCCGCCCCTCCCCCGCCGCAGCGACCGCCGGGTGGGCGGGGAGCACCGGGGCTGACGGGGCGGAGCCCACGGGGGGAAGCGCCGCCGTGGGAGCGCGCCCGCGCCCACGACCGCGACCGGGCACGGGCCGCCCGGACCCCGGCGGCCGGGGAGCCGGACGGCGGGAGGCGCCCCGGCGGGACCGCAGGACGCCCCCGGCGCCGCGACCGGCGGAGACGGGTCTACCATCGATCCGTCACGCCCGGACCCGCGCCCTGCCGCGGCAGGGCGCAAAGGTACTACGGGAACCCACCTGAGGAGCCACACATGGGTATCGGAGCACGCGAGATCCTGGTACTGCTCGTCATCGCGCTCCTGCTGTTCGGCGCGAAGCGTCTGCCCGCCCTCGCCCGCTCGCTGGGGCGCAGCGCACGCATCCTGAAGACGGAGCTCAAGGCCACCGACACCGGCGGGCAGCCCGGCGCGGACGCGGACGCGGACTCCGGGTCCGGCGGCGCCCGGGACGCGGACTCCGGCCCGGCGCCCCGGCAGGCCGCGCCCCGGCAAGCCGTGGCGCACGCCGCGGCGCCGACCGGCCCTCCCCTGGAGGGCACGGTCGTCAGCCACCGCTCCGCCGAGAGGTAGGAGCGGTCCCCGCCGCCCCGGCACGGGGGCGGTGCTCCCGGGGCCGGGGCACAGGAGGCCCCCGGGCGGCGCGCGGGCGGCGCGCGGGCGAAGGGGGCGCGCACGGCCCGGAGGGGCCTCGGACGGTCTCCCCTCCAGGCGCGGGCGCCACCGCGGGGAGCGCGGGGTCAGCGGGGCGGGAGCCCCAGGTTCTCGCGGAGCGTCGCGCCGGTGTACTCGGCGCGCAGCGCGCGGCGCTCCTGGAGCAGGGGCACGACGCGGTCCACGAACTCGTCCAGCCCTCCCGGGGTGATGTGCGGGACCAGCACGAACCCGTCACTGGCGCGTTCGCGCACGTGCGTGATGATGTCCGCGGCCACCGACTCCGGGGTGCCCACGAACGTCTGACGCGCGGACACCTCCACGACCAGGTCGCGGATGTTCAGCCGCTTGGCCTCGGCCAGCTCCCTCCACTCGCGCACCGTGGCCGCGGGGTCGCGGACCATCCTGGTGCGGCCCCGGGTGATGCCGGTGTCCCCGACCACCGGGTCGGCGTCCGGCAGCGGACCCTCCGGGTCGTGGTCGGACAGGTCCCTGCCCCAGACCGATTCCAGGAACCGGATCGCGGTCTGCCCGCTCACCTGCTGGTAGCGGACGTGCAGCGCCTTCTCGTCGGCCTCGGCCGCGGTGTCGCCGACCGTGTACGTGACGCCGGGCATGATCAGCAGCGACTCCGGATCGCGCCCGTGGGCCCTCACCCTCCGCTTCACGTCGGCGTAGAACGCCTTGCCCTCCTCGAACCCGCCGTGCCGGGAGAAGACGACGTCGGCCGAGGCCGCCGCGAAGTCCCGCCCCTGCGGGGAGTCCCCCGCCTGGATGACGACCGGCTGTCCCTGCGGCGCCCGCGGCAGGGTGGGCCGCGCCTCGATGTCGAAGAACCGGTCGTGGTGGCGGGCCGTGCCGGCCCCCGTGCCGCCTGCGCCCTCCCCCGCCGCGTCCCAGAACGCGCGGACGGCGCGCACGAAGGAGGAGGCGCGCTCGTAGCGGTCGGCGTGGTCGAGGTAGCCGCCGCGCCGGAAGTTCTCGCCGGTGAACGCGTCGGAGGAGGTCACCGCGTTCCACGCGGCGCGTCCCCCGCTCAGGTGGTCCAGGGTGGCGAGCTGGCGGGCGAGCTCGTAGGGCTCGTTGTAGGTGGTGCTGAGGGTGCCCGCCAGCCCGAGGTGGTCGGTCACCGACGCCAGTGCGGCGAGGACCGTGAGCGTGTCCGGCCGCCCCACCACGTCGAGGTCGTGGATCAGTCCCTGGTGCTCTCGCAAACGCAGCCCCTCGGCCAGGAAGAGGTAGTCGAACCGTCCCCGTTCGGCGGTGCGCGCCAGGTGCTCGAACGAGGAGAAGTCGATCTGGCTCAGCGACGCCGGGTCGCTCCACACCGTCGTGTTGTTCACGCCCGGGAAGTGCGCGACCAGCCGCACCTGCCGGACCTCGGACTCACTGCCGCCCATCACGTTCTCCTTCGTCCGTCTGCGCCGTTCCCGCCCCAGCGGTCGTCCCCGCTCCCCGGCCGCACCGGAGGCGCCGGGCCCTCCCGCGGCCCGGGACCTGCGCCCCGGCCGGGGGCGCGGCCCCCTTCCCCGCGCAGGCCTCCGGCTCCCGCGGCGGCGGGATCGGGCTCACCCCGAGTTCCAGTCCCATCCCGTACCGGTGTGCGGCCGCCTCGCCGCCCCCGGGCCCCGCCCCGCTCACGCGGGCGCGTAGCGGTTGGCGGGACGGGGCAGGCCGAAGCGGGCCCTCAGGGTGTCCTCTGCGTACTCCCCCCGGAACGCGCCCGACGCCCGCAGCAGCGGCAGCACCCGCTCCGCGAACACGGGCAGGTCCGCGGCGGCCGAGGAGGGCCTGACCGTGAACCCGTCCACGACCCGCCCCCACTCCAGGAGGGTCTCGGCCAGCGCCCCCGGGGAGCCGGTGTGGGTCAGCCCCGACAGCGCCCGAGAGGGTCCGGGCCGGTCCGGGTCGAGGGAGACGTTCACGTCGGCCAGCACCGACACCCGTTCCGGGTCGCGCCCCGCCTCCGCCACCGCCTCGCGCACCCGGGCCCGGGACGCGCGGGCCCCGCCCAGGGTGGCGGGGGCCACGAGCACCACGTCGGCGGTGGTCGCGGCCGCGCGCAGCGACGGTTCGCCGTCGGCGCGCACCACGACCAGCGGGTGCCCCTGGGGCGGGCGCGGGGTGATCGAGGGGCCGCGCACGCTCCAGCCCGGGCCCTCGAAGTCCACGTAGTGCAGCCTCTCCCTGTCGACGAACCTCCCGGTGGCAGTGTCGCGGATCTCCGCGTCGTCCTGCCAGCTGTCCCACAGCCGCGAGGCGACGTCGGCGACCGCCTCCGCCTCCGCCCAGAGTGCGGCGTCCGGGGCGGTCCCCCGGCGCCCGACGGCCCGCGCGTCGGCCTCCGTGCGCGACACCTCCACCCGCCAGCCCGCCCGCCCCAGGCTCGCGTGGTCCAGGGAGGCCACCGCCTTGGCCACGTGGAACGGCTCGGTGTGGGTGGTGGTGACCGTCGGCACCAGGCCGATCCGGCCGGTCAGCGGGGCGACGGCGGCCAGGGTGAGGAGGGCGTCGGGCCGGTCGGCCCCGGTGAGGGAGTCGTCCAGCGCCACGAAGTCGAGGGCGGCCTCCTCGGCGAGGCGCGCCGCCCCGGCGTACGAGGCGAGGTCGAACGGGTCCTCCACGCCGTCGAGGGCGGCGCCGATGTGCAGTGGGTAGGGCATGGTTCAGCTCCTGGGAAGGCCGGGCGGGTTGGTCTCGGACTCGGTGACGGCCTCGCCGCCGACGGCCCAGCGCTCCAGCGCCTCCTGGTACTCGCCGCCCTCGATGACGTGGTCGAGGGCGGCTTCCAGCGCCGCGACGAGGCCGTTGTCCTTGAGGGTCATCGCGGCGATCTCGGCCCTGATCTCACCGCCGCCGGAGACGGTGCCGACGATCTCGGTCTCCTCGGCGACCTCGACGTGGTAGGCGGCGCTGGGTGTGGGGCCGAGGTAGAGGTCGATGCGCCCGGACCGGAGGGCGAGGTAGTAGTCGCTCGAGTTCTCGTAGTACTGGAGGTCGAGGGGCTCCAGTCCCGCCTCCCGGTTCTGCTCGTCCCAGCGCAGGAGGATCTCCTCCTGGTTGGTGCCGGAGCTGACCGCGACCGAGAGTCCTGCCACGTCCGCGGGCCCGGCGACCTCCCCGATGCCGCTGTCGACGCTGCTCTCGAAGGAGACGGTGTCCACCCGGTAGGTGGCGAAGTCGTAGAGGTCCTTGCGCTCCTCGGTGACGGTGACGTTGGAGAACGCGGCGTCGAACCGTCCGCTCTCCACGGAGAGGAAGAGGTTCTCCCAGCCGGTCGCCTCGGGGACGTACTCCAGGTCCAGGACGTCGGCGACGAGCTGGGCGACGTCGGTCTCCACCCCGATGACGGTCTCGTCGTCGTCGGCGTAGAACGCCAGGGGCGGCGCCCCGCCGCTGGAGTGGCCCACGTTCAGCTCACCGGACGCCCGGATCCCGTCGGGGACGAGCGCGGCGATCTCGGGAACGGCCTCCGCCCGGACCCGGTCCTGGTCGGGGGTGAGGTTGAAGGGGCTCCCCTCCCCCGCCCCGTCCGCCGCGGCGGCGCCCTCCCCGGGGTCGGCGCACGCGCTGAGGGCCAGGGAGAGGGCAGCGAGGGCGGCCAGCACGGCGGGGGCCCTCGTGGAGGGGGCGGGGGTCGGGGTCGGCATGGGGCTCCTCGGGGGGACGGGGGTCGGGGTCGGACGGGAACGGGCGGGGGAGGACGGCGGTGTGCGGTGCGGGCGGTGGGGGTGGGGCACGGGACCGCCCCACCGGTCAGAGGACCTTGTCGAGGAAGGCCCGGGTGCGCTCGTGGCGGGGCGCGTCCAGCACCTGCGCGGGCGGCCCGGACTCCACGACCCGTCCCCCGTCCATGAACACGACGGTGTCGGCGACCTCGCGGGCGAACCCGATCTCGTGGGTGACGACGACCATCGTGGTCCCGGCCGCCGCGAGGTCCCGGATGACGTCGAGGACCTCGCCCACCAGTTCGGGGTCGAGGGCGCTGGTGGGCTCGTCGAAGAGCAGGACCTTGGGGCGCAGGGCCAGGGCCCGGGCGATCGCGACCCGCTGCTGCTGGCCTCCGGAGAGCCGCCGCGGGTGGACGTCCGCCTTGTCGGCCAGCCCCACCCGGTCCAGCAGGGCACGGGCCTCGGCCTCCACCTCGGCGGCGGGGCGCCGGAGCGCGAACCGGGGGGCCTCCACGACGTTCTCCAGGGCGGTCAGGTGGGGGAACAGGTGGAAGTTCTGGAACACGAAGCCGATGGCGGCGCGCTGGCGCAGGATCTGCCGTTCCCCGAGCTCGTGCAGGACGCCGCGGCCGCGGCGGTAGCCGATGAGCTCGCCGTCGACGGCGACGTAGCCGCGGTCGGCGCGTTCGAGGTGGTTGACGCAGCGCAGCAGGGTGCTCTTGCCGGAGCCGGAGGGGCCGAGCACGGCGGTGACGTGCCCTGCCTCGACGGTCAGGTCGACGCCGCGCAGCACCTCCAGGGCGCCGAAGCTCTTGTGGACGCCGCGCACCTCCACCATGGGAGTGCTCACGGGGTTCCTCCTCTCGGCGCCGGTCCGCCGCGCGCCGTCCGGCGGGCGAGGGCTTCCCCCGCCGAGCGGAGCCGCTGGAGCGGTGTGGGCGGCAGGACGCGCACGGAGCCCTTGGCGTAGTGGCGCTCGACGTGGAACTGGGCGACGGACAGCAGCGTGGTCAGGACGATGTACCAGAGGGTCGCGACCATGAGCAGGGGCACCACGTCGCCCGTCCGGTTGTAGATCACCTGCACGCGGTAGAAGAGCTCGCCCAGCGCCATCACGTACACCACGGAGGTGCCCTTGAAGAGGCCGATGACCTCGTTGCCGGCGGTCGGCATGATCGTGCGCATGGCCTGGGGCAGGATGATCCGGCGGACCTGGCGCCCCCGCGGGAGGCCGAGCGCGGCGGCGGCCTCGCGCTGGCCCCGGTCGACGGAGAGCACGCCGGAGCGGACGATCTCCGCCGCGTAGGCGGCCTGGTGCAGGGCCAGTCCCAGGACCGCCGCCGTCATGGGGCTGATGAGCTCCATGGTGGGAAAGGTGACGAACGCCGGGCCGAACGGGATCCCGAAGGACAGCCGGTCGTACAGGATCGCCAGGTTGTACCAGAACAGCAGCTGGACGATGAGGGGGATCGACCGGAACGCCCACACGTAGACCCAGGCGACCCCGGCCAGCAGGGGGCTCCGGGAGAGCCGCATGAGGGCGAGGACGCCGCCGATCGCGAAGCCGATGACGGTGCCGTAGACCGTGAGCCGGACGGTCAGCCAGAGGGCGTCGAGGATCGACTCGGCGAACATGTACTCGGCGACGACGTCCCACTTCCACGCCGGGTTGGTGACGAGCATGTTGAGGAACATCGCGGCCAGGACGGCGACGACGGCTCCGGCCGCCCAGCGCAGGGGGTGGGGTGCGGGCCGGACGGGGAGTCCCGCCAGGTCCACCGGGTCGCTGCCGCCGCCGGCGGGCGGGGCGGCCTCCGCGGTCGTCGGGGCGCTCACCTCCCGTCCCCGCTCCGGAAGGGGCCCGTGCAGGGGTGGAGGGGGCCGCGGCCGGGTGCGGCGGGAGGGACGGGCCGCGGGGCGTCCTCGGCGGTGCGCGCCGTCCGCGGGGCCGGGGTCGGCCGGTCCGGGGCGGCGGGCCGGGCCTCCGGACCGCGCGCCGCGGTTCCCGTCCCCGGGTGCCACGGGCGCTGCGGGAACGGGGGCAGGTCCTTGCCGAAGGCGAGGGGTCCGACGCTCTCGCGATCGGCCGCGACGTCGAAGCCCGGCGTGTACCCCGCGGCGAGGTAGAGCCCGCGCGCCTCGGGCTGGCGCGGCCCGGTGGTGAGGTGCACGCGCCCGTACCCGGCCGCGGCGGCGGCCCTCTCCAGGGCGGCCAGGACCAGGCGCGCGTAGCCGCGCCGCCGGTGCGCCGAGGCGGTCCACATGCGCTTGACCTCGGCCGTGCGGTCGTCGTAGCGGCGGAAGGCGCCTCCGGCGACGGGCCGTCCGCCCAGGAGGAGCAGCAGGAACAGCCCGTGCGGCGGGGCGAAGTCGGAGACCGGGAACCGGGTCATCTCGTCGCCCGCCGCGCTGCCGTAGCGCGCGGTGTACTCGCGGCGGAGCCCGTCCACCAGCGGTGCGGCCAGGGGATCGTCGATGCGCGCGGCCCGGAGGACGGTGGTCTCCGGCGGCGCGGGCCGTTGTGGACCCATGGGCGGCCTCGCTCTCGCTGTCGTGCGGCCCGTGGGGGCGGGGCTCGGGCCGCCCTCGAATTCTCTTTCCGACAAAACCCATATGTCAAGTAGGAAAAGTAGGCATAGAGGGCCGGCGCCCGCGCCGGGGCGACCCCGGGAGGCCGCCCCGGCTCACTCCGCCCACGGGCTGCCCAGGACGGCCTCCACGAAGTCGTCCCGCACGAAACCCGGGACGTAGTGGGCGAGCACGTCGGCGTTGACGGTGCCGAAGACGGTGCGCGGCCGGTGGGCGTTGCCGTGTGTGAACTCCGCCAGGATGCGCCGCTTGAAGTCCGGGCGCGGGTGCGCCCCGGTGACGGCGCCGATGTCGTCCGCTGCCAGGTCGTTGAGGCCCAGCCCCAGGACGTCGGTCTCCACCCCGGCGGTCACCAGGGCGATCTCGGGTTCGAGGAACTCCGGCACGCCGGGCGTGGTGTGCAGGGCGATCCCCAGCCACACCTTGCGCGCGTCGCCCTCCGAGCACCCGTGGTCCAGCAGGAACGCCCGCGCGGCGTCGGCCCCGTCGACCTCGAAGCGCCGGTCCGCGCTGCCGTACCCGGCGGTCAGCCCCAGGTCGTGGAACATCGCGCCGACGTAGAGGAGTTCGGGGTCGGCCTCGATCCCGCGGCTGCGCCCCTGGAGCGCGCCGAAGAGGAAGACCCTGCGCGAGTGGTGGAACAGGAGGTCGTCCACGGCGCCGCGGACCAGCGCGGTCGCGTCGCGGACGAGTTCGGTGTCGGGTACGGCCACTCCGGCGACGGTCTCGGCCATGTCGGTCCTCTCGGGTCGGGGCGCTCCTGCCCATCGTTATCCCGTCGGGAACCCCGCGCCATGTCCGCGCGGACGTGTCGCCCGCCGATCGCCGGGGCGGCCCCGCGCTCCGGCCGGGGGACTACGCGCGGGGGGCGCCCGCGGCGATGCGGTCGAGCCATTCGCGCAGGAGGGCCGACTCCGCGCCGGTCAGCGCGTCCGAGCCGTCGGACAGCAGGGCGGCCAGCCGCAGAGCGGCGGCGCCCGCCCCCGGCTCCGCGGGGCCGGCGTCCCCGGGGACGGGGTCCTCGGTGAGCAGGCCGGCGAAGACGGCGTCGCGGACGCGGTGGGACAGGCCGGGGTCGGTGTAGACGTCGGGCTGGCTGACCATGCTCAGGGCGACGCCGACGTTGGCGGACATGATCGTCTGGGCGGCGCGGTGGGGCCCGACCCGAAGGCGACCGGCCGCCGCGCAGCGGACGAGGGTCCGCTCCAGCAGGGAGAACGCCTCCTTCGACGCACCCGGCACCTGCGCGAGGTGCGGGGAGAACATCAGCCGGTAGACGGCCGGGTGGGCGAGGGCGAAGCCGTTGTGCGCGTCCCATCCCCGGCGCAGGTCCGCGACGGGGTCCTCCGTGTGCCCGGCCGAGCGCTTGGCGCCCAGGTAGCGCTCGAAGCCGTAGTCCACGAGAGCGCTGAGCAGACCGTTCTTGTCACCGAAGAGCCGGTAGAGGACGGGGGCGCCCACGCCGACGGCCTCGCACACCGCCCGGGTGGCGATGTCCCGGTCGGGCGATTCGTCGAGCAGGCGTTCGGCCGCTTCGAGCATCTGCGTGCGCGTGTCCACGTGCCGAGGATAGCCACTCCGCGCGCCCGTGCGACCCCGGCGATATCAGGGTTACGTAAAGCACGTATCTCGGGTACGCTTCTGGTGTTATCGTCGATAACAGGAAAACGGAACACCGATACAGGCCAGGGGAAGCGCCATGGACAACCAGAACACCCACCGGGTCGCCCTCGTCACCGGGGCCTCCGGCGGCATCGGGCGCGCCGTCGCCGAACGCCTCGCCCGCGACGGGATGTCCGTCGTGGTGCACTACGCGGGAAACGCCGGACGCGCCGAGGAGACCGTCGCCTCCATCACCGGCCGGGGCGGCCGGGCCCTCGCGGCCCGTGCCGACGTCGCCGACGCCGACCAGGTCGAGGCGCTCTTCGACACCGCGGAGAGGGCCTTCGGCGGGGTGGACGTCGTGGCCCACACGGCCGGGGTGCTCAGGCTGGCCCGGGTCGCGGAGCAGGACCTGGACGACCTCGACGACCTCCTGCGCACCAACGTGCGCGGCACGTTCGCGGTCGCCCGCGAGGCGGCCCGCCGCGTCCGCCGGGGAGGAGCGGTCATCATCTTCTCGTCCTCGGTCGTCAAGCTCGCCTTCCCCGGCTACGCGGGGTACGCGGCGAGCAAGGCCGCCGTGGACGCCCTCACCCCGGTCCTCGCCGGCGAACTGCGGGGACGCGACGTCACGGTCAACGCCGTCGCCCCCGGGCCCACCGCCACCCCGCTGTTCCTGGAGGGCAAGGACCGGGAGACCGTCGACCGGCTCGCCGCCCAGCCCCCGCTGGAGCGCCTGGGCCTGCCCGAGGACATCGCCGAGTCGGTCGCCTTCCTGGCCGGACCGGGGCGCTGGATCAACGGCCAGACCGTCTACGCCAACGGCGGCATCGCCTGACCCCGGCGGCCCCCGGCCCGGGCGTGCGCGGACCCCGCGGTGAGCTTCCCCCACCCCTCCGCCGGAAGCTCCCCCGACCCGGGCGTGCGCGGACCCCGCGCCGCCCCGGGGCGGGCATCCCGGCTGCGCGCGAGGCTGAGCCGTCGGCGTACCGGAGGCGGACCGGTCGGGGCGGACCCGCCATGGCCGAAGCGGTCGGGAGAGCGGCGGGCGGGCCCGGCCCGGGGAGGCGGTCGCGGCCGGCCCCACGGGCCCGTTTCGCCCAGGAAGCTCCGGGATTGGTGAAATCGTCGTAAACGTGCGCCAAGTCGCCCGTGGGCCGCACCGCACCGCACCCCCGGGTGTTTCGCTGGCGGTGAGGGTTCACCGTGAGCGACGGAAGGGGCGCCATGACGGAGGCGACAGGGGACGGCCCGCGCGCGCAGGAGCGCGGATCCCTGAGCAACTGGGTCCCGCTGGGGCTGGCCGCCGCCGCGGTCGCCGCCCTCGTCGTGGGCTGGCCGCTGGTCAACGCGCTCCTGCCCGGCTCGGAGACCGTCCCCTCCGGCGAACCCGTGACCGTCGGCGCCGCGGGGGAATACCGGGCGTCCCTGACCTTCCCCCAGGACGGCTGGCTCCTGGACACCGGCGCCAGCCAGGCCGGTCAGGTCTACCGTTTCGACCGCGGCCCCGTGCAGCTGACGCTCAACTCCGTCACCCCCACGACCTCGCCGCCGCCCACCGCCGAGGAGCTGTGGGACGGCATGCGCCGGGTCGCCCGCGCGGGCGAGGCGTCGGCGCGGCTGAGCGAACCGGAGGCGATCTCGACCGAGGACGGGGCCGAGGGGCTGACAGGCACCCTCAAGAGCGACTCCCAGCAGGGCGCGGCGGTCGTCTACCCCTCCCCCGACGGCCGCTTCGCCGTGGAGATGACGCTCACCGGACAGGACGCGACGACGGCCGACCTCGCCGCGGTCGCCGACGTCGTCCGGTCCGTCTCGTTCACCAGGGAGGGAGCAGCATGAACCACGCACCCGACGACCGGCCCGCCCCGGCCGCCACCGACCGGGGGACGGTGCCGTCCCCGCGCCGTTCGCCCCACACCCCTCCGGGCCCCCGGCGCGTCCCCGCGCCGCGGCCCGGCGACGGGCGGTCCGCGCGCGGCCGGCGTCTGCCGGCCCTGGCCTCGCTCGTCCTGATCACCGTGCTGTGCCTGGCCGGACTGCTCTACCTGGCGCTGCAGTTGGCGCTCCCCGTGCGGGCCTTCCTCCCCGAGGCGCTGCTGGCCGCGGCCCTGGGCATCGTGACCCTGGCCTTCGGGTTCTGGGTGCTGCGCCGCATCCGCCCCGTGCGGGAGCCCGACGCGGACGCGTCCGTGGTCGCGGTGGCCTGGGGCCTGTTCGCGGCGACCGGCGCCGGGGTCGTCGCCAACGGCGGCCTGGGGGCGGTCTGGGCCAAGGGCCTGGGACTGGACCTGGCGGGGGTCTGGGGCGCCGCGCTGACCGCGCCGCTCAACGAGGAGGTGCTGAAACTGGCGGGGATCGTGCTCGTCGCGGTCGCCTTCCCGACCTCCGTGCGCGGGCCCGTGGACGGTTTCGCGATCGGCTCCCTGGTGGGCCTGGGGTTCGAGGTGACGGAGAACTTCATCTACTCGATGAACGCGGTGCTCATGGCGGGCGGGACCGGCGGCCTCGCCCCCGTGGTGCAGACCGCCGTCATCCGCGTGGGACTGACCGGCCCGGGATCCCACTGGGCGATGTCGGCCGTCGCGGGCACCGCCGTCGGCCTGCTCGCCGCGGTGGGCTGGCGGCCGAGGACCCGCCGGGCGGTGTGCGCCGCCCTCCTGGTGGCGCTCGCGATGGCGCTGCACTGGCTCCTGGACGCGCCCCTGTTCGGCGGTGTCCTCGGTGTCCTGGCCAAGGTCGCCGTCATCTTCGCGACGACGACGGCCGTGTACCTCACCGTGCGGCGCGCCTACCGGCGCCGGGTGCGCGGCGCGCTGGGCTCGGAGGCGGAAGAGCTCGGGATGCGCAGGTCGGCGGCCGTGGCCCTGGCCACGCGGCACGGGCGGCGGCGCGAACTCCAGCGGGTCGCGCAGCCGGAGCAGCCGGCCGTCCGGGACAGGCAGGACCGGATGGTGCAGGCCGCCGAGGACCGGGCCGCGCTGTACGCCGGACACGCCGTCTGACCCGCCCGCCCCGCGTCCGTGCGGACGCGGGGCGGCGGGGGCCCAGGTCAGGCCGTGCCGGGCCCGCCCGACCGGGCACGGTGCGCGGCGACCGCGTACACGGCCGCACCGAGCAGGACGACGGCGGCTGCGAGCCCTCCGCCCAGCCCCAGGGTGAGCGCGTCGGGCTGGAACAGCGCCTGCCCGCGCAGCGCCTGGTGGGTGAGGAGCGCGAACGACCCGGCGTAGCCCGCACCGGCCACGACCACCAGCGCCGTGCGCACACCCTCCCCCCTCAGCACCGGAACCCTCCGCGACGCCGCGGCCAGGCCCAGGGCCACCAGCGGCACGACCTGCAACCCGTGCAGCCCGACGAAGTGCGGCACACGCAGGTCGCCGCTCCCGGCGTTCCACCCGGTCACGGGCACGCCCTCGCCGCCGTCCGGGGCCCCGACACTGTGCGCGCCCCTCGTCAGCAGTTCGACGCCGGACTCCTCGGCGCGGAGCTGGTCGGGCGTGGGCCGGGTCATCAGCGGCCCGATCACCATCCCCGCCACGCACAGCAGCACGCCCAGGCGGATCGCCCAGGACAGGGGCCGGTCGACCCGCTTCTGGACCAGAAGCAGGAGGCCGATCGCCAGGGTGCCGAGCAGCAGCACGATCGAGCCGTTGCCCATCACCTGCTGGACCGCCACGTCGAACTCGGTGGCGACGTTGAAGTGGCTGCGCGTCCCCCTCCCGGCCTGGAGGAAGATCGCGACCGTCTCCACCAGGCAGGCGGCCGCCACAGCCGTGCCCAGGACCCACAGGGTGCGGCGCCAGCGCGGGAACAGGCTGAACATCCAGGCGAGGGCGAGGCAGTACAGGCCGAAGGAGACCACGAACTTGAACGGCTTGAGCCAGACGGGCTCACCCAGGATCGTGCGGCCGTCGACGACCATGCCCACGCACGTGGCGAGGGCGAGCAGTCCGCACAGTGCCGCGAAGTACACGAGCGGACGGTGCCACCGGCGGGGCGGCTCCGGGCGGGACGGGACCTCCGGGGGGCCGGGGGCGCCCAGGGCCGGGCCGGAAGCGGGGGCGGGGGCGGGGGCGGAGGCGGGGGAGAACGTGCTGTTCATCAGGGTCTTTCCGGAAGGAGGGGTCGACCGGACGAGTCTTCCGAAGCCCCTTCGGCCTCTCAATCCTGCTCACACGACTCCGATCAGGGGCCCGACCCTCGCCCCGCGGTGGTGGACGCACCACCGCGCGGGCGGCGCCCTTCCGGCGGGGCCCGTCCTCCGCGGCCCCGCACCCCTGTCCCCGCGCGGGCGGTGTCGGCGCGCGCACGCGAGCCGTCCGGCCGGCCGGGGACGCCGAGTGCGGGCGGCGGGGGCCCAGGTCAGGCCCCGGGGCGGGTCCAGCGCTGGAGCAGCGTGCCCTCGGACTCGATCAGCACCCGGGGCGCGAACGGGCGGTCGGCGACGGCGCCCACGGCGATGCGCTGCTCGGCGCCGCCCGCCAGGGCAGGGACCACGGTCAGGCACAGCTCGTCCAGCAGGCCGGCGGCGGCCACGTCGGCGAGCAGGCGCGGACCGCCCTCGCACAGGATCCGGGGCAGCCCGCGCGCGGCCAGCGCCCCGACTGCGGCGGGCAGGTCGACGGAGTCGCCGCCCGACACCAGGACCCGGTCCGCGCCCAGGGACCTCCGGGCCAGCCCGATCGCCTCGGCGCCCGCGGCCCCGCAGGTCACCATCAGCACGCCGCCCCGGTCCCCGCCGGATCCGCCCCCGGGGTCCGCCGCGAGCAGCGGCGGCACCGCGGCCGTCCGGCTGACCACGGCCAGCTCGGGGCAGGCCGCACGGCCCTCGGCGACGGCGCGCGCCGCCCGGTCCCCGGTGCGGGGGCGCGTGCGCCGGTACCCCTCGACGCGGGCGGTTCCGGCCCCCACCAGCACGACGTCGGCCAGGTCGCGGAGCAGCGTGTACACCAGCCGGTCGGCGGGGGTGTTGATGGTCCCCGTCCGCCCGTCGCCGCCGGCCGCCGCACCGTCCAGGGTCGCGACCATGTTCGCCCGCACCCAGGGACGGCCCGCCCCGCCCGGGTAGGCGTAGAGCCCCTCCAGCGCCGCCGCGTCCAGGCGTTCGCCCGGGGCGGCGGCCTCGGGCAGGGCGTCGTTCAACAGCAGGCGCACGACAGTGCCTCCGGGGTCTCGGGTCCCGGGCGGGTCGTCGCCGCGCTCGGGGAGGGGCCGTGGACGGCGGGCGCCGCGCGGCTCATCCCGCCCCGCGCAGCCACGTCGCCACGAAGTACATGACGCCGAACGGGTCGTCGGCGTAGAGGAGCTCGGGCCGCACGGGGGCCCCGCCGCCGGCGTGTGCGTGCCCCATGACCTGGAACGCCGCCCGGCCCGCCACCATCAGCTCCTCCGCCAGCCCCGGGTCCAGCCGGAGGAGGCCGGTCCGGTCCCCCGCCGCCAGCGACCGGCGGATCCCCTCGTCGAAACCGAAGGCGCGCCCGTCCAGGTGCCCGGGGGCCCTGAGCCCGCGCCGGGCCCCTCCGTCGCCCATGACGAGCAGACCCACCCGGCCGCTCCGCCCGGCGATCCGCGCCCCCGCGGCCTCCGTCTCGGCAGCGGACGCGTCCCAGGCCACCGTCAGCATCTCCACCGGTCCGGAGTACCCGGCCCCGTCGAGCAGCCGGCGTGCCACGCCCAGGCTCAGCGGCAGCGCCCGCTCCCGGGGCGCCCGCTCCCCCGTCCCGCCGAACCCCCGGACCGGCACCGCGCCCCCGGCGTGCTCGCCCGGGGCGTCGTGCCCGCCGACCACCACGACCACGTCCGGTGCGAGCGCGGTCAGCGCCCCCAGGGCCTCCGTGCACGCCTTGCGCAGCTCGGCGGCCACGTCCTGGCCCCCGGTGAGCTCGCGCAGCAGCAGGGGCGGATGCGGGCAGACCACGGTTCCCACGATCAAGGACGGCTCCTCACGCCAGCCCCCGCACGGTGCGCGCAGGGGGTCGGACCCCGCGGATGGCGGCGACCATGTCGAGCACCTGCCGGGTCTCCACCACCTCGTGGACCCGGTAGACCTGCGCGCCCAGCCAGGCGCACACCGCGGTCGCCGCGAGCGTCCCGGTCAGGCGCTCGCCCACCGGCAGGTCGAGGGTCTCGCCGACGAAGTCCTTGTTGGACAGCGACACCAGCACCGGCCACCCGGTCGAGGTCATCTCGCCCAGGCGCCGGGTCAGTTCCAGGGAGTGCCAGGTGTTCTTGCCGAAGTCGTGCGCCGGGTCGATGAGGGCCGACGCCGGGTCCACCCCCAGGGACACCGCGCGCTCGGCCAGGGCGACGGTGCGGTCGACGGCGTCGCGCACCACGTCCTCGTAGTGCACCCGGTGCGGCCGGGTGCGCGGGGTGACGCCCCCGGTGTGGGTGCACACCAGGCCGACGCCGAACTCGGCCGCGACCTCCGCCAGCCCCGGGTCGTACCCGCCCCAGGCGTCGTTGAGCAGGTCGGCCCCCGCCTCGCACACCGCCCGGCCCACGGACGCCCGCCAGGTGTCCACACTGATGACCAGGTCGGGGAACTCGGCCCGGACCCCGGCCACGAAGTCCACGATCCGGCGCTTCTCCTCGTCCGCGCCGATCTCCTCCCCCGGGGCCGCCTTGATCCCGCCGATGTCCACGATGTCGGCGCCCTCGTCGACGACCCTGCGCACGCGCTCGAACGCGGGACCGTCGTCCCAGGTGGCGCCCTTGTCGTAGAAGGAGTCGGGTGTGCGGTTGACGATCGCCATGACCAGCGCCGTGTCCGCGCCGTACTCCCGGCCCCGCAGTCTCAGCACCGGCCGATCACCCCTTCCAGCCCGTCCGGGAGCACCGCGCGCCCGGTTCCGCCGCCCGCCCGCGGCTCCTGCGCCCCCACATCGGCCGCCGGCGGGCGCTCCACGACGCTGACCTCGGTCGCGAGAGGCGCCCCCCGCCCCTCCCCGGAGCCGAACTGCCGGAGCTCGACCCGGTCGGAGCCCCGGTCGAGGCCGGAGCGGCGGTCGGCGACCGCGAGGAGCTCGGTGGCCATGGCCCCCAGGTCGCGCAGCGACTGGTGCCGGTGGGCCCGGCGCCCCAGGTCCACCTGGGCGACGGCGTCCACGCCGCGCCGCAGGTGGGTGTCGACCAGGACGGCGAGTTCGACGCCGTAGCCGGTCGGCACGGACAGCTGGGAGAACAGGTCCCGGCGCACGGCCCACTCCCCCGACAGCGGCTGCACGACGCCCGAGAGCGCGGGCCAGCGCAGGGCGATGGTGGGGCGGGCGACGAGTTCGGTGACCCGGCCGCCCTCGTAGGAGACCTCGCCCCCGGCGGCCCCGCCGTCCCCGGACAGGTCCAGGACGCGGTCGTAGAAGCCCTTGACCAGGGACACGTCCGGCTGGGTGAGCAAGGGGCCGAGCAGCCCGGACACGAAGTGGGTGTCCCACTCGACGAGGTCGGCGTCCAGGAAGGCGACGATGTCGCCGGAGGTCACGAACTGGGACTTCCACATCGCCTCGCCCTTGCCCCGGTGGTGGCCGAGGTCGGGCCGGACGTCGCCGACGCGGTGGACGGTCGCTCCGGCCTCGCGGGCCACGGCGGCCGTGTCGTCGGCGGAGTCGGAGTCCATGACGACGATCTCGTCCAGGAGGGGCGCGTCCTCGACCAGCTCCCGGCGGACCCGGGCGACGATCCCCCCGACGGTCGCGGCCTCGTCGCGCGCCGGCAGCACCAGGCTGACCGTGCCGCGCCCCCGGTGTTTGAGTTCGACCAGCCGCTCGACCGACCAGTCCGAGGACCGGTACGTGCGACGTCCGAACCACGCGTTCTCCACAGAAGCCTCCCCAGCGGCCAACCCTAGGGCACGTTCCGTGCGGGGCACCGGCCAGGACGTGAATTCGGGTGTGAAATCCCCGCGCTCTGTGACGGGTGCCTCACGGGGGGCCGGTGCGGTGGGCGCGACCCGTCGGCGGAGGCCGTGCTCCCCCCGGGCCGGACGCCCTCGCGCCCGGTCCGCCGGGCGGGGCGTCCCCGTGCGGAGCGGTCGGCCGGGCCCGCTCCGCACGGTTCAGGGGCGCGCGGCGGCGACCAGCCGCTCCATGGCGTCGCGGTCGACGAAGTCGCTGTGGGTCCCCGCGCTCCCGCACGTGAAGGCCCCGGCCACGGAGCCGGCCAGCACGCACTCCTCCACCGGGGCGCCGCCGAGATAGGCGTACAGGAACCCCGACACGAAGGCGTCCCCCGCCCCGTTGGTGTCCACGACGGGGCGCTCGGGCCGCACCGCCGGGAAGTGCCGGGGCACCTCCTCCCCGCGCACGAGCACGTGGCAGCCCTCGGCCCCGTCGGTGGCCACGGCCAGGCGGGCGCGGCCACGGTCCAGGATGCCGCGCAGCACCTCGCCGACCCGGTCGCGAACCGTCGCCGCGCTCATGAACACCAGGTCCGAGCGCAGGGCGTAGTGCAGGTGGTGGGGGTTCTCCCCGTCCCAGTCGTGCAGGTCGGTGGAGCTGGTGGCCTCCAGCCCCTCCAGGTCCTCGTACACGTCCCGGTTGTGGTTGACGATGGACAGGTGCACGTGGGCGGCGCGCTCCAGGTGGGGCAGGTAGAACTCGCGGGGCAGGCGCAGGTCGGCGGGGTGGCGGCCGTCGTAGAAGGAGAAGCGCCGCCCCCCGGGGTCCACCAGGTTGATCCCGCGGGGAGTGCCGTGCGGGGAGACGACGTGCTCGAAGTCCAGGCCGAGTCCGGCGTAGCGCTCCAGGACCATGCGGCCCTGGACGTCGTCCCCGAGGAAGTCCACGAACTTCACCGCCAGGCCCAGCGCGTGGCAGCCGAGCGCCACACCGTTCCCGGTGTGGCCCACGTAGTCGTGCGCCGGCGGGACGGACACGGAGTCGCCCGGGGGCACCTCCAGGGCGTCGACGCGGACGACGGTGTCCACCCCGGCGCCGCCCACCACCAGGACGTCGTGGACGGGTGCGGTGGGCGCGATCGCCATGCTGCCTCCAGGCTGTTCCGTGTCGGGGGTCCGGGTCCGCCGGGGCCCGGGGCGGGTCTCCGGGGAGGGGTTCCCGGTATGCCGGGAACACTCTTCCACAGCCTCAGGGGACGAGGCCCTCCACCCGGTCGGCGCCTTCCGCGTGGACGGCCACCGCCCCGGGGACGGCAACCAGGTCGAGGCCCTTGTAGTCGTACTCGCGGCCGCGGGAGTCGCGCACGCCCACGGGGACGCCCTCCGCCCCCTCCTCGGTGACGCTGTCCCCGAAGGGCACCACCATGAGGTCGGGGACCGTCCCGCTGGAGAGGCCCGTCCATGCCATGCGCGGGAACAGGACCGCGTCGGCCAGGGGGAGGACCACTCCTTCGGCCCCCGAGCCGAGGACGTAGTCCGTCACCTCTGCGGTGCCGGCGCCGAGCACCCGGACCCTGAGCACCTCCTCCTCGGTCCAGTCGTCCACACGGACCACGGCCCCGCCGGTGTCGGCGAGCAGCACGTCGTCCTCGAAGACGGACACGTGCTCCGACTCCCGTGCCTCCTCGGGCAGTGCGGCGACCTCCTCCCCCGAGTCCAGGTCGAGGAACGCGGGAGGATGGTGCCTGGCTCCGCCCCAGCGGGTCAGCAGGACCACGGGGTCTCCCCCGCCCGCCGGAGGCACGCTCAGGAAGGGGACCTCCTCCCCCTCCCCCGTCTCCCACTCGTGCCGCCAGACCTCGGAGCCGTCCCCGGCGTCCAGGCCGACGACCGCGTACGCGCCCGCGCCCTCCCCCTCCGGCACGAGGCACGCGTGGACGAAGACGACACGGTCCCCCGCCATCCGCGCCTCGTCCCCGAGGCAGTTCCGGCCGGGAACGCCGGCCGGGGTGTGGGACCACAGCTCCTCTCGTCCGTCGACCGACCGGCCGGACAGGGCGGGGCCGTCCCAGCGCAGGCGCAGGCCGGCGTTCCAGCCCGCGTACTCCTCCCGCTCCTCCTCGGAGAGCGCGAACCGGCCGGCGACCTCCCCGGTCCCCGGGTCCAGCAGCACGGTGACCGGGTCCGCGGGCCCGGCGGCGTCCCCCTCCGGGGCCTCCGTGTACGTGACGTACGCCGCGCCGTCGACGACGCCGCCCGCCACACCGTCCGCGTAGGGAAGCCGGTAGCTCCACAGCTCCCCGCCCGTCGCCCCGTCCAGGGCGACCACCCCGTCGTCCAGGACGACCAGCGCTCCGCGGCTGCCGCGGACCACGTCCTGGATCCGCGCGGCCGGGGGCGGGTTCCAGGTCCACCCCACCCGTGTGACCGTCGGCGGCTCCGGAGCGGGGTCCCCCGGCCCGGCCACGGTGTGCAGCACGGACGGGAGCACGGCGACGGGGACGAGGGCCCCGGCGACCGCCGCGGCCAGGACCCCGGCGGGGAGGCCCAACAGCAGGCGGCCCCACCTCCGGGGCGAGGGCCACGTGGGGGCGGCCGCCAGCAGGAGGCCGCCCAGGGAGGTGAGGCAGAGGGCGAGCCACAGGACCGTCGCGCGCTGGGAGGGGGCGAAGGACTCCGGTGCGCCCGCGGTGGCGAGGAAGGAGTCGCGGGGGAAGGCCGTGAAGGCCAGGAACGCCAGGCCCGCCGAGACCGCCGCCAGCACGGCGACGGCCCACCCCCGCACGGGCAGGTCGCCCTCGTCGAGCACACGCACCGCCATGCGGGCCGCCCATGCCAGGAGCACCGCGGCCAGCAGCGGCACCAGGAGCCAGACACCGGCGGCCTCCTCGCGGGACGCGGACCGGAGCCCGCCGAAGAAGCCCCACACCGCCAGGACGGCCGCGCCCGCCAGCAGCCCGAGCCCGGCCCACGCGACGACGCTCCTGACCCGCCGACCGGGGGTCTCCGGCACGGGCGGCGCCTCCGGTTCCCCCGGTCCGACGAACCGGGCGCCCTCCCCGAGCCGCCGGGGTTGCGTGGACGCCCCCGGGATCACTCCCCTCCGGGGCTCCGCGGGCCCCTGTGCGGTCCCGGGGCCCTCCGGCCGCTCGTCGCCGTTCACTCGTGCTCCTCGCCCGGTTCCCTCGCGCGCTCGCGTCCGCGCCGTCCGCCATGCCGGACGACAACCTAACGGAACGCCCCGCGCGAGGGGGTTCCGGCCCCGGGCGCCCACGGACCGGGGGCGCGGGCCTCCAGGGGTTCGGGACCGGCGGTCGCACGGGCGCGCGCCCTCACCCCGCGGCGGCGCGGTCCCCCTCGTCCAGCCCCAGCGCGGCGTAGGCGGCGTCAAGGGCAGCGGACCTCAGTTCGGCGACCGGTCGGTCCCCGAACATGACGACGCAGTCCCCGAGCCCGCCCAGGGCGACGGTGGCGCGGGCCAGCTCGGCGAGGCCCGCCTCGGCCCCGACCAGCAGCACGGTGATCCGGCGGCGCCAGTCGATGACACGGGCGCCGAGGCCGAGTTCGGTGAGCACGGCCGCGTCGCGGAACACGACGCCGTTGACCTCCCGGTGCCGCATGCTCACGTCGAAGTAGCGGGCGAGGAGGGCCCGCGGGTCCACGGAGTCCGCCGCCTCGTCGTGCGCGACGGCCGCCTCGTAGTCGTCGACCATGGGCTCCACCAGGCCGCGCAGCAGGTCCTCGCGCGAGGCGAAGTGGTAGTACAGCGCGGGTTTGGTGATGCCGACCCTCTCGGCGATCTCCCGCATGCTGGTCTGCTGGACGCCCCGGGAGCGGAACAGTTCCATGGCCGCGGCCCTGATCCGGTCCTTCGTCTCGTTCGATCGTGCTCGGGGCACCGGTTCCACCTCACCTCTCCGCCACACTGTGCTGACCATTCTGACCTATCGGTAGGTCAACCTTGCGTCCGGCCGCAGGGATCGTTTACCTTCCGGTAAGTCTACAAATATGGGAGGCAGTGATGAGAACACCCCCCGCCGTGCTCGTCTCCGGGGCGGGCGTGGCCGGACCGGTCCTCGCCCACCAGCTGGTGCGGCTCGGTTTCGCTCCCGTGGTGGTCGAGCGCGCCCCCGCCCCGCAGGCGGGTCCGGGGGGCTTCGGCGTCGACCTGTTCGGGCCGGGCGTGGAGGTCATGGAGCGCCTGGGCGTCCTCGACCGGGTCAGGGAGGCCGCGACGGGGAACACCCGGATGCGGCTGGTCCGGCCGGTCGGGCGCCCGCTCGACCTGGACCTCGGAGCACTGGCGCAGGAGGCGTCCACGGACAGGCACGTCGAGGTGATGCGCGGCGACCTCGCCTCGATCCTGTACGCGGCCACGCGCGACGACGTGGAGTACGTCTTCGGCGACTCGGTCGAGGGTGTGGCGCAGACCCCGCACGGGCTGGAGGTCTCCTTCGAGAGGGGCGCGCCCCGCGTGTTCGACCTGATGGCGGGGGCGGACGGCCTGCACTCCGCCACCCGCCGCCTGGTGTTCGGTCCGGAGGAGCGGTACCGGCGGTTCCTCGGCGGCCACGTCGCCGTGTTCGGCCTCCCCGAGCCGCGCGGGTTCGACGGCCGGGTGGTCCTGTACCGGTCCGCCGGCAGGACGGCGGCGGTCTTCCCGGTCCGCGGCACCGGCCGGGCCAGGGGTGCGCTGCTGTTCCGGGGAGAACAGGAGTTCGCGGGCGACCACCGCGACACGGAGGCGCAGCGGAGGTTCCTGCGCGCAGCCTTCGCGGGCGAGGGGTGGGAGGTCCCCCGGCTCCTGGACGCCGCCGACTCGGCGGAGGACCTCTACTTCGACTCGATCAGCCAGATCCGGATGGACTCCTGGACGCGTGGACGGGTCGCCCTCGTCGGCGACGCCGGGTACGCCCCCGGCCCCGCGGTGGGCGGCGGCACGACCGTGGCGGCCGTGGGCGCCTACACGCTGGCGCACCGGCTCGGGCGGGCCTCGGGCGACCACCTGGCGGCGTTCCCCGGCTACGAGGAGGACATCGGCGGCTACGTCCGCCGCAGCCGGGAGGTGGGCCCCCGCTCCCTGCGGACCCTCGTCCCGGGTTCCCGGTGGGAGGCGGCCCTGGGGTTCGGCGCCATGTGGCTGCTCCCCCGGCTTCCGCGTACCCTCCTGCGCGCCGCGGTGAACGCGGACTCGCGGGCGGCGCGGGTCCTGTCGTCTGTCGACTTGCCGGAGCCCGCTCCACGGCCGAGGCCCTCCCGGTGAGCCCCGCCCGGCAGGGCACGCGTGCTCCCCCGGGCCCTCCGCCCCTCCGGAACCACGCGCCGACACCGGTGTGCGCCCCTTCCGCACCGGGCGGCGGCAGGACGGCACCGCGGCGGCCCGGCGCGAGGGGATGCGCGCCGGGCCGCGCCGCGGGTCATCCCGCCGGGGCGGGCGGGGAGGCGTGCCAGCTCCGCAGCGTCTCCCGGCACACCTTGTAGGCGGGGGTCTGCGGGATGCGCGGCACGGACATGACCGACGAGGGCACGTGGTTCGGTCCGAGCCGCCCCCGGACCAGCTCCCTCAGCTCGGACTCCGCGGGCTCGGCGCCCGGCGCGACGACCACCGCGGCGTGCAGGGTCGCTCCGCCCTCGCCGCGGACGTCGAAGGCGGCCGCGTCGAGCACGTGCGGATGCTCCTGGAGGAGGGCGTCCACCTCCGCGGGGAAGACGGTCTCGCCGCGGACCACGACGGCGCCGCTCGCCCGCCCCAGCAGGGTGAGCAGGCCCCGCTCCCCGAGGCGTCCGACGTCCCCGGTGTCCAGCCACCCGTCACGGAGCACACGCGCGGTCTCCTCCGGCCGCCCCAGGTACTCGTCCATCAGGAGGGGCGTGCGCACCCACACCCGGCCCCGCTCGTTCGCGCCGAGCGCCCGCCCGGCGGGGTCGCGGACCTCGACCCGCGCCCCGGCCACCGGGCGGCCGCAGCTGCGCACGGCCTCCCCGCTCCCGTCGGCGTAGTCCTCCGGGGCCAGCCAGGCGATGTGCCCCGCCTCGGTCTGCCCGTAGGAGCAGTGCACGACCGGCCCCAGCCGGGCCGTCGCACGCCTGAGCAGCGCGGGGCTGACCGGCCCTCCGCCGGTGACGACGCAGCGCAGGGAGGACAGGTCCGCGTCGGCCGTGTCCGGGTGGTCCAGCAGGGGGCGCAGGTAGGTGGCCGGTATCGCCGTGTGGGTGATCCCGTGTTCCCGCACCGCGCCGCGGAGGGAGTCCGGTTCGCAGTCCGCGAGGGAGGCGATCCGGCCCCCGGTGATCACGGTGGCGTCGCCGAGCGCCCGGATCGGGCCGACGAGCCGATCCGTGAGGAGCGTGCGCACCGGGCCGTCCGCACCGGTGAGGAGGCGCGCGAGCCACGAGGCGTTGGAGCCCGGGGAGGAGCGGAACCGCCGCACCACCGCCTTGGGCCGCCCCGTGGAACCGCTCGTCAGGGAGATCGAGCGCGGATCGCCCGTGCGCGCCAGCGACCCGAAGGGCAGGGCCGAGCGTCCCCGACAGGCCTCGAACAGGTCCTCCCCCGCCTCCGAGGGGGCCAGGGTCCAGAGCCGGACGCCGGGGAGGCCGGCGACGGCCCTGAGCGCATCGGCGCCGACGGCGCCGGGGTCGGCGACCACGGCGGTCGCCCCGCACTCCTCCACGAGCCGCGCCCGCTCCCCGGGTGGCAGGGCCACGGGAACGTCCAGCTGCGCCGCGCCCACGAGTTCGACCGCGTGGGAGACCACGTACAGCCGCGTGCTCACCGGCCCCAGGAGGACGGCGGTGCGCCCCGGTCCCAGACCGCCGTCGAGGAGTGCGCGGGCGACCCTGTACACGAGGTCCAGTGCCTCTCCCGCGGTCACCTCCCCCTGCCCGTCCAGGAAGGCGGCGCGGTCACGGTCGGCGGCAAGGGCTTCCAGCACTGTCATGGTCATGGGGGGTTCCCTCTCCTCTGGTACGGCGGGGCACCGGCCTCAGGCACGGGCCGTGTGCGGCTCCGGTTCGGAGCCCCGGGCCACGGCCTCCGGCGCGGGCCCCTGGTACATCGCCCCTGTCCCCGCCGACGCGCCCGCCGGGGACAGGTACCGGGGCTTGGCGGTGAACGACCGCCGGGTCAGCTCCTCCAGCGGCACGAGCGTCCCGGCGGGCACCACCTCGACCTCGGGCCCGACGCCCAGGACCCTTTCGACCTCGCCGGCCAGCGCCGCGGAGACCTCCCCGGCGGCCCCGTCCCCGGCCTCGACGCGCACGCGGAGGACCCCCTCGTCCTCGACGGCCCGCCAGAAGAGCACCCCCAGTTCGGAGGGCAGGGAGAACACGGCCTCCTCCACGTCCGAGGCGAACACCCGCTCCCGGCGCCCCCGCAGGGAGACGCCGTGGTCCCAGCGCCCGGCCACCCGCACCCGGGGCAGGGCCCAGCCGCAGGGGCAGCCGCCGTAGGAGAGCTCCACGAGGTCGCCGGTGTCGTAGCGCACCAGCGGCATCGCCTCGCGGAACAGGGTCGTCAGGACCAGCCGCCCCCGCCCCTCGAAGGAGGCGGTTCCGGTCGCGGGGTCGAGGACCTCCGGCAGGTAGCGGTCGGCCCACAGGTGGAGGTCCCCCTCGGGGCACTCACCGCCCAGGTTGGCGCCGCACTCGGAGTTGCCGTAGCTGAGGTGGACCGCGCAGCCCCACAGCTCCTCGATCCGGCGGCGCCGGGCCGGGCTGAGCGGCTCCCCCGCGCTCAGCAGGGCGCGCAGGCCGGGGGCGTGGGCGCGGGGGGACTCCCCGGCCAGGCGGGCGCAGGCGGCCCACAGCAGCGGCTCGGTGGGCAGGGCCGCGGCCACGGTGACGCGCAGGTCGCGCAGCAGCCGCAGGACGCGGGGCAGCGGCATGGCCGTGGAGCGCGCGTCGGCCGGTACCACCAGGGCCCCGGCCGCCCTGGCCGCGGCGTGCACCTGGTGCGCGATGGTGACCATCGCGTACGGGACGCGGACCAGCACGGTGTCCGTGTCGGCCAGACCCACCGTGTTCCGGCCGAAGCGGTCGAGCATCTCCGCCCAGTCGGCCTCGGTGTGGAAGGAGGCGGTGGGCGCCCCCTCGGACGTCCCGCTCGACTCGTGGTACGAGACGAGTGCGCGGCGCGGGACCGCGACCATCCCGAAGGGGTAGCTCGCGCGCAGGTCGTCCTTGGTGGTGAGCGGCAGGCCCTCCAGGCCGGCCAACCCCCCGGGGAGGCCGTCGCCGAGGCGCCCGCGGTAGAAGTCGCTCCGGCCGGCCCGGCGGAGCGCCTCGGGAATCCGCTCCTCCCACATTCCTTTCAAACCGTCGAAATCGGACCATTCTCCGACACCCGGAAAAACACCGTTGATCATGTGCGTTCTTTCCCTTATCGGGGGAGCTCGACCAGGGCAAGCCGTCGTCCGTCAGAAAATCTCCGGAGGAATGATTCCCGTCGGTGATTACAGGGAAACAATTATTTTGTACCCCTTCGGCCTCCTCCACCAGGGTATATAACCGACTAATTCGACACACTCCACACCGAATCCCCTCGCTGCCGGGAACGACGGACCCCTTTCCTCACACCGTTCACCCGAGTTCCCCACGGCGTTTTCGGACAGTCTTCAGGCACCACCATCGGAAGGTTCCCATGGGGTTCAACCTGCACTACGAAGCACTCATGAGAGATTCCTCGTCCATCCGCCGGGGAAGCGGCTTCTCACTGGCGTGCGTGGTCTGCGGCCGGTGGAAGGACGACGGCCCGGCGAACCGGTGCGGCGAATGCGGCGGAGCCGTCGACGCCATTCATGACCTCGGTTCCGTATCCCTCGAAAAGGGACACAACCCCCTCCAGACCTACTTCGACCTGCTCCCCCTGCGCTCCCGGGACAGCGCCGCCTGGCTCGGCGAGGGGGACACGCCGTGCTTCCCCGCCGAGGAGTTCGGCCGACGCGTCGGGCTCTCCCGGCTCGTCCTCAAGGACGAGAGCGCCAACCCGACGCTCAGCACCAAGGACCGCATCGCCTCCGTGGGACTGTCCCGCCTCGCCGAACTCGGCGTGAAGCGGTTCGTGATGGCCTCCACCGGCAACAGCTCCACCTCCTACGCGCGCGGGGTCCAGCTCCTCGACGGGGTCGAGATGGCGCTCTTCTGCGGTCGGCGCTTCCGCCACCGGCTCAACTACCCGGACCACGACGCGGTCTCGACGTACCTGGTCGAGGGGGACTTCGTCTCGGCGGGCGCGGCCGCACGCCGCTTCGCCGACCGCACCGGGGCCTTCTTCGAGGGCGGGTTCTTCAACCTCGCCCGCAGGGAGGGGCTGAAACTGGCCTACCTGGAGGCGTTCGACCAGATGGACGCGCCGCCCGAGTACGTGTTCCAGGCGGTCAGCAGCGGCATGGGCCTCCTCGGCGCCTACAAGGGCGCCCTGGAGTACCGCTTCCTGGGCCGGCTGTCCGCGCTCCCCCGGTTCGTGGCCGTGCAGCAGGAGAGCTGCGCCCCCATGGCGCACGCCTACCACGAGGGCGCGTCCGCCATCTCCGAGCGGCACGTCGTCAGGGAGCCGCACGGCATCGCCGAGGCCATCCTGCGGGGCGACCCCACCCGGACCTACCCCTACATCCGGTACGTCTGCGACACCACCGGGGGCAGGATCCTCGCGGTGGACGAGTCCGAGATCCGCGAGGCCCGCGACCTGCTGGAGGAGACCGAGGGGGTGAGCGTCTGCTACGCCAGCGCGACCGCCCTGGCCGGAACGGTGCGCATGCGGCGCGAGGGGACGCTCCCCCCGGACGCCCCGGTCCTGGTGAACCTCACCGGCGGCGTCCGCACCGGGTGGCCGACGCCCTCGCGCCACCGCGTCGTGGACGCGGCCTGGCCCGAGGGACCCGTGGGCTGGGACGGGGAGCCGCCGGCCGCCGAGGACGCGCGGACGACACCGGAGGAGGACGACGCATGCGCAAGGTGACCGTCGTCGGCGGGGGGATCATCGGCGCCTCCGTCGCGTGGAACCTCACCCTCGCCGGGGCGCGCGTGACCGTCCTGGAGCGGGAGCCGGTCCCGGCCTCGGTCACGAGCGCGGCCTCCTTCGCCCGTGCCACGGCGTTCGGCAAGGCACCCCGGGCCTACTTCGAGCTGAACCGCGCCGGGCTGGACGAGCTCCACCGGCTGCGGGCCGAGGGCGTCCCCGGATTCCACCCGTGCCCGAGCCTGGTCTGGGGCGACGACCCGCCGCGCCTGGAGGACGCCGCCGCCACCGCGGCGGGGTGGGGGTACACGGCCCACTGCGCGGACCCGGCCCGCACCGGGCTCCCGGCCGGGGTCGGCCCCGCGGCACTGCCGGCACTGGTCGCCCGCCTGCCCGAGGAGGGGTGGGTCGACCTGCCCCCCATGGCGGCCTGGCTGCTCGGCGAGGCCCGGGGCCGCGGGGCGGACGTCCGGTTCGGGGCGGAGGCCGCCGCGGTGCGCACCGACGCGGACGGAACCGTGCGCGCCGTCGGCCTCGCCGACGGCGGCACGGTGGAGACCGACGTGGTGGTCAACGCCGCCGGGGCGCAGGGACAGGAGGTCGCCGGACTCGTCGGCGGACCGCTCACCCTCGGGCCCACCCTGGGCCTTCTGGCCGACCTCCCCCTGGCCGGTGCGACGGACGCCATGCTGCTGGGCCCGGACGTCAGCGTCCGCCCGTCGGGCCCGGACTCCGTCCTGGTGCGGTCGGACACCGTCGACGCCCGCATCGGCACGGCCCGCCCCTGCGCCCGGCGGCTCGACGAACTCCTCGCCGAGCTGGTCGGCCGCGCCGCCGCGGTCCTGCCCGGCCTCCGCGGCGCCCGCCCGGAACGGGTGCGCCTCGGGACGCGCGCCTACCCGGCCGACGGGCACGCCAGCGTCGGGTTCCTGGACGCCGTGCCCGGCTACTACGAGGCCGTCAGCCACAGCGGGGCGACGCTCGGCCCGCTCCTGGGCAGGCTCGCCGCCGAGGAGATCGTGTACGACCGCCGCGACCCCCTGCTCGCCCCCTTCCCACCCGACCGGTTCGGCACGGAGGCCCCGGCCGGCGCCGGAGCCCGCCACGCGACCGCGAACGCGACACAGTAGGAGAGACACCGATGACGGACACCAGCACGAACGCGACGGCCCCGGCCTCCAACAAGGCGGCCTACGACGGCATCCACACGGTCGTCGCGGGCGGGGTCAGCAGCAACATGCGGGCCAGGGGCGTCGTGACGCCCCTCGTCGTGGAGTCGGCGTCCGGCTGCCGCATCCGCGACGTGGAGGGCAACGAGCTGATCGACGCCAACATGGGCTACGGACCGCACGTCTTCGGCTACGCCGACCGGGAGGTCACCGACCAGATCGCCGACCAGTTCGGGCGGGGGCACCTCACGGGGCTGCCGCACCGCCTGGACCGCGAGGCGGCGGGCCTGGTGGCCGAACTGGTCCCCGGCGTCGAGCAGCTGCGGTTCGCCAACTCCGGCACCGAGGCGCTGATGTCGGCGGTGCGCCTGGCGCGCGCGACCTCGGGCCGCCCCCTGCTCCTCACCTTCGAGGGGCACTACCACGGCTGGAGCGAGACCCTGCTGCGCGCCCCGGGGGCCGAGGGCCACCGCCCCCGGCCCGGCGCGGCGGGGATGATCCCCGAGGCGATGAACCACACGATCCAGGTCCCCTGGAACGACGCGGCCGCCGTGGAGCGGGTGTTCGCCGAGTACGGCGGTGAGCTGGGCGCGGTCCTCTGCGAGCCGGTCCTGGCCAACGCCGGGGTGGTGCCCCCGGCCCCCGGCTTCCTGGAACTGCTGAGGCTGCGCACCCGGGAGAAGGGCGCGGTGCTGGTCTTCGACGAGGTGATCACCGGGTTCCGGGTGGCACGCGGAGGCGCCCAGGAGCGGTACGGCGTCGTCCCCGACCTGACCGTGCTGTCCAAGGTGATGGGCGGGGGCTTCCCCGTGGCGGCATTCGGCGGGTCCCGCGAGGCCATGGAACCGCTCACCACCTACGAGGCGTTCCACGCGGGCGTCTACGCGGGCAACCACGCCGCGCTGCGCGCCGTCGCCGCCACGCTGACCAAGATCCGCTCCGCTCCGAACCTCTACGACGACCTGGAGGCCCTGGGCGCGTACGCCGAGGACCGCGTCCGCGAGGCGGCCACCGCCGCCGGGAGGCCGGTGCTGTTCGAGCGGGTCGGCTCCGTGCTGTCGATGGCCCTCCTGGACGAGGCGTCGGCGGTGGACCGCGCCGCACACCGCGCCCTGCAGTCCGCCTGCCAGCGGCGCGGGGTGTACTTCCACCCCAACCCCGACGAGCCCTGGTTCCTGAGCACGGCCCACACCGAGGAGGACATCGACACGATCGCCGCGGTCCTGAAGGAGTCCCTGGCGCAGGCCCCGACCACGAGGAGCGTCCGGTGAACGGGCCTCCCCGGGTGAACGTCTCGGTGTACGACAGGTGCGCCCCCGGGTACGACCCGCACGTCGCCTACTTCCGGACGTTCGGACGGCGTCTGGTGGACCTGGCGGCGCCCGCTCCCGGCGAGCGCGTGCTCGACGTCGCCGCCGGCCGGGGCGCGTGCCTGTTCCCGGCCGCGGAGCGCGTCGGCCCCGGGGGCAGGGTCGACGGCGTCGACCTCTCCCCCGCGATGGTGGCGCACCTCGCGGCGGACATCGAGGCGGGCGGCACGGCCAACGCGTGGGCCGCGCAGATGGACGCCCAGGCCCTCACGGTCCCGGAGTCCTCCTACGACGTGGTGCTGTGCGCCTTCGCCCTGTTCGTCATGCCCGACCCCGGGGCCGCGGTGGACGGCTTCCGCCGCGCGCTCAGGCCGGGAGGGCGCTGCGCGGTCTCGGTCCCGTCCATGACCCTGGTGCCGGGCGACGTCGAGGAGGTCCGGGAGGTCTTCCGGTCCTACGCCGAACGCTCCGGGAGCCCCGTCTTCCGCCGGAGGATCTACGGCGTGGACCCCGGAGCCCTGTTGGAGGCGGCGGGGTTCACCGACGTCCGGGCCCGCGAGGAGACCGCGCGGTTCGTCTTCCGCGACACCGCCGCGTGGTGGGAGTGGACCTGGTCCACCGGCATCCGGTCCTTCTACGAACACCTCCCCGCCGACCTGCTGGAGGAACTGCGCCGGGAGCTCTTCGAGCTGCTCGCACCGCTGGAGACCCCCGACGGGCTCCCGCCGGGGACGGAGCGCCCGCGCTTCGCGACGGCGAGGAGGCCGGAGACGGACGGTTGACCCCCGGCGCCGCGTGAGGAGCGCGAGGCGCAGGAGGCACGGGGCACGGGGCGGGAGCGCGACGGGTTCGCGCTCCCGCCCCCTTGTCTGGAACTCGGTTACGGGTTACCTTGAAAAGGATGTCAGAACCAACACGCAGCACCGTTCCGGACGACCTCGTGGGCGCGGCGGTCCGCGCCGCCGAGAACCTGGGGAAGGATGTGGCCGACGTGCCCCTGGTCGCGATCGCGGAGGAGGCGGGCGTCTCCCGCAGCACCCTGCTGCGCCGCGTCGGAGGCTCCCGCGGGGCCCTGGACGAGGCGGTGCGCGCCGCCGGCGTCGACCCCGGCGGAAGGCGTCCGGTCAGGGCGCGCGCCGTCGAGGCCGCGGCGGGGCTGATCAGCGGACAGGGCCTGGCCTCCGCCACGCTGGAGGCGGTCGCCGCGTCCGCGGAGTGCTCGGTGCACAGCCTCTACGCGGCCTTCGGCGGCCGGGACGGGCTCCTCCGGGCGGTGTTCGAGCGGTACAGCCCCATCCTCGACCTGGAGGAGGCGGTCGCCCGGCCCGGGGAGGACCTCCGGACGCGGGTCCACGGGATCTACCGCCTGGTGGCGGCCGGGCTCGGCCGGGAACCGCGTGTGCTGCCCGCCCTCCTGGCCGACGTGTTCGCCCGGCCCGAGGGCCCCGCCGCGGACCTCGTCTCCCGGCTCGTCTTCCCGCGGATGCTCGCGGGACTGGGCGCGTGGCTCGCGGGGGAGGTCGCCGCGGGCCGCATCCGCGACCTGCCCGTCCCCCTGCTCATGCAGCAGATGATCGGCCCGATCGCCGTCCACTCGATACTGCGCCCCGCCCTCCGGGGCGTGCCGGGCGCGGATCTCCCCGACCCGGAGGAGACCTGCGCGGTGTTCGCCGACGCGTTCCTCAGGGCCGCCGCGATCCCGCCGGAGCCGCGCACCGACTGATCCCGAGGAGTCGTCCATGCACAGCCCGCCCACCGCAGTCACCGCCGACACGTCCGCCGCCCCGCCCGAGCCGGCCCGCGGCGCGCCGGCGGGCCCACACCGCCCGACCGCCCCGACGACCTCCCGGGAGTCCCGATGAACGACAGAACGACCTGCGCGATCATCGGCGGCGGCCCCGCCGGGATGGTCCTGGGGCTGCTCCTGGCACGCGCCGGCGTCGAGGTGACGGTGCTGGAGAAGCACGCCGACTTCCTGAGGGACTTCCGCGGGGACACCGTCCACCCCTCCACCATGGACCTGCTGGACGAACTGGGGCTGGGCGAGCGGTTCGCCCGGCTCCCGCAGAGCAGGCTGAGCGGGGCCGCGTTCCCCGTCGGCGGCGGACGCACGGTGACCGTCGCGGACTTCCGCCTCCTACGGGTGCGCCACCCCTACATCGCGATGGTCCCGCAGTGGGACCTGCTGAACCTGCTGGCCGAGGCCGGCCGGGACGAACCGGGGTTCACGCTCCGCATGAGCACCGAGGCCACCGGTCTGGTGCGCGAGGCCGGCCGGGTCGTCGGCGTACGCCACCGGCCCCGCGCCGAAGGGCCGGGGGACACCGGGGAGGACGGGGCCCCGGGCCGGGACGGGGTCCTGCGCGCCGACCTGACGGTGGCCTGCGACGGCCGCTGGTCGCTCGCACGCCGCGAGGCGCGCCTGCCGACCCGGCAGTTCCCCGTGGGGATCGACGCCTGGTGGTTCCGGCTGCCCGGGGATCCGGCGGACGGCAGGGCCCTGACGCCGCGGGCGGGCCGGGGCCGGTTCGCCCTGGTCATCCCGCGCGAGGGCTACCTCCAACTCGCCTACATCGCGCGCAAGGGCACCGACGCCGCGCTGCGCGGGAGGGGTATCTCGGCCTTCCGGGACGACATCGCCGAACTGATGCCGGAGCTGGCCGACCGCGTCGGGGCACTGGGGTCCATGGACGAGGTCAAACACCTGGACGTGCGGCTCGACCGGCTGCGGCGCTGGCACGCCGACGGGCTGCTGTGCATCGGCGACGCGGCGCACGCGATGTCCCCGGTCGGGGGCGTGGGCATCAACCTCGCCGTGCAGGACGCCGTGGCCGCGGCCGCCCTGCTGGCCCGGCCGCTCCTGCACCGGTCGGTCACCGGCCGCGACCTGGCGGCGGTCCGCAGGCGCCGCCTCCTGCCGACCGTCGGCGTCCAGCTCCTGCAGCGGATGATGCACCGCGGGATGGTCGAGCCGATCATCCGCGGCAGGCGGCCGGGCCCGCCCGCTCCGCTGCTGGCCCTCCTGACACGCGTGCCCCGGCTCGCGTACGTGCCCGCCCGCCTCATCGGGGTGGGCCTGCGCCCCGAGCACGCACCGGACTTCGCCCGGCGCCCGCCGGAACGGCCCGAACCGGGCGCGGCTCCCGGCTAGGCCCCCGGGACGGGGACCGGGCGGGGCCCGTCCGGGTCGCCCTCCGCCCCGGGAACGGGAGCGGGGGGCGCCGCCGCACCGGGGACCGGCGGGGCGCCGCGCCCGGCGCCCCGGCGGCCGAGCGAGGCGAGCGCGACCCCGCCGACCAGGAGCACGGCCGCCACCAGGCTCAGCGGGGTGACCCTCTCACCGAGCAGCAGCGCGGCCGAGGACATGCCGAACACCGGGACCAGCAGCGAGAAGGGGGCCACGGTGGAGGCGTCGTAGTGGCGGAGCAGGAACCCCCACACCCCGAACGCGAAGAGCGTGGAGATCCAGGCGACGTAGACGATCACGCCCACCCCTGCGGGGTCCAGTCCCCTCAGCGCGGCCAGACCCGCCTCGGGCCCCTCCACCAGCAGCGACAGGGCGAACATCGGCAGCGGCGGCACCAGGCTGACCCAGACCATCCAGCTCAGGGCGTCGGGGGGCGCGGCCTTGCGGGTCAGCACGTTGGACAGCCCCCAGAACGCGGCGGCGGCCACGACGAGCACGAAGCCCGCCACCGGCCCCGTGGCGCCCTGGTCGTAGGCGGCGACGCCGATCCCTCCCAGGGCGACGGCCATCCCCGCGCAGCGGACGGGACCGGGCCTCTCCCCGAGGAGGACCGCGGCGATGACCGCCGTGAACACCGCCTGGACCTGGAGGACCAGGGACGCCAGTCCGGCCGGCATGCCCAGGTCCATGCCGAGGAAGACCAGTCCGAACTTGGCCACGCCCAGCACCAGGCCCACGAGGACGACCCAGCCCAGGGCCACGCGGGGGCGGCGCACGAAGAAGACGGCGGGAAGGGCCGCCGCCAGGAAGCGCAGGGCGGAGAACAGGAGCGGCGGGAAGTGGTCGAGGCCGACCTCGATGACGACGAAGTTGACTCCCCACACCAGGGCGACGAGGACGGCGAGGAACGTGTGAAGGGGACGCATGGAACCGATGATGGGGGGACCCCTGGTTTAAGCACCAGCGAAATGTCCTACATACTTCTCTTCAGCGGTGCTGAACGATCAACGGTGCCCGACCGACGGAGGACGCTCCCGTGCTCGACCTCTCCAGGCTCCGCTCCCTGCATGCGGTGCACGTCCACGGTTCCGTCAGCTCCGCCGCCAAGGCGCTCGGCTACACCCCGTCGGCGGTCTCCCAGCAGATCGCCAAGCTCGAACGTGAGACCGGGACCACACTCCTGGAGCGCCGGGGGCGGGGGGTCGTGCTCACCGACGCCGCCGGGACGCTCGTGGGCACGGCCGCCCGGGTGCTCTCCCTCGTGGAGGAGGCCGAGGTGGCGCTGGAGGAGCAGCGCGGGAGGCCCACCGGGCGGCTGACCGTGGCCGCCTTCTCGACGGCCGCGCGGGGCCTGCTCCCCGGGGTGCTGGCCGAACTGGCGGCGACCCACCCCGCTCTCGACCTGCGCCTGTTCGAGGAGGACCCCCACGCCACCCCGCACATGGTCGCCCAGGGCACGGTGGACCTGGCCGTGGTCCACGACTGGGACATCGCGCCGATGACCGTTCCCGACGGGGTGTCCCGGGAGGTCGTCGGCGAGGACAGGTGCGATGTCCTGCTGCCCCGCGACCACCCGCTCTCCGACAGGGCGGTCCTGCACCGCGAGGACGTGGCGGACGCCCGCTGGATCTGCCAGCCGCCGGGGACCGTCTGCCACGACTGGCTGACGCGCACACTGCGCTCCGTGGGGACCGAGCCCGACTTCGCCCATTTCGTGGCCGAGTACCAGACCCAGATCGCCCTGGTCGGGGCCGGCCTGGGCGTGGCCCTGGTCCCCCGCCTGGGACGCGGCGACCTCCCCGGCACGGTCGTGGTCAAGCCGCTGGACCCCTGCCCGGTGCGCGGCGTGTCCGTGCTCTGGCGCGCGGGGACCTCGCGCCGCCCCGCCGTCGCCGAGGCCGTCCGGATCCTGCGCGAGCACGCCCGCGCCCTCTGAGGGCCCGCTCGCGCCTCCCCTCCGGGGCGCGGCTCCCGCGGCCGGGGCACACGACCCCCCGCCGCCCCGCGGGCACGGTTCCCGCACGGCGGCCCCGCCGCGGCCGCGCGTGCGCTCCGGGTCCGCACGTCCCTACGACCAGTGGGCCCGGACCCGGAACCCCAGGTCCGGGAGCCGCGCTGTCAGCGCGTCCCCCATGGCGGTGGCCGTGGTGACCTGCCCCGCCACGGGCGGGAGGTCGTCGAAGGCCAGGCACAGCGCGGACTCCGCGAGCATCCTCGCGGTCTCCCCGTAGCCCGGGTCTCCCCCCGACACCTCCGTGACCACGCGCTCACCGCCGCCCTCGCCCAGGAACACCACCGTGAACCACGACCGCTCGCGCCGTTCCGGCGACGGTCCCTCACCCGCCCCCATCCGCTTCAGCAGCCACTCCCGCGCCGGCGGTACCTGCGCGAGCGCCGCCAGGCCCAGGGCGCCCCCGGCGATCCCGACCGCGCTCGGCAGCCTCCCGACAGCCGCGTAGTGGCCGTAGGAGAAGTCGGGCCCGTAGCGTTCGAGCGCCCGGGCGGAGCGCAGGACGACCTGCGGGTCGACGGTGGGCAGCGGCAGGGCCCAGACGCCGAGCCTGCCCTCCCGGCGCGGTACGGGGGGCAGACCCCGCACCCTGCGGCCGCCGTCCCCTTCCGACCGCTCCCGCTCCCGGCGCCGCCGGGCGGCCGCGGCTCCCGCCCCCAGGCGCGAGAACGCCGTCACCGCCGAGTGGAACGTGCCCCCGGACACGGCGGCCGAGGCGCTGACGAACCCCTCCACCCGGAGGGGGACCCCCTCGGGGAGAAGGCCGACGGTGAAGTACGCGCCCAGGTCGTGGGGCACGGAGTCGAAACCGCAGCTGTGCACGATCCGGGCCCCGCTGTCGACCGCCTCGGCGTGCCGGCGCAGGTAGGTGCGGTCGACGAACTCGGGTTCGCCGCACAGGTCGACGTAGTCCGTCCCCGCCCGCGCGCACGCCGCGACGAGCCCGTCGCCGTGGCGGATGTAGGGCCCGACCGTCGTCGCGACCACCCGGGACGCCTCGGCGACCGCCCTCAGCGACACCGGGTCTCCCGAGTCCGCGACGAGCAGGTCCGGGCCCGCCAGCGCGGGGTCGGCCCGCGCCAGCCGCTCCCTCACGGCGGCGAGCCGGCCCTCGTCGCGCCCCGCGAGCGCCCACCGGGTCCCGGCCGGCGCGTGCCGGGCCAGGTACTCGGCGGTGAGCCCGCCGGTGAACCCGGTGGCCCCGAACAGGACCAGGTCGTACCTGCGCGGGCGGGGGCCGCCGGGGCCCGCGGCTCCTCCGCCGGCGGCGGTCATACGCGCTCGCCCTCGGGCACCGGGCCCGGCGCGGTCCCCGCGCCGAAGGGGCTCCCGCCGAGTTCCTCGCGGTGGTGGGCGGTGAGCCAGCCCCGCGGATCGGGACCCGCGGCGATGATCCTGGTCGGGTTGATGCCCGTGTGCACGTAGTAGTAGTGGATGCGGATGTGGTCGTGGTCGGTGGTGTCCCCGAAGCCCGGCGTCTGGAACAGGTCGCGGGCGTAGGCCCACAGCGCCGGGTACTCGGCCAGCTTCCTGACGTTGCACTTGAAGTGGCCGTGGTACACGGAGTCGAACCGGACCAGGGTCGTGAACAGCCTGACGTCGGCCATCGTGACGGTGTCGCCGACGAGGTAGCGCCGGGAGGCGAGGCGCTCCTCCAGGGCGTCGAGGCGGGCGAAGACCCCGGCGACCGCGGCGTCGTAGTGCGCCTGGTCCGGTGCGAAGCCCGCGCGGTAGACGCCGTTGTTGAGGTCCCGGTAGACGTCCGCGCCCAGGGCCTCGATCTCGTCGCGCAGCGGCGCGGGGTACAGGTCCGGCGCCCCGTCCCTGACGAGGCCGCCCCACTCGGTGGCCATGTCCAGGGAGAGCCGGTCGTAGTCGTTGGAGACCAGGTGCCCGTTGTCCACGTCGACCAGGCCGGGGACGCTGACACCGCCGTCGTAGTGCGGGTCGCGTGCGAGGTAGGCCTCGCGCAGGGCGTGGATGCCGAGGACGGGGTCCCTGTCCCCGGGGCTGCCGGTCTCCTCGGTGAACACCCAGTGCGGGTCCCCGTCGATGTCCTCCTGCCGGGGGTCGGTGACGGCGAGGGAGACCGCTCCCTCCAGGCCCATGAGCCGCCGCGTGACGACGACCCGGTGCGCCCAGGGACAGGCCCGGCTGACCACCAGCCGGAAGCGTCCGGGCTCGGCGGCCCGGCCGAACCGGCCGTCCGCGGTGACCCTGTCGTCGAACGCCGCCGGCTCCCGCCTGATCTCCTCGGTCGGAATCCTGTTGGCCCTCATCCCGGCTCCTCTCGGACGCGCTGTCACGGTCGGAGCCGCATCGTATCCGCCCGCGGCCCGCCGTTCCCGGCACGGCGGGCGCCGGGGACCGGCACGCCCCCGGCCGCGCCCGCCCGGCGCTCCCCGCGCGCGGAGCCGGTCGGCACGCGGGCCGGGAACTGCTGCTCCGCGCCCGCGGCGGCTCCGTTCCCCTCCCCTGACCGGAAGCCGGCAACACATTCATGCCTTGACGGGCATATAACTGAGGAGGCATACTGACTGCATGCCCGACCTCTTCTCCGTTCTCGCCGAACCCAGCCGCCGCCGCATCCTGGACGCGCTGCGCGAGAGCGAGGGAATGCTGGTCAAGGACCTGGTCGCCGCCCTGGGCATGTCGCAGCCCAACGTCTCCAAGCACCTGCGCGTCCTGCGCACCGCGGGGCTCGTCTCCGAGAGCGCCGAGCGCCAGGGGCGGCGCTACCGCCTGCGGGCGGAGGGACTGCGCGGCGTGGACGCCTGGCTGGACCCGTACCGCGCCTTCTGGACCGACAGGCTCCAGGACCTGGGCGACCACCTCGACTCCACCCGTACGCACGAAGGGCCACCGCGATGACCACGCACGTCCGCGTCGACACGAGCACGCCGGGCTCTCCCGTCCTGCACTTCACGCGCCGCTACCCGCACCCCAGGGCGGCCGTCTGGGCCGCCCTGACGACCGGCGAGGCCCTGAGCCGCTGGTTCCCGTGCCGGGTGGAGATCGACGCGCGCGAGGGCGGGGCCCTCACGCTGACCTTCCCCGGGGAGGAGCCGGAGACCGCGCCCGTCACGGAGTTCGACCCGCCGCGCACCCTGGCGTTCCACTGGGCCGGGGAGGACCTGCGCTGGACCCTGGAGGAGGACGGGGACGGATGCGTGCTGCGGCTGTCCAACACCGTCGTCGACCCGGAGTGGACGGCGAACACGGCCGCGGGGTGGGACACGTGCCTGGAGGGTCTCGCCGCGGCCCTCGGCGGGCGGCCCGCCCCGCAGGGGACCGGACCGGACGAGGAGCTCGTCGCGCACTACAGGCAGCTGTTCGCCGCCGGGTGAGCCGGGAAGGGCCGCGCCGCCCGCCCCGGCCGATCCGGGACGGGCGGGCCCTCAGAGCAGGTCCAGGACCGCCTTGCCGTGCAGCTGCCTGCCCAGCAGGAGCTCGACCGCCTCCGCGGCCCGGCCCCAGCCGCCGCGCCAGGACGTCTGCGGGTCGAGTTCGCCCGCGGCCACCCGGGCCGCGAGCCACGTCAGGTCGGCGGCGAGCCCGGGGGCGGCGGGGAGGAAGAAGGTGACGAGCGAGCGGTCGTGGCGCCCGCCGTCGCCGATCAGCGCACCGTAGGGGAACTCCTCCCCCTCCGCGGCCGAGTGGCCCACGGCGACGAGGGTTCCGTGCGGCGCCAGGAGGCCGTAGGCGTCCACGAGCTGTCGGCCGCCGACCAGCTCCACCACCCCGTCCACCGGCTCGGCGACCCGGTCGGGGGAGGCGACGACCTCGTGCGCGCCCAGGGCGCGCAGGCCGTCGCCGTGGCGTTCGGGCGCTCCCGTGGACGCGATCACGTGGGCCCCGCCCCGCCTGGCCAGCTGGACGGCGTAGCGGCCGACGCCGCCCGAGGCCCCGGTGACCAGCACCCGCTTGGCCAGGATCGGACCGATGCGGTGCAGGGCGCGCAGCGCGCTGGCGCCCGCGACGGGAACGGTGCTGATCGCCCCGGGGTCGGCCCCCGCCGGGACGGTTCCGACCATCGCGGTGTCCACGGCGCGCAGTTCGGCCCACGCCCCGTCGGCGCCGAGGGTCACCACGGGGGTGCCGGCGGGAGGCCCCGAGCCGTCGGCGGCCGCCCGCTCCACCGCCCCGGCGGCGTCCCAGCCGAGCACGGCCCCCTCCGGCGCCTTCCGGATACCGGAGACCTCGCCGTGGTTGAGGGAGGTCGCCGTCACGCGGACCAGCGCCTGGTGCGGCTCCGGACGGGGGTCAGGGACCCGGCCGAGCCGCAGCCCTCCGTGAACCGAGTGGTCGACGAGCAGTGCGCGCATGGGAGGTCCGCCTTCCGAGCGATGAACAGGGCAACGGCCACAATAGTGCCGGTCATAGGCATAAGCCGTCAACCAGCATTTACCTGTGAAGCGCATGCTAGGCTGACCGCCATGTCGACCGCTACGTCCCCTTCGTCCCCCTCTTCACCGCGGCCGTCCCTGTCCCTGCGCGAACGCAAGAAGCTCCTCACCCGGCAGCGGCTGGTCACCACGGCCCTGGAGCTGTTCACCGAACACGGCTTCGACGGCGCGACGCTCCACGACCTGTGCGAGGCCGTCGAGGTCTCCGAGCGCACGTTCTTCCGGAACTTCACCAGCAAGGAGGACGTGGCCCTGGCCCCCGGCCGGGACCTGTGGACGGCCTGTCTCGGCGAGCTGGAGACCCGCTCCCCCGGGGACTCGACGCTCCTGGGGTTCCTCCAGGAGGGGCTCCTGGCCGCCCTCGACCGGACGGGCGACGAAGGATGGACGCGGCAGCTCCTGCTCAGCCAGAGGCTGGCCGAGCGGACGCCGTCGATGGACGCGCAGGCCCGCCACTTCTGCGACCGCACGACCCGCTCGGCCATGGCGATCCTGTACCGGCGGCTCGAGCTCCCCGCCCCGGACGACCTGGGGGCGCGGCTGGCGCTCGACATGCTCGTCGCGTCCTTCAACCAGGCGCTGGGCGACTGGGGGGCCCAGGCCGGAACGCCCGGCGCCGACGACCTCGCGCGCCGCCTGCGCGCGGCGTTCGCCGTCCTGCCCGGCCTCCCCGGGATCGCCTACGGCCCGCGGCCCGCATAGCCGCGGACGGGCCCGCCTACGCCTCCCGCGCTCCTTCGAGCTGCTGGACCAGGCAGAACTCGTTGCCCTCGGGGTCGGCCAGGACCGCGATGAGGTCCCCCGCCTCCTCGAAGGTCGGACGCACCCTCCGGGCGCCCAGCCGGACCACCCTCTTCGCCTCGGCCTCCAGGTCGGGCACGACCATGTCCAGGTGCATGCGGTTCTTGCCCCGGGAGGGTTCGGGCACCTTCTGGAGCAGCAGGTCCGGCCACCGCCCACCGGGGTCCAGGAGGGCGAGGTAGGAGGGGTGCCGCCGGGTCTCCTCCCGCACGAAGCCGAGGGCCCCGCACCAGAACCGGGCCGTCTCCTCGAGGTCGTTGGCGTCGAGCACGCAGACCAGGCGCATACCTGCCTCCAGGGGTGGTGGCGGTGGCCGGACGGTGCCCGGCCGTTCGGTGCCGCACACCCTACGCCGGAGCCGGCTCCGCGTCACGCAGGCCCCGCGCGGCGGCCCCGGCCGCCCTCCCCCCGTCCGCCCCGCGACCGCACGTCCTACGGCGACGGCCGCCCGTGCCCGGTTAGGCTCCCGGCATGACAGCCACAACGTTCGATCCCCGCACCCTGCTCGCGGAGAGCCGGCTCGGCGTCCTCGCGACCATCAAGGCGGACGGCCGCCCCCAGCTCTCGCCCGTCATGCCCTTCTACGACCGGGAGGCGGGCGTCATCCACGTCTCGGTCACGGAGGGGCGCGCCAAGACGGCCAACCTCCGCCGGGATCCCCGCGCCACGCTGGAGGTGACCAGCGGGGACGGCCGCGCGTGGGCCACCGCCGAAGGCGTGGCCTCCCTGACCGGCCCGGGCACGGACCCCGAGGGCCCCGAGGTCGAGGCACTGGTCGGCTACTACCGCCTCGCCGCCGGCGAGCACCCGGACTGGGACGAGTACCGGGCGGTGATGGTCTCCGAGCGCAGGGTGCTGATGACCATGACGGTCGACCACGTGTACGGCGCCAGCCTGCGCTGAGGCCGCCGGGTACGACCGCTCCGCGACGTTCGGGAGCCGCAGGAGGAGGGGCCTGCCGGGCGGCAGGCCCCTCCGTCCGGGCCGACCGCCCGCCCCGGCCCCGCGCCGCGACCCCCTCGCCCCGGAGGAGATACGGGGCGAGGGGGTCTTGTCACACCAGGGCGGGGTTCCTACGATGGGGCTGCTGTCGAAGCGCTTCGACACACCCCCGCACCCCGCTGTCGAATCGATTCGACACCGGCTGACGAGTTCCTACGACGGCGACCCCCCGGGTGGCGGGGTCCTCCGCAGACCGAGCCTCCCCGCCCTCCGACGACCCCGCCCGACCCGGCCCGGTGATCCGATCACCGGGCCGACGGCGACACCCCCCGCGGCCCGCGCCACGGCGCGACCGCACCGCCCCCCCCGCCGAAGAGGGCCCCGATGCACCCACACCACCCCCCGCCACCGCCTCCGCACCGCCGCGTCCGCGCGGCCGCCTGCTCGGCGGCGATGGCCCTGACCCTCGTCGGCTGCGCGGCCGAGCGCGACCCGAACGTGTACACGATCATGAACTCGGGGACCGACGAGCCCTACCACTCCTGGGACCAGGAGGTCATGGACGCCTGCGGCGACCGGGCGGGCGTGGAGGTACACCAGCTCAGCGTGCCCGCCGACCAGCTCGTCCCCAAGGCCCTGAGGATGGCCTCCTCCGACTCCCTCCCCGACGTCATCTCCCTCGACGGCTCGGACCTGCCCCAGTTCGCGGAGGCCGGCGGCCTGGTCCCCCTGGAACGGCTCGGCCTGCCCACGGACGGGCTGACCGAGAGCGCGCTCGCCTTCGGCAGCTACGAGGGCGTGTACTACGGCGCGGCCCGGTCGGTGAACTCGATCGGCCTCTTCTACGACGCCGACCTCCTGGCGCGGGAGGGGATCGAACCGCCGGCGACCTGGGAGGAGCTGCGGACGGCCGCCGCGGCCCTGACCGAGGGCGACCGCTACGGCCTCGCCATCAGCGCCCTCGCCACCGAGGACGGCGTCTACCAGTTCCTGCCGTGGCTGTGGTCCAACGGCGGCGACGAGCGGGAACTCGACTCCCCCGCGTCGGTGGAGGCGCTGGAGTACGTCGTCTCGCTGGTCGAGGAGGGGTCGGTGTCTCCGTCGGTCGTCAACTGGACCCAGGCCGACGCCAACGACCAGTTCATCGCGGGCAACGCCGCCATGATGGTGAACGGCCCCTGGCAGATGCCGGTCCTGCGCGAGCACCCCGAGCGCGCGTGGGCGGTGGCGGAGATCCCCGTCCCCGCGGAGGGGGACACCTCCGTCGCCCCCATCGGCGGCGAGGCGTACACCGTGCCGGTCAACGCCGCCGACCCCGGCCGCGAGCAGGTCGCCGCCGAACTCGTGGCCTGCCTGACCACGCCGGAGGCGCAGCTGGACTGGTCCACCAAGGGCAGCAACGTGCCCCTGGACCCCTGGGCGGCGGAGCGGTACCGCGACGAGGTCCCGGAGCTCTCCCCCTTCGTCGACCAGGTGTCCACCGCGCGCAGCAGGACCGAGCACGTCGGCACCGAGTGGAACACCTACTCCCAGGCCATCGGCACCGCGCTGCAAGCGGCCCTCACCGGCCGGGCGAGTCCGCAGGACGCCATGGAGAGGGCCCAGGAGCAGGTCGAGTCGCAGACGGGCGGACGGTCATGAGGACACGGACCCCCGCGCCGCGGCGGCGCGCCCTCACACCGTGGCTGTTCGTGGCCCCCGCACTGGCGTACATGCTGCTGTTCTTCGGGTACCCGCTGGTCCGCAACGTGGTGATGAGCTTCCAGGACTACACGTTCTCCACCTACTTCACGGGCGAGGCGCCCTTCAACGGCCTCGAGAACTGGCGGACCGTCTTCTCCGACGAGCTGTTCGGCGCCTCGCTGTGGCGGACCCTCCTGTTCACGGTCGGCTCCCTGGCCGGGCAGTTCGGCATCGGCATGGCGCTCGCCCTCTTCTTCAGCCGCCGGTTCCCGCTCTCGGGGGTCATGCGCTCCCTGCTCCTCCTGCCGTGGCTGATCCCCATGGTGGTGGCGGGCACCGTGTGGCGCCGCGTCCTGGACCAGGAGACCGGCGTGCTGAACGAGGCGCTCCAGGCGCTCCACCTCACCTCCTCGGCCGTCCCCTGGCTGAGCAGTCCCGACCAGGCGCTCCTGTCGGTCGTCCTCGTCAACATCTGGATCGGGGTCCCCTTCAACATGGTGATCCTCTACGGCGGCCTCCAGGAGATCCCCGCCGAACTGCGCGAGGCCGCCGTCCTGGACGGCGCGGGCCCGTTCCGGTCCTTCTTCTCCGTGACGCTGCCCCTGCTGCGGCCCGTCGTGACCGTGGTGCTGGTGCTGGGCTTCATGTCCACCGTGAAGATCCTGGACCTGGTCCTGGCCCTCACCAACGGGGGGCCGGCGCACTCCACCGAGACGCTGGGCACCCTCACCTACCAGCTGTCGTTCCTCCGGCTCGACTTCGGCCAGGGCGCCGTCGTCGGCAACGTCCTGATCGTCCTCAGCATGGTCTTCGCTGCGGTCTATCTGCGCGCCAACCGCGGAGGTGTCAACCGATGAGCGCACTGCGCAGCGGTACCGGGGACGCGGCCCGCCCCCCGGGCGCCACGACCCGGCGGCAGCGGACGCCGGGGGGCTCCCCCCGGCGCCGGCCGCGGACCACCCGCAAGGCGCGCGGCGACGCCGTGAGCCTCGTGGTCGGGGTCCTCGTCCTGGCGGTCCTGCTCTTCCCCCTGTACTGGATGGTCAACACCGCGCTCCAGCCGGGCGCCTCGGCGGCCGGCCTCCCGTGGTTCCCGCGCTCGCTCGACCTCGGCAACTTCCAGCGGGCGTGGGAGTCGCAGGCGGGCAACCTGCTCACCTCCGTCCTGGTGGCGCTCGGCTCGGTGGCGGTCTGCCTCACCGTGGCCGCCCCGGCGGCCTACGCCCTGGCCCGCTTCCGGCTGCGCGGCGCTGACACGATCGTGTTCGCGACCCTCATCACCCAGATGGTCCCGGGCATCGTCGTCGCCAACGCGCTCTACAACGCCTACGTCGGCCTGGGGCTGGTCAACTCCTACCTGGGGCTGATCCTGGCGGACGCGTCCCTGGGCCTGCCCTTCTCCATCGTCCTGCTGCGCGCCTTCATGGTGTCCATCCCCGAGGAGGTGATCGAGGCCGGGATGATCGACGGCGGCGGACGGCTGCGCGTCCTCGTCTCGATCGTGCTGCCCATGAGCCGCAACGCGCTGATCACCGCCGGGCTGTTCACCTTCCTGTTCGCGTGGTCGGACTTCCTCTTCGCGCTGACCCTGAACACGACCGACGCCGTGAAGCCCGTGACGCTCGGCATCTACGAGTACATCGGCGCGCACGTCGGCGACTGGGGCGCCGTGATGGCCGCGGCCGTCCTCTCCTCCGTCCCCGCCGCGGTGCTGCTCGTCGTCGCGCAGAGGTACGTGGCGGCCGGGATCTCCAGCGGAGCGCTCAAGTGACCCGTCGTCGGAACCGACGGCGAACCGACACCAAGACGAGAGGGGCAGTCCGCCCATGAAGTTCACCGACGGCTTCTGGCAGATGAGGGAGGGCGTGCGCGCCCACTACGCGCGCGAGGTCCGCGACGTCCGCGTGGACGGGGACCGCTTCACCCTCTACGCGCCGGTGCGCCCCATCGGCCACCGCGGGGACACGCTCAACACGGCGCTGGTGACGGTCGACTGCTGGTCGCCGGCCCCCGGCGTGATCGGCGTCCGGACCACCCACCTGGCGGGCTCGGTGCGGCCCACGCCCGAGTTCGACGTCCGGGGCGCACCCGGCGCCGCCTCGGTCCGGCGCGACGGCTCCACCGTCGAGCTGACCAGCGGGGGGCTCTCGCTGACGGTGGGCACCGACGGCCCGTGGCGGATGGAGTTCAGCGCCGACGGCGCCACGCTGACCGGCGTCGACGCGAAGGGGACCGGCTTCGTCGAGGACGCGGACGGCTCCCACCACATGCTCGGACAGCTCTCCCTGGGGATCCGCGAGCTCGTGTACGGCATGGGCGAGCGGTTCACCCCGTTCGTGCGCAACGGCCAGACCGTGGACATCTGGCAGGCCGACGGCGGAACGAACAGCGAGCAGGCCTACAAGAACGTCCCCTTCTACATGACCAACCGCAACTACGGCGTGTTCGTCGCGCACTCCGGACCGGTGTCGTTCGAGGTCGGCTCGGAGTCGGTGGGCCGCGTGCAGTTCAGCGTCGAGGACCACGCCCTGACGTACTACGTCGTCCACGGGGCGGACCCCAAGGAGGTGCTGGACCGGTACACCGCGCTCACCGGCCGCCCCGCCCTGCCCCCGCAGTGGTCCTTCGGGCTGTGGCTGTCCACGTCGTTCACCACCTCCTACGACGAGGACACGGTGAACCGGTTCGTCGACGGCATGGCGGACCGGGGCGTGCCCCTGAGCGTGTTCCACTTCGACTGCTTCTGGATGCGCGAGTTCCACTGGTGCGACTTCGTCTGGGACCCGGATGTCTTCCCGGACCCCGTGGGGATGCTCTCCCGGCTCAAGGCCAAGGGGCTGCGGACCTCGGTCTGGATCAACCCCTACATCGCCCAGCGGTCGGCGCTGTTCGAGGAGGGCTCCCGACTGGGGCACCTGGTCCGGCGGCCGGACGGGACGGTGTGGCAGTGGGACATGTGGCAGGCCGGGATGGCGCTGGTCGACTTCACGTCCCCGGCCGCCCGGGAGTGGTACGCCGGCAAGCTCAAGCCCCTGCTGGACATGGGTGTGGACTGCTTCAAGACCGACTTCGGTGAACGGGTGCCGACCGACGTCGTGTGGTCGGACGGCTCCGACCCGCACGGCATGCACAACTACTACACGCAGCTGTACAACGCGACGGTGTTCGACCTGCTGCTGCGCGAACGGGGCGAGGGCGAGGCGGTCCTCTTCGCGCGCTCCGCGACGGCGGGCGGCCAGAGCTTCCCCGTGCACTGGGGCGGGGACTGCGCCTCGACGTTCGAGGCCGTCGCGGAGAGCCTGCGCGGAGGACTGTCGCTGGGGCTGTCGGGCTTCGGCTTCTGGAGCCACGACATCGGCGGCTTCGAGGGCACCCCGGACCCGGGGCTGTTCAAGCGCTGGCTCGCGTTCGGCCTGCTCTCCTCGCACAGCAGGCTGCACGGCAGCCGCTCCTACCGGGTCCCGTGGGAGTTCGACGAGGAGTCGACCGACGTGGCCCGCGCGTTCACCCGGCTGAAGTGCGAGCTCATGCCCTACCTGTTCGGGGCCGCCGTCCAGGCCCACCGGCGGGGCACGCCCGTGATGCGCGCGATGGTGCTGGAGTTCCCCGAGGACCCGACCTGCCACCACCTGGACACGCAGTACATGCTGGGCGGCGACCTGCTCGTCGCCCCCGTGCTGAGCCCCGACGGCTCCGTCGAGTACTACGTGCCCGAGGGGGTGTGGACCCACCTGCTCACGGGGGAGACCGTGCGGGGCCCGGGGTGGCGCCGCGAGGTCCACGGCTTCGACTCCCTGCCGCTGCTGGTGCGGCCGGGCGCGGTCCTGCCCGTCGGCGCGGTGGGCGACCGCCCCGACTACGACTACACGGACGGCCTGACCCTGCGCGTGTACGGGGCCGGGGCCCCGGCCGCGCCGACCGTCGTGACCGTGCCGGCCGCCGACGGCTCCGACGCCGCCGTCTTCCGGGTCTCGCGCTCGGAGGACCGGGTCACCGTGGAGGCCGACCCGGCCCCGGCCCGGGGGTGGAGGGTCCTCCTGGTGGGCGCGCCCGGAGCCGTCCCCGCCGCCCCCTCCACCGAGGCCGCCGACGGGGACGGCGGCACCCTGGCGTCGGCCCCCGCGGGCGCCACGAGCCTGAGCCTGCGCCTGCCCTGACCGGGGACGGCCCGGGGAGGACCGGCTCCGGTCCTCCCCGGGCCGCGTCGTGCGGTCCCTCCGTGCGGGGCCTCCTGCGGCGGGGGTCCCGACCGGCCCCCGCGGGCCGTGGCGTGACGGGGCGGCGCGCAGCGGGACGGGCGTCCGCCGGCCACGCCCTAGAATCGCACGGTGCCCCGACGCGACCCCGAGATCCCCACACGCGACGCCATCGCCGCCGCCGCGGCCCACCTGTTCGTCGAACAGGGCTACTCCCGGACCTCGGTCCGCGAGATCGCCGCGGCGGCAGAGGTGGACCCCGCCCTGGTCATCCGCCACTTCGGCACCAAGGAGCGGCTGTTCCTGGAGACCGTCCGGATCGGCTCCGACCGGGCGCCCTTCCTGGGCGGGCCGATCGAGACGCTCGGGACGCGGTTCGTCGACTACGTCCTCACGGTGGACGACCACACGCGCGGCATCTACCTCGCGCTGATCCGGGCCAGCGACGCCAGCACCGTGGGGTCGCGCCTGCACGAGGCCCACGAGACGGCGTTCGTGCGTCCGCTGGCCGAACGCCTCTCCGGCCCCGACGCCCTGCTCCGTGCCCGCCTGGCCGCCGCACTCGTCGGCGGCCTGCTCTACAGCCTCTGGGTCGTCGGCGACAAGGAGCTGGCCGACACCGACCACGGGGAGGTCGTGGCGCGTTACGGCGCCCTCCTCCAGGAGCTCATCACCCCCGGGGACTGAACGCGTCCCGGCGCCCGGCCCCCTCCTCGCGGGGACCGGGCGCCGGCGTCCGTCACTGGACGGACCAGCCCCCGTCGGAGGCGAGCACGACGCCGTTGACGTTGTCGCTGTCGTCGCTGAGCAGCCAGGTGATCGACGCGGCGAGCTTGTCCGCGTCGGCCACCTGCGGGATGAGCCGCATGAACTCACCGATGCGGGCCTTGCCGAACTCCGAGCCGAAGGTCGCCTCGATCCCCGTGGCCACGGGCCCCGGGGCCACCGCGTTGACCCTGACCCCGTGCGGTCCGTACATGAACGCCGAGCTGCGCGTGATGCCGACGACGGCGTGCTTGGAGGCCGTGTAGGCGATCCCCGCCGCGTTGCCGCGCAGCGCCGCCTCGGAGGCGACGTTGACGATCGCGCCCCGCCCCGCGGCGAGCATGGCCGGGACCACCGCGCGCGAGAGCTTGAAGGTGCCGTCGACGTTGACCGCGAAGACGCGTTCCCAGGTCCGGTCGCTCACCTCGTGCAGGGGCGACATGTCGTCCATGATGCCGGCGACGTTGGCCAGGCCGTCGACGCGCCCGCCCGCCGCCTCGACGATCCGCGCCACGTCCTCGTCACCGGTGATGTCGGCGGCGACGGGCACGACCGTGTCCTCGGGCGAGGCGTCGACCAGGGACCGGAGGCGGTCCTGCGCGATGTCCACGGCGATCACCCGGCCGCCCTCGCGCACGATCCGCGCGGCGGTGGCGCGGCCGATCCCCGAGCCCGCTCCGGTGACCACGACCGTGCGTCCGGCGAACCGCGCACCGGTCGCGAACGCCTGCGGCTCCTCCTCGACGACGGGGGCGACCCCGCCGTTGGCGCGGAGCACGAGCTCGTCGACGAGCTCCTGCGGGAACCGGTCGCCGGCGATCTCGACGAGTTTGGCCAGCGAGAGCTTGCCGACGGGGCGCAGCGCGTCCGCGTCCTGTCCGGACCCCTCCAGCAGTTCGCGCAGGACCGGCCCTCCGGCGGGGTGCGCGAGCCACTCCTCCACCGTGTTCCCGGCGGTGATGGGCGTACCGTTCGCGGTCATGTCTCCTCCTCGCCGGCGGGGTGCCGATCCCGCCGCTCGTGTGGGCCGTGCCTTCCACGACCCTGCTGTCAACTTAGTTGACACCCATGCCACCCTAAGCGACGGGAGGAGCACGCGACCCGGGTGGGGGCTGCGACCCTGCTCTCACCAGGGCGGGAGGAGGGCCCGCCCCGCCGAGGGCCCCCGCCACGGGGCCCGACGACGACCGCGCGTGTCCCGCACGGAGGGCCGTGAGGGACACGCGCGGATAGGGGCGGGTGCGTGAACGGGCGGGAGCGGACGGCCGGGGGCCCCGCGCCCTGGACCGCCCGGGACGGACGGCCCCGGGCGCGCACCGGTCAGGCGCCCCGGGTGGCCGCGGCGCCGACGGGCTCCGCGGTTCCGGACGCGGGCGGGTCCTCCGCCGAGGGCTTCCGGCGCCCGGGCAGGAACGCGGCGATGGCGAAGGCGGTGAGGGCGGCGAGCCCGCCGATGGCCAGGACCAGGGTGAAGGCGCCCTGCGACGGGAGGTCCTGGCCGCCCACCGGCAGGGTCATGCTGGTCAGGACCATGCCGGTGACGGCGCTGGCCACGGAGGTGCCGATGGAGCGCATGAGGGTGTTGAGGCTGTTGGCCGCGGCCGTCTCGGACCGCGGCACAGCCGCCATGACCAGCGCGGGCATGGCGCCGTAGGCCAGGCCCACACCGGCGCCGATGACGGTGGAGGCGATCATGAGCTGCCAGATGCCGGACATGAGCAGCAGGCTCAGGCCGTAGCCGACCGCGACCAGGAGCGCGCCGCACATCAGGGTCGTCTTCGGGCCCATGGCGCGGGACAGGCGCGCGGAGAGCGGCGCCATCACCATCATGACCAGCCCGTTCGGGGCCATCACCAGCCCCGCGACCAGGATCGTCTGCCCGAACCCGTACCCGGTGGCCTCAGGCAGCTGGAGCAGCTGCGGAACGACCAGGGACATGGCGAACATGGAGAACCCGAACACCAGGGAGGCGGTGTTGGTGAGCAGGACCTGACGGCGCACGCTGGTGCGCAGGTCGACCAGGGGGTGCGGGGCGCGCAGCTCCCACCAGCCCCACACCAGGAGCACCACGGCCGCGGCGGCGAGCATCGCCCCGGGAACGCCGCTGCCCCAGCCCCAGTCCGAGCCCTTGGACACGGCCAGCAGGAGCAGGAGCAGTGCCACGGACAGGCCGACCGACCCGGGCAGGTCGAACCTGCCCCCCGCACGGACCCCCGAGTCCGGGACGAGCGTGCGCACCAGGACGGCGGCGGCGCCGGCCAGCGCCGCGGCGACCCAGAACAGCGTGTGCCAGTCCGCGGTCTGGGCGAGGAACGCCGCGGCGGGCAGACCGAGCGCACCGCCCACCCCCAGGGACGCGCTCATCACCGCGGTCGCCCCGCCCAGGCGTTCGGGGGGCAGCTCGTCGCGCATGATGCTGATGCCCAGCGGGATGACCCCGGCCGCCAGCCCCTGGAGGGCGCGGCCCACGACCATCGGCACCAGGCTGTCGGCGAGGGCGCAGAACACCGAGCCGACCACGAGGACCGCCAGGCTGAGGACCAGCATGGGGCGCTTGCCGTACATGTCGCCCAGGCGGCCCACCGTGGGGGTGGCGACCGCGGCGGCGAGCAGTGTGGCGGTGATCGCCCACGTCGTGTCCCCGGGGGTCGCCCCGAGGAAGCCCGGCAGCACGGGAACGAGGGGGATGACCAGGGTCTGCATGAGCGAGACGACGATGCCGCTGAAGGCGAGGACGCAGATGATCACGTTCGGCCGGGCGGGAGGGCGCGCGGACGTCCGCGCTTCGGATGGGCTGGTGCGGGCATCGGTCATCGAGCAGGAACCCCCGTATTCGGACACGCGAAAGCGCCGACTTTTAAGTCAGGCGCATGACTTAGACTAACAGGACGTACCGGGCCGACTCCACGCCCGGCGGGAGTGAGGGAGGCCATATCAGCGAGGAAAACGCCGACGGCTCCGGCGCCCGCTCCCGCCGGGGACGGGCACGACCCGCACACACGTACGCGTCCGAGGGGCGCGGCCCCGACGGCCGCGCGCAGCCACGGACCGGGCGACGGGCACCGCTGCCGGCGACACGGGGCAACCATCCCGCGCGGAGATCGGTACGGTGGTCGGCATGAGCGGCAGGGTGGCGAGGTCGGAGCGGGTGGCGGCGACGCGGGAGACGATCCTGTCGGCGGCGGAACGGCTGTTCGCGGAACACGGCATGGCGGGGGTGTCCAACCGCCAGATCGGCCAGGAGGCCGGACAGGGCAACAACACCGCCGTCACCTACCACTTCGGCTCCAAGGAGGGGCTCGTGCGCGCGATCGTGCGCCGCCGCACCGGGCCCGTCGAGGACGTGCGGCGCCGCATGGTGGCACGGGTCGACGGCTCCTCCGAGGTCAGGGACTGGGTGGCGTGCATGGTCGAGCCCCTGGCCCAGCACCTGGACGACCTGGGCACACCCTCCTGGTACGGGCGCTTCAGCGCCCAGGCGCTGGCCGACCCCGCCTTCCGGGGGATCGTCTCCCGGGAGGCCATGGAATCTCCTTCGCTGGTGCGCACCGGGGAGGAGCTGCGCAGGTGCCTGCCCGACCTGCCCGCGCCCGTGCGCCGCGAACGCCAGGACATGGCCCGCCACCTCATCGTGCACACCTTCGCCGAGCACGAGCGGGCCCTCGCCGTGGGCGAGCCCACCCCCAGGGGCTCGTGGCACGAGGCCGCCACCGGCCTGACCGACGCGCTTACCGGCCTGTGGCTGGCCCCCGTCACCGCCCCCTCCGCCCGCCCGGAGCCGAGCGCCGCGGGCGACCGAGCCCGCTGACCCTCGCGGCGGCCGCAGGGGCCATGCCGCCCCGCGGGTTCAGGGGGCGATCCTCCGGCGGAAGCACACGCGGTCCTCATCGGGCCCGTCGTGGCCGGTGTGCACGGGCAGGCCGCCGACCTCCCGGCCCCCGGCTTCCAAGGTGAATCCCATGGCGCGGTGGAAGGCGACGGAGCCGACGTTCACCGGAGAGGTACCCCGCGCACCCGCGTACGGCCCGTCCCGGCGGGCCGCACGGGCATGACGGCCCGCACGCCTCCCTGCCGGGCCCTGCCCGAGGAAGCGCCGGGCGACGGCCCGCACGCCCGCGCACACCCACCCCGGAAACGCGAAAAAGGGCCCGCCCTCAGGCGAACCCTTCTCCGAACTGCTGCTTCCCTGTCGGGACGGCGGGATTTGAACCCACGACCCCTTGACCCCCAGTCAAGTGCGCTACCAAACTGCGCTACGTCCCGGCCGCTGGGCGGGCGCCGTCTCCGGTCCCGCCAACAGGTAAAACTGTAGCGCATCCGGCAGTGCTCTCGAACCGCCCACACCTTTCGGACGGCCCGCGTCCGCGGGCGGTCGCGACCCGGTGGACCGGCCGCGCGCCCCGCCGGGAGCGGGGCGCGGAGGCTTCCCGTGTCCCTGCCTGCTCCCGGCGGCGGCGAAGCCTCCGCGATGGCTCGCCGCAGAAATCCGGGGGCGTCGGCTCCGCGCGGTACCGTGGGGCGTTTCGCGCTCCCGAGCCTTCCGCAGGACGCCTGCGCGCCGCGCCCACGGCACCACCGCCGCGGGGCGTTCCTCCTTTCACACGACACCTGGAGCCACGCATTGACCGAGCAGAGAGTGCACGCCTGGGGGCGCGAGCTCCGAGACGTCCACCAGCGGCTGCGCGACGCCCTGGAGGTGGCCCGCGAGGCCATCACCGACGGCGCGGGGGCCGGGTCCGTCTCCCGCGACCTCCGGCTCTTCTGCATCGGGTTCTGCACCGCCCTGAACGGCCACCACACGAGCGAGGACGCCGCCCTCTTCCCCCTCCTCCTGGAGCACCGCCCCGACCTCGCGCCCGTCGTCGCGAAGCTCAAGCAGGACCACAGCATGATCGAGTACCTCATCGCCGGCCTGCAGAAGGCCGTGGACTCCGGACACGGCGCCGAGGATCAGCTGCGCCACCTCGACGGGATCGAGGCGGTCATGGAGACCCACTTCCGGTACGAGGAGAAACAGATCACCGGCGTCCTCGACGAACTCACCGACGAGGGGCTGGACAGGCGGACCCTGCTGGGCCCCCTCGCCTGAGCCCCCGCAAAGGTCCCTCGGGACGAGCCCCGTCCCACCGCAGGATCAGCCGAGGTCCTCCTCCCCGAGCAGCCCCTCCCCCACCAGGTCAGACCACAGCGCGTCCGGCACCGGTCGGGCGAACAGGTCGGCGTTGCGCCGGGCCTGCTCCGCCGACCGCGCGCCCACGAGGACGGTGGCCACCGCCGGATGCCGGGCCGCGAACGCCATCGCCGCTCCCGGCAGGGACACCCCGTGGCGGCGGGCGACCCCTGCGACCGCGGCGGCCCGGGAGCGCACCTCCGGCGACGCCGCCGCGTAGTCGTAGGTCGCGCCCTCGACGGGTTCGTCCGTGGCGAGCACTCCGCTGTTGAACACACCGGCCGCGATCACCGACACCCCGGCGCGCCGGCAGGCCGGGAGCATCGTGGCCGCCGCCGACCGGTCCAGGAGCGTGTACCTCCCGGCGAGCAGCACCGCGTCCACGTCGGTCTCCACCGCGAAGCGCTCCAGCATCCCGGCCTGGTTCATGCCCGCGCCGATCGCGCCGACCACCCCCTGGTCGCGCAGCTCGTGCAGCGCGGGGTAGGCCTCGCCCACGGCCTGTTCCCAGTGGTCGTCGGGGTCGTGGAGCAGGACCAGGTCGACCCGGTCCAGTCCGAGCCGCTCCAGACTCCCCTCCAGTGATCGCAGCACTCCGTCCGCGCTGAAGTCCCACCGGCGGGTGTGCGTGGCGGGGACGTCGAAACCGTGGTCGTCGCGTTCTCCGCTCCGGTGCGGGGCCGGCTCCAGCAGCCTGCCGACCTTGGTCGACACTGTGTACCGGTCCCGGGGCAGGCCGGCCAGCGCGCGTCCCAGCCTCCGCTCGGAGAGGCCCAGCCCGTAGTGCGGGGCGGTGTCGAAGTACCGCACACCCGCGTCCCACGCCGCCCGCACGGCGTCGTGGGCGTCCTCCTCCGCCACCGCCCGGTCCATGCCGTTGCCGATCCCCACGGCGCCGAACCCGAGCGCGCCGACCTCCACCCGCGAGCGTCCCAGCCTGGTCGTCCCCATGCGCTCCCCTTCTCCGTGTGCCCACGGACAGCTCTCGAACGCTGCGGCCCTCGCCATCCCTCGCCGGAGCCGGCGTGCGTGCTGCGCCGGGAACCTGTCTAACCCACGGGAGCCGGATCCGCCACGGGGGCACGGAGCTCGGCGACGACCTGCCGTGCGACGGCGCGGCCGGCGCGGTTGGCCCCGATTGTGCTCGCCTGGGGACCGAAACCCGCGAGGAACAGGCGGGGGTTGCGCACCGAGCGGCCCTGTTCGACGCGGACGCCGCCGCCGGGCTCGCGCAGGCGCAGCGGTGCCAGGTGGGTGAGCTCGGCCCGGAACCCGGTGGCCCAGATGATGGCGTCCACGGGGGCGAACGTCCCGTCGGCCCAGCGGACCCCGTCCGGTTCGACCGAGGAGAACATCGGCCGGGCCACGAGGAGCCCCCGCTCGGCCGCGGCCAGGTTCTCCGGGGTGGCGGGGAGGCCGGTTCCGCTGACGATGCTCGGGAGCGGCCGCCCGGCCCTGGCAGCCTCGTCGGCCATCCGCACGGCCGTGACGCCCGCGTCCGGGTCGCCGGTGAACTCGACGGGTCGGCGGGTGGCCCACACCGTGGCCGCCGCCACGCCCTCAAGCTCGCGCAGGAACCCGACCGCGGAGGTGCCCCCGCCCACGACGAGGACGCGCTTCCCCCGGAAGTCCTCGGCGGAGCGGTAGCCGGGTGTGGTGATCTGCGTGCCCCGGAACTCCGCGGCGCCCGCGAAGTAGGGCCGGAAGGGGCGTGCCCACGTCCCGCTGGCGTTCACGAGGACCCGGGCGCCGATGTCGCCCCGGTCGGTCGTGAGGAGGAACCCTCCGCGGCCGTCCTCGTGGACCCCGGTGACCTCGACGGGTCTGCGCACGTCCAGCGCGAACGCCTGCTCGTAGCGCTCGTAGTAGTCGGCCACGACCTCCCTGGCGGCCCTCGTCCGGTCCGCGGTGGCGAAGCTCAGACCGAGCTCCCCCATGCCGGGCAGGTCGTCGACCTTGTGCGCCGTGTCCAGCCGCAGCGACTCCCACCGGAACTGCCAGGCCCCGCCCGCACCAGGCCCGCGGTCGAGGACCACCAGGTCCGAGCCCGGGGTGAGCCCGAGGCGCCTCAGGTGCCAGGCCACCGACAGGCCGGCCTGTCCCGCGCCCACGACGACCACGTCGGCCGAGCCCGGCAGCGCCGTCCCGGGTCCGCCCGTGCGGCCGTGCTTCGCTCCGGGGGCGCCCGGCCCGCCACGACCCTTCCCGTCCGCCATGTCCGTCCCTTCCGTCGTCCGCTGTCAGGGGGCAACAACGGCGGCGGGGGGTTCATGCCGGATCCCCGGCGCCCGCTCCGGGACGGACACCCGGCGGTACGTGGAACGGCTCGGCTCCGATCCAACGGATCGGGAACGGGTGCGGCGGCGCGAGTGGTCCTGCGCCGCCGCACCCGTGCGGGAGGGGGCTTCAGTCCTTCCACTCCTGGATCATCGTGTCCGAGGCGTGCACGCACATGAGGCGCAGCCGCCCGGTGCCGGTGTTGGTGAACCCGTGCCACACGTGGGGCTGGACGACGGCGGTGTCGCCCGTCCTGGCGACGATCCGCTCCTCCCCCACCGTGATGGTCGCCTCCCCCTCCAGGACCGTCCACGTCTCGGTGTACGGGTGGCGGTGCAGGCCGGGCCCCTGGCCGGGGTCGTTGTCCACGAGGAAGAAGGAGATTCCGGAGCCGTGGAGGTAGCCCTCGAACCGCAGGGTCCGGGAGTCGCCGACCAGCAGTTCCTCAGCGGGCACGACGGCCGGCGCGGTCACATCGCTCATGGTCCTCACCCTTCGAACTCGAACTCGACGACGGGCCGCACCCCGACGGGGCCGACGGTGGCGGGGTCGTAGTGGTACAGCAGCGCGAACTGCACGTTTCCTCCCGGGGGGCTTGTCCTGATGCCTCCACTCTGGCGCGTCGGCCCCGTGCGCCTCTACTCTTTCGACATGGGTCGAAACCTGGTCCGGTTCCAGATCGGCGCCACGGACATCTCCTCCATCCGTTTCGGCATCTCCCCCGGCCACGAGCTGTGCCACGCCGTCCGTGTACTCCAGAATCCGCCGGACCACCCCCTCCAGTGGGGCTGGCTCCGCTCGGTGCGCTCGGCCATGCCCCGGGAGGCCTTCGGGGTGCTGCGGACGGTGATCGGCCCGGAGGGCTACTTCCCCGACTTCCTCACCTCGACTCCGACGTGGGACATGGCCCCGGCCGACGAGGTCGAACGCCTGCGCCGGGTACCGGCCGAGTCCGTCCGGGCGGACCTCACCAAGGTGCTCGCCCGCTCGGAGGGGCTGCGCCACCGGATCATCGCCGACATGTTCGCCTACCCGGAACGGACCCGGGCCCAGGTGGCGGACGCCTGGGAGGAGGTCTGGGAGGCCGCGCTGGCCCCGCACTGGCCCCAGATCCGACGGCTCATCAGCGCCGACATCGACCTGCGCGTGCGCCGCGTGGGCGTGGACGGTGTGGCCGCGATGGTCGGCTCGCTCCACGGCTCCGTCGCGTGGCACCGCGACGCCATCGAGATCGAGATGCGCAAGCACAGCGAGGAGGTCGACTGCGAGGGCAGCGGGGTGGTGCTCGTGCCCTCCGTCATGAGCACGCCCCGCTGCTCCGTGCTCACCGAGCCGCCCGCGCAGCCGACGCTGTTCTACCCCGTGCTCGGGCTCTCCGCGTCCTGGACGCAGGAGCGCTCGGCGGTCGAGGAGTCCCTGGTGGAACTGCTCGGTTCGGGCCGAGCCCGTGCCCTGCTGTCCCTGGACGGCCCCCGGTCGACGTCGGAGGTCGCCGACGCGTGTGCGACGGCCGTGTCCACGGCGTCGCACCACCTGACGATCCTGAGAAAGGCCCAGCTGGTCCACAGCCGGCGTGACGGGACGCGGATGCTGCACGCCCGCACTCCGCTGGGCGAGGCCCTCCTCGGGGCGGGAGCCTGACCCGCCCTGCTCCGCCGGAGCGGGTAGCCTTCCCACCGTGCAACTCTCCGACATCTCCGTACAGGGCGCCCCCGGTACGCCCTCCACGAGCGGTTTCGCTGAGCCGGGGCCGGTACAGCCGCGGGCAGGCACGAGTGGTTGAGCCGCCAGTTCAGCACGGGGCCGGGGGCTGGAAGCCTCCGAAGGGGTCGTGGGCGTCTTCAGCCGCCAACCGGCGCAGTATGCGCGGCAACCGCAGCCGCGACACCAAGCCCGAACTCGCACTCCGCAGCCTCGTCCATGCCGTCGGCCTGCGCTACCGCGTGGCGGCCAAGCCGCTGCCCAAGATGCGGCGGACCGCAGACCTGCTGTTCCGCCCCACCCGTGTGGCGGTGTTCGTGGACGGCTGCTTCTGGCACGGCTGCCCGGACCACTTCGTTGCGCCCAAGACCAACCCCGGGTACTGGGAGGACAAGATCAGCGGCAACGTCAGCCGCGACCGCGACACCGACTCCCAGCTCGCGGAGGCAGGATGGCTGGTGCTGCGCTTCTGGGAGCACCAGGATCCCGCCGAGTGCGCCGAGGTCGTCGTCGCGGCCGTCTCAGCCCGTAAGGGTGAGCTGCAGCGGTCCCGTCTGCTCGATTAGCCCCGGAGGCTGGCACTCGGGCAGCGCGGCATCGGCGTCCGCGGCCTTCAGTGCGTCGAGGATGGACTTGCCCACCGCCTCGGCCACCGGCGACGGGAACGCGTTGCCCACCTGCCGGTAGGCGGCGGTCTTGCGCCCGATGAACTCCCACTCCTCGGGGAAGCCCTGGATGATCGCGGCCTGGGCGACCGTGAGCTTGGGCCCGCGCTCGCCGAACAGGTCCCGGTCCTCGTCCTTGGTCTTGCCGAGGTCGTCAGCGACGCCGTGCCCGTCCACACCCAGTTCGGCCCAGGCCCGCTTAGCGCGTGTGGGACCCAGGTCCGCTCCGCCGTGCTTCTTCGAGCCGCCCACGAGGGTGGGGGCGACAGTACCCCGCTCCTCGGCCTTCTTCTTCCACCTGCGGTAGTAGTCCATCGCGTCGGGGCGCTCCGAGGCGGCGTAGCGCGCCCTCATGCTCGCGTCCAGCGCTTCGGCGACCTTGACGGGGGCCGCTCTGCCTCGGGACGGCTGGAAATGGGCAGCCTCGTCCGCGTGCATGGCGACCAGGATCGCGCGGGGGCGGAGCTGGGGTACTCCGTAGTCCCGGGCCTCCAGCACCTCCCATCCGAGGATCCGGTAGTCCATCTCCTCCAGGCGTGCGCGGATGCGGTCCCGGTAGGAGGCGAACTTGTGGAAGGGCTCGAGCAGACCACGCACGTTCTCGATCATCACCGCGCGGGGACGCAGCTCACTCACCATCTCGAGCATGACGGGGAACAGGTCCCGCTCGTCGTCCTCGCCCAGCTGCTTGCCGGCCAGGGAGAAGGGAGGACAGGGGACGCCTCCGGCCAAAAGGCTCAGGGAGTCAGGGGGCACTACCTGCTTGAGGGCGTCCATGTCGAAGTCCGTCAGGTCCCAGTCAAGGACCTCACAGCCCTCCCACCCCTGCTTGCGGGTGTTGTGCCGCAGCGTCTGCACGGCGTGGGGGTCGACCTCGATGAGCGCCCGGTGGCGGAAGCCGGCATTGTGCAGCCCCACCGCCTGCCCGCCCGCGCCCGCGCAGATCTCCAGGGACGTGTACTCGCCCTCCCAACCCGACATCCTCTGCCTTTCTGTCCTCGCCCCGCCGGCCGCTGCGGTCCGGCCGCACTGCACTCATCGAACACCCGGCGGAAAGACCGCTTCCGACCACGATGGTGTCATGGGGTGCGGGCGAAACCGCCAGCGCATCGGCAGGAGTTCCCCCACAGGATCCGAGGTGCTTCTGAGGGGCGATTCTACGCATGTGCCGGAGCGCAGGAGCAGAACTGGGAGAGCCCCCGCCGCAGCGCCTCGAAAGGGCGCTGCGCAGCGGAGGCCTCCCCCCTGCGCCGGCACCCCTCCGCTAACCGGGGGTTGGTCGAACCGCGGGCAGGGAAGAGGCCGCAGACGTGCCGGGAGAGCCCTGGTCCCCCGGCAGGAGAGTGCCGGGAAGCACAACTCCGGTGTGGCCTTCGGCACACCGGCACCCTGACTCCCGCCGGCACAGGAGAGGAGAGACGCGCTCCCGCTTGCCTGCCGCCAACAGCAGAGGCGCCAGCAGTGTGCGTCCGGCACCCTCCCGTTAGGCCTTCCCACACGTCGGCGTCGTCGCCCTCAGGCAGATTCGCACTACCCAGGCACGCCAGAAAACTACATTAAAAGGGATATATAGGGACAATATGCCCAAAGGTGGGATCATAGGATTTCCCTTCTCCGTGTCCCGCCGCCGACAACACCGGGGCGGCAGACTTGCCTGCCGGTCCGAGAGGCAGTCAAGAAACTGCAAGTAACTGCAAGAGCAAAACCCGGCACATCTCCTTCCAAATCCGAAAAAACTAGGTAAAGTCGGTCCTCGTCACCTGCAGAGCGTGCGGCGGTGGAACGCGATCCGTTCCCCTCCGACCCGCACGCCTTGTTCCTCCTGTGCGCTCACCGACGGCCCGCCTCCGCGAGACAGGAGTCGCGCATACCCCTACCTTTCAGGCGGACGAGAAAGCGAGACCCCCGACAGAACGCGGCGCACAAGAGCCCCCTCCCCCGAACGCCTACAGGCACCGGACCAGCCTTCCCGAAGGACTTCCGGGCTCTCTGCAGCGCCCTACAGAAACCAGATACGAGGTAAGCCATGCCCTCTTCCTCCCCGAACCCAGGGGACAACGACGCCTCCCTTTTCGCAGACTTCCTGGCGGAGCTCCTCGCAGAACACGGGCTCCAGCAAAGCCAGGTGGCAAAGGCTGCGGAGAAGGTCGCCGAGCGCAACACGGGTGAGCGGGGCCGCCTGCACCGCGTCTCCTGGTCGACCCTGAGCAGGACCCTCAACAAGAAGTTCATCCGCCCGCCGACACGGGCCAAGTTCAACACCCTCGCCCTGGCCTGCCTTTATGCGGCAAGGGAAACAGCAGGCGAGGCCGACCCCCTGCCGGACCTCCGCGAGGCGGACCGGCTCTGGAGCCAGTGGCAGGAGTTCCGACGGCAGTCGCTGCCCGTAGAGCTCCGGGGTTACCGGCAGGGTCACCAGCGGCCCGCTGCCGCTGCCGCTGCCGCTGCCCGGCCCGCCCCGGCCAAGCCCCTCCGGAAGGACGCCGAACAGCTCAGGTACGAGGCGGCCTACGGGAGGGCGGGCACCGCCCTGCTCGCCGCTGCTCGCTCCCCGGAGGCAGCCCCGGAGGCGGCCCTGGTCCTCGCCCTGCTGCGCCTCCTCGACAGTCACCCCGGGGAGGGGGAGACCTGGCTCCTGACGGCGCAATCCCTGGGGAGCGCGGAGGCGGGCAGCCTCCTGGGGGTCCAGGCACCGCAGGAGCGGAAGCTCAGCGCGGCCCGGCAGGCCGTCAAGACAGCCGCTTCCGCCAGCAGCCTCCTCCAGGAGGGGGAGATCCGGCCCCTGCTCCTCGAACGGGCGGCGCGGTCAGGCCTGCACGAGGCGGCACACCAGCTGGCCGCCTACTACGCCGGTGCCGGAGAAGCCGGCCACGCGGCCCGCTGGAGCACAGCCGCGGTCCGAGCGAACTAGAGACAGCACGACACAGACACTGGAAGGAGAGCGCTCATGCGCCCTGTCTGGAACGACCCGGAGCTGCGGTCCGGCACGAGGATCAAGGTCGCCCTGTGGCTCCTGGACGAGGTCGGGGAGGGGAACTTCTTCACCAAGGCCGATCTGCGGGACGCTTTTCCCGGGGTCGAGCAGGTCGACCGCCGTATGCGCGACCTCAGGGCCAACGGATGGGTCATCAACACCAACCGCGAGGACCCAGGCCTGCCGCTGAATACGCTGTGCTTCGTCCGTGCCGGCGACGCCGTGTGGGACCCCCGTGCCCGTCGGAGCGCGCCCCAGGAGATCAGCAGCAAGGAGCGGGCCGCCGTCATGGCAGCCGACGACTTCCTCTGCACCGTGTGCGGTATCGCCGGCGGCGAGGAGTACCCCGACTCCCGCCGGGGGGAGACGGCTCAGCTGTCCGTGAGCGCCAAGAAGGAGACCCTGGAGGACGGGTCGGTGGAGCAGCGGTACGTCACCCAGTGCAAGCGGTGCAAGGCCGGCGGCGCCCAGGATGCGGCCCCGCAGCTGCACGACGTCCTGACAGCCCTCGACATGGTCAGCGCGGAAGAGCGCGAGGAGCTCGCGCAGTGGGTCCGGCGCGGCAGGAGGACCCCCCGCAGGGTGGAGCAGCTCTGGACGGAGATCCGCCGCCTCCCGGCCGATTCGCGCGAGTCCGTGGCCGACCGGCTGCGGAACCAGCCGTAGGTAGACCCCGGGGCCTCAGAGGTCCTGCCGGCCGGGGCCAGCGTGCCCCGGCCGGACCGACACGAGAAGAAAAGGCGTAGACATGAACCCCGCAGAGATCGCGGAGACCCCGGGCAGCAGCGCTGTCCGCACCATGGTGGAAGCACGGCTGGAAGAGGCACGCCGAGCCGGCGGAGCCCCTGAGACCGTACGGGTGGAGTGGCGAGGACAGCCGACCAACTTCAAGGTCGTCACCGTGCCGCTCGACGACCTCCTCTACAACCCGGAGACCCACCGGATCCGCGCGCAGCGCTCCCACGACCCGGTGTTCGACGCCAAGCTCGCGGAGGACCCCTGGTCGAAGGAAAGCCAGGAATACCTGCACAAGCTCCTCCAGTGCAAGCCGGACAACCCCGATGCCACGGACCCCGACTTCGAGAAGCTCAAGGACGATCTGAAGGACTACGGACAGAAGGACGCGGGGATCATCACCCCCAGCGGGATCCTGGTCAACGGCAATACCCGGTGCGCAGCCCTCAGGGATCTGAACAAGCGCGACTTCCGCGCGGCCGTCCTACCTGCCACAGCGACCTGGGCCGACATCGCGGCGGTCGAGCTGGAACTGCAGCTCCGCAAGGACCGCCGCCGCGACTACTCCTACATCAACCGGTTGATCGCGGTCCATGAGCAGACCTCTGCCGGACGCACCCCCGCAGAACTGGCAAAGGCATTCCGGACCACGCCGAAGGCGATCGAACGGGACCTCTGGGTCTACGAGTTCATCTCCGAGGCGATCGAGCGGAGCCGGGAGGAACTCGGCGGAGGGGGCACGACCAGCCTGCGCCTGATGGACTTCGAGGGCCACCAGGAGACCCTGTCGGAACTGCACCGCAGCTACCACAAGGCGGCCGATACGGGCAAGGCCGAAGCGCTGCGGGAGAACCGGCTGCTCGCCATCGTCCTGGGCACCGCCAAGACCAAGGTCCGCTACGTCGGCCACGACTTCCACAACGCCTACCTCGTCCCCAAGCTGGGCGAGGAGTTCGCCCAGCCGGGCAAGCCCGCGGACGAGGCCTTCTCCCTGCCCGGGCTCGACCTCGGCGAGGACCTGCCCCTGGCCGGGGAGGAACCGGAGACTCTTCGCGCACGCGCCTTCACCGACCGGGTCCTCAAGGCCAGGGCCAGGCAGGCCGCCGCTTCCCAGCTCACCGCTGAGGAAGCCGCTGAAGCCCGCACCGTGCTCGACCAGGTGAAGGACGCGGTCGAGCAGGGGGTGCACGAAGCCGAGTGGGTGGACCGCCGCGCCAAGCGCAAGAGCGCTGCGGCCAAGACCCTCCAGGAAGCCGCCAAGCTCGTCAGCGAGTCGACGCAGCAGGCCTCCCAGGCGCGCAGCCAGGACCTCATGGAACACCGTGCCCTGGACGAGTCGCTCCTGGAACTCGCCACTGCCCTGAAGAAGCTCTCCCGCGTCGCCTCCCGCGGTGTGGAGGAGCCCGGCCCCGGACTGTCCTGGCTGCAGGACGCGGTCGCGGACCTGTGAAGGAAGACTCTCCTGTGCCCACTCTCACCATCAGGCTCTCCCCGTCCGGCACCACCGTGGTCCTGGAAGCGGATGCCTCCCACACGGCCGACCTCAGCCGGCTGGCCCACCGTTTCCGCGGTTCCGCCTACCAGTCTCCCCAGGTCGTCCATGTCCCCCTCGACAACTTCCTCTCCAGCGTCCAGTCGCTGACGATCTGGCCGTCAAAGGATGTCCGCTGGGAGACCGCGGTCGTCAACCTCGTACGGGACTCCGCACGTGAGGCGAAGGAAGCCAAGGCAAGGCTCAGCGGCGACGGCCCCTCCCCCTCCGAGGTCTGCGCCGACGACGTCGACGGCCTGCTCGACCCCGGCTGGCTGGCCCCCTTGACCGCTTTCCAGCGAAGGGACATCGGCAGGCTCCTCTCTATGGGGCACGGCGCCAACTTCAGCGTGCCCGGCGCTGGGAAGACACGTGTCGCCCTGGCCGACTTCCACGCCTCGCGGAACCGGGGCGAGGTCCTCCGCATGCTCGTCGTGGCACCGAAGTCGGCTCACGGCAGCTGGACGGAGGAGGTGGAGCTGTGCTTTGAGAAGCCCCCTGCCGTCCACATCGCCGACGGCGGGATGCTGGACCCGCTGGCCGAGATCGTGGTCATCAACTACGAGCGCCTCGCCGGCAGCCAGGACGCTCTGGCGAAGTGGCTCAGCGCGGAACCGTCCATGCTGGTCCTGGACGAGGCGCACCGGATGAAACGCGGCGCGCAGGGCGTCTACGGGGCGGTGTGCCTGGCCCTGGGGCCGCTCGCGCGGCGACGACTCGCCCTCAGCGGCACGCCGGCGCCCAACGGCGCCAAGGACCTGCAGAGCCTCTTCTCCTTCGTCTGGCCCGGCCAGGGGGGGCGGACGGTCGAACGCGCCATCGCCGACCGCAGCCTGCGCGACGCCAGCGCGATCCTCAAGCCGTTCTTCTGCCGGACGACCAAGCAGGAGCTCGGCCTTCCCCCCCTCGACCCCCGTGTCGTCCGCGTCGGCCTCGACGACTGGCACCGGGAGCTCTACTCGGCGATCGCCGGAGAGGAGGGCCTCCGGGCTGCGGGCAGCGGTCAGGGCAGCGAAGGCCTGGAGAAGTACGGCCGTGTCTCCATGTACCTGATCATGGCTGCGGCCTCACCCGCCCTGCTGTCGGAAGGCGGGAGCAAGTACGAGCCCCTGCCCTACGACCTCCCCCGCCTGGAGGTGCCGCAGAACCCGACCCTCAGGCAGATGATGGACAACCTCCCCCGCTACGAGGACTCCCCGAAGTACAAGGAGGCCTGCAAGATCGTGCGCGCGAACGCCGCACGGGGACGGAAGACGATCGTGTGGTCGACGTTCGTCCGCAGCCTGACCACGCTCGAGAAGATGCTGGCCGACTGTGCTCCCGCCGTCGTCCACGGCGGCACCGCTGACCGCGAAGAGCAGATCGACAGGTTCCGCAAGGACCCCGGATGCCTCGTCCTGCTGTCCAACCCCGCGACCCTCGGTGAGGGCATCAGCCTCCACCAGGTCTGCCACGAGGCCGTGTACGTGGACCGGGACTTCACCGCCGGCCGGTTCCTGCAGAGCCTGGACCGGATCCACCGCCTCGGCCTGGCACCCGGCACGGAGACGAACGTGCGGATCCTGATCGCGGAGAAGACGATCGACGAAGTCATCGAGGAGCGCCTGGCCGCCAAGCTGCGCTTCATGGGGGCGGTCCTCGACGACCCCGGGGTCGAGCAGCTCGCGGACCTGGCCGACGAACCCGCCGCCCCGGCCGGGCTGGAGCGCTCGGACTTGGAAACCCTGATGCGGCACCTGCACGGGGATCCCCGGCAGTGACACTGCCCTGGCTGCGCCGGATTCACACCGCCCCGGGGTGGAGACCCAGCTGGCTGCCTGCGCAGAGCTCCGCTGCGTGACGTGACCGGGCCCGGGAGGGTGCCAGGGCGCCCTCCCTGGCCCGTGTCACGTCGCGGATACAGAGGTGCGACGCCGCTGGAACGCGCAGGGGTTGACCGGTCTCGGTGCGGGGGGGCGGTCCTGCTCGTGGTCGCCCTGCTGACGGCCCGCGGCCCCGGGCGCACACGTCTGCCTCCAGGGCGGTACCGGCCACGGCGGAAGAGGACCCCGAAGGAGGCAGGGGGGCTCGGAGGGAGCCCACGTGATCGGAGAAGAGCTCCGCGTCACCGGCTCGGGAGAGGGTCGCCCGTCCGTGTCGAACCGGCGGGGGAAGGAAAAATCCGTCCTTCCACTCTCAACGTATAGCGCACCCGGGGGCTTGCGGCAAGACCCGGGTCGTGCCCCAGAATCATCCCTCGTGGCCGGAACACACGGTTCCGGGAACCACGACACGCGTGTGCCGTCGCAGGTCGGGCGGGGCGCGCGCGGACGCCGTACCGGCGGGGAAGGCGGTCGGTCGCGGGCACCCCCAGGAGGTGCGGGCGGCCGGGACGCCACGACGAGGGACAGGGGCATTCATGATCGACGTGATCGTGGTCGGCGGCGGGCCGACCGGCCTGATGCTGGCCGGCGAGCTGCGGCTGCACGGCGTTGACACGCTCGTGCTGGAGAAGCTGACCGAGCCGACGGGGCACTCCCGCGGGCAGGGCCTGCACGCGCGCAGCGTCGAGGTGATGGACCAGCGCGGTCTGCTGGACCGGTTCCTCGCGGTCAGCGAGAAGTTCCGGGTCGGCGGTCTCTTCGGGGGCGTCACCAAGCCGTGGCCGGAGCTGTTGGACACGGCCCACCCGTACGGTCTCGCCACCCCGCAGCCGGTCACCGAGCGGCTGCTGGAGGAGCGCGCCCTCGAACTGGGCACGCGGATCCGGCGCGGCTGCGAGGTGGTCGGCCTGGACCAGGACGAGGACGGGGTGGACGTCGAGCTGGCGGACGGCACCCGCCTGCGCTCGCGCTACCTCGTGGGGTGCGACGGCGGGCGCAGCGCGGTGCGCAAGCTGGTCGGGATCGGCTTCCCCGGCGAGCCCGCCAAGGTCGAGACGCTGCTGGGCGCCATGGAGGTGACCGCGGATCCGGAGGTGATCGCCGCCGCCGTCGCGAAGGTCCACAGGACCCAGCTGCGGTTCGGCCTCGCCCCCGCCGCCGAGGAGGGCGAGGGGGTGCACCGCGTCATCGTGCCCGCCGACGGGGTGGCCGAGGACCGCGCGGCCGAACCGACCCTCGACGAGTTCAGGCAGCGGCTGCGGGCCTTCGCGGGCACCGACTTCGGCGTGCACTCGCCGCGCTGGCTGTCCCGCTTCGGCGACGCCACCCGGCAGGCCGAGCGCTACCGGGCGGGCCGGGTGCTGCTGGCCGGGGACGCGGCGCACATCCACCCGCCCACCGGCGGGCAGGGACTCAACCTGGGTGTGCAGGACGCGTTCAACCTCGGCTGGAAACTGGCCGCCTCGGTCGGGGGCCGGGCGCCGGAGGGACTGCTGGACAGCTACCACGAGGAGAGGCACCCGGTCGGCGCCCGCGTGCTGGACAACACCCGCGCACAGATCACGATGCTGGGCGCTGACCCGGGTGCGGCGGCGCTGCGGGGGCTGTTCTCGCGGCTGATGGACTTCGAGGAGGTCAACCGGTACGTGACCGGCATGATCACCGCGGTCGACGTCCGCTACGACTTCGGCGAGGGGCACGAGCTGCTCGGCAGCCGGATGCGCGACGTGGAGCTGAGCCGGGGCGGCCGCCTCTACGGGCTGATGCACGGGGGCCGGGGGCTGCTGCTGGACCGGACCGGGCGGCTCTCCGTCGGGGGCTGGGCCGACCGCGTCGATTACGTCGCGGATACCGGCGGGGAACCGGACGTACCCGCCGTGCTGCTGAGGCCGGACGGGCACGTGGCGTGGGTCGGCGAGGACCAGCAGGAGCTGGCCGGCCCGCTGTCGAGGTGGTTCGGCGCCGCCGCGGACTGAGCCGGCGGCCGCCGCCCGGCAACGGCCGCAGGGGCCCGTCCGAGGACGGGCCCCTGCGGCGTGTCCACGCCCGGTTCACCGGGTGGGGTCGGCCGTCCGGTGGCACCGCGCGTGGTCTGTGCGGGTCGTTCAGGGCCCCGTTCCGCCGTCGGCGAGTCGGTACCGCAGCGCACCCGAAGGGCAGCGCCGCACCACTTCGACCAGCCGTTCGGCGGTGGCGCCGTCCGGCCGGATCCACGGGCGCCGAGCCGTGTCGAACACCTCGGGCAGGCCCCGGACGCATTCGGCCGCGTGCCGGCAGCGCCCGGCCTCGAAGGTGACCGTGACCGACTGTCCCTCGTACGTCTTCTTCCCGGATCCGCCGTTCATACCGGCCTCCGTGTCCGACCGTTCAGTCACTGACCCTGCTCCGGGACTGGTACAGCAGGTCCTGGTACTCGGGATGACGGGCGATCCAGCCCGCGAAGAAGGGGCAGGTCGCGAGCACCCGCAGGTTCGCGGACCGCGCCTCGTCGAGGGCGGTGCGGGCCAGTGCGGACCCGACCCCCCTTCCCTCGTACTCCGGCGCGACCTCGGTGTGCACGAACGCGACGAGTTCCGGTGTGCGGATGTATCCCGCGATGCCCGCGACACCGGGTTCTCCGTCGACGCGGGCCTCATAGCGCTTGGCCTCGGGCGCATCGCTCACTTCGACTGCCATACGGCCTCCTCCTCGATCGGTCGGCCGGGCGTCACGCCGACCCAGTAAAGATGATGCATCAACATATCCATGCGGCACACCGGCCGTAGAGCCGTCTCCGGCGGGACCAGGGCCGCCGCCCCCGCGGCTCCGAACACCCGCCCTGCCCGATGCGGACCGGGGTCCGTTCCGCGGTCGTGTCAGACGCCGCTTCCGGAGCGGTTGGCCAGCAGCTGCGTCTCCCAGGCGAAGGCGACGCCGGTGGCGCCGGCGTGCTGCGTCTGGACCTCGATCATGCCCTGCACGGTCCCCTCGCGGGCCCAGTCGCGCTGCCACTCCCCCGCCACGGCCAGCCAGGTGATCGGCACCACGCCGGCCTGGACCATGCGCCGTACGGCCATGTCGTGGGCCTCCGCCGAGATACCGCCCGACGCGTCGGTGACGACGAAGACCTCGAAGCCCTCGCCCGCCGCCTGGATCGCCGGCATGGCGACACAGATCTCCGTCCAGAGACCGGCGATGATCAGCTTCTTCCTGCCGGTCGCCTTGACGGCGTCGACGACCCGCTCGTCCTGCCAGGTGTTGATGAACGTACGGTCGATCGGCTTCTGCTCCGGGAACACGTCCTGCAGTGCCTGGAGGAGGAAGCCGCCGCGCTCCTCCAGCACCGTGGTCAGGATGGTCGGAACGTCGAACACCTTGGCGGCCTTGGCGAGGCCGACGACGTTGTTGACGACCATCGACGGCTCGTGGCTGTTCAGGTTGGTGAACTGGAAAGGCTGGTGGTCGATCAGGACGACGACGCTCTCCTCGGGCGTCAGCAGTGCCTGAAGTCCGTTCTTGACTTCGGTGCTCACAGGGGGTTCCTCTCGAGGTTCTCGTGTACCGGGGGCTCGGCCGGGACGCCGTCGGTCTCCGCGCGGGTGATACGGGCACGCGCGTCCGCACCGGAGCCCCGACGACCGGGCCGGCCGACGACACGCGTCCTCGGTCGACACGGCTCCGCGGACCGGCCCGACCTCCGCATGGGGACAGCCCTTCGCGTCGGTGACCGCACATCCCCGCCAACTAGATGATGCGTCACCTAAATTAGCAGCATTGGATGACGTGTCAACCAAATGGGACCAGGGCGCCGTCATCGCTCCCCCGGGACTCAGATCCCCATCCGGAAAGTTGATCAATCACCTACCGTTCCGATGATGCATCAACTACCATCGGGGGGCTCGCGACCCCAGGGGACGCGAGGCACCGCTCATGCGGACGCCGTCGGCCGTCGTGGGGGTGTGGCGGGGACCGACAGAACCACGGCCCGCTCCGCTCCGGGAGAGACGAGTGGCCGGGGCGCCCGTCCGCAGAACACGATCACGACCGCCTCCGCCCTCCGGCGGCACGGCGAAGGAAGCGAGAACCGATGACCAGCCCGTCGAGGACGAACTGGCCGAGCCTGCGGGTCTCGGACTGGACCCCCACACGCGACACCCTGCACATGTGGACCCAGATCGTGGGCAAGATCCGCATGGCCCATGCTCCGCTGATCAACCACTGGTGGCAGGTGACCCTCTACGTCAGCCCGCGCGGGTTGACGACTTCGGCCATCCCGTACCGCACGGGAGCCTTCGAGATCGAGTTCGACTTCGTCGGCCACCGGCTCGAGGTCCGCAGCAGCGACGGCGGCGCGCAGAGCCTCCCACTGCGGCCGATGCCGGTCGCCGAATTCTACGCCCGGGTCCTGGACATGCTCGACCGGCTCGGGATCGAGGCGCCGATCCGACCGCACCCCAACGAGGTCGAGCCGGCGATCCCCTTCGCCGAGGACCACGAGCACGCCTCCTACGACGGCGAGGCGGCCACCCTGTTCTGGCGTCAGCTGCTGCAGGCGAACCGGGTGATGGGCGAGTTCCGGTCACACTTCGTCGGCAAGGTCAGCCCGGTGCACTTCTTCTGGGGGGCGATGGACCTCGCCTGCACCCGCTTCTCGGGGCGGTCGGCCCCGCCCCACCCGGGCGGAGCGCCCAACTGCGGGGACTGGGTCATGGTCGAGGGGTACTCCCGAGAGCTGTCCAGCTGCGGGTTCTGGCCCGGCGGCGGCGAGGAAGGCGCCTTCTACTCCTACGCCTACCCCGGACCCGAGGGGTTCGCCGATCAGCCGGTCGGCCCCGAAGGCGCGTACTTCAGCACCGAGTTCCAGCAGTTCCTGCTGCCGTACGAGGTCGCCCGCGCCGCGCCCGACCCCGACCGCGCGGTCGCCGAGTTCCTCCGCACCACCTACGAGGCCGCAGCGGACCTCGGGCACTGGGACCGCCCCGCGCTGGAGGACGACCCCCTCCGGTGGCAGGGATCCCCCGCGTCCCGGGGCTGACGACGGTTTTCGGCCGGACCACCACCTCCGCAGACAGGCCTCGCCCACGTTCCCGGAGGTCCGGTGCGCGGGCGGACCGGAGAACGGCCACACGCATCGCTGCGCGGTGCCGCCCCCGGAGGAGGGGCGGCACCTGCCGTCCACCAGGAGACGGCGAACATGGTGCGCCGCCGACCGGCGGCAGGATCACCGCGGATCCCCGACCCCGGAGCCGGAGCGGTCCCCGAACCACAGCGGCCGGGGTACGACGCGCACCGCCCCACCGAGGGCCGCACCTCCGTCGTTCCAGCTCAAGTGGATGAGACGTCAACTTCTTCGTTACACTGCGCCCATGAACGAGACGCCACGCTGGCTGGAGGCGGAGGAGAAGGCCGCTTGGGACAGCTTCATCCGCATGCAGGAGACGCTCATCGGGCGGCTGTCCCGCCTCCTCCAGGCCGATTCCGGGATGTCCGCCTCCGACTACATCGTGCTCGTCAGCCTCACCGGGACGAGTGAGGGGAAGATGCGCCTCCTGGAGCTGGCCAACCGCGTGAACTGGGAGAAGAGCCGAATGTCCCACCAGGTCAGGCGCATGGCCGAGCGCGGGCTGGTGGCCAGGGAGGAATGCCCCGACGACGCCCGCGGAGCATTCGTCGTCGCCACGCCGGCCGGCTACAAGGCGATCGAAGACGCTGCGCCCCTGCACGTCGAGCACGTGCGGCGCCTGTTCGTCGACGCCCTGACCCCGAACCAGCTCAGCACGTTCGCCCGGCTCTCCCAGCGCGTCTCGGACCACATGGAGAAACAGCCGGACTGAGCTGGCGGTACGGAGCCCCCGAGAGCCCGGCCCCGCGCCCGCGGAGAGCCGTTCCTCACTCCCGAAGCGCCCGGCGGCGGTCCACGGCGGGGAGCGTCTGCCCCTACCCGGCCGCGCCGCCCCGCACCGCCTCCGCGGTCGTCGATGCCGCCAGGGCCGTACCGGGCTCGCACCGAGCCGGGATCGTCCGGCAGCGAACGCGTATTTTGTTGATCGATCAACTTAATTTCGAGTAGCATAGTTGATCCATCAACCAAATGACGACGATGTCGCGACGGAGCGGCCACACCCGGCACCGCGTTCGCCACGGCAGTCGACACAGCGACCACACGGAGATGGATGCGATGCAGTTCGGGATCTTCACCGTCGGTGACGTGACACAGGACCCCGCCACCGGCCGGACACCGACCGAGCACGAGCGGATCAAGGCGATGGTCACCATCGCGCAGAAGGCCGAGGATGTCGGGATGGACGTGTTCGCGACCGGCGAGCACCACAATCCGCCGTTCGTGCCCTCGTCCCCGACCACCATGCTCGGCTGGATCGCGGCGCGCACCGAGCGGATCGTCCTGTCCACGGCCACCACCCTGATCACCACCAACGACCCGGTGAAGATCGCGGAGGACTACGCCATGCTCCAGCACCTGGCCGACGGACGCGTGGACCTGATGCTGGGCCGCGGCAACACCGGCCCCGTCTACCCGTGGTTCGGCAAGGACATCCGCCAGGGCATCGACCTCGCCATCGAGAACTACGCCCTCCTGCACAAGCTCTGGCGCGAGGACGTCGTCGACTGGGAAGGCCGCTTCCGCACCCCGCTGCAGTCCTTCACCTCCACGCCCCGCCCGCTCGACGGCGTTCCCCCCTTCGTCTGGCACGGCTCCATCCGCTCGCCGGAGATAGCCGAACAGGCGGCCTACTACGGAGACGGCTTCTTCGCCAACAACATCTTCTGGCCCAGGAAGCACTTCCAGAAGCTGATCGGCCTGTACCGCAGGCGCTACGCCCACTACGGCCACGGCACCCCCGAACAGGCCGTCGTCGGCGTCGGCGGCCACGTCTTCATGCGGCCCAGCTCCCAGGACGCCGTACGGGAGTTCCGTCCCTACTTCGACCGCTCCCCCCAGATGGGCGGCGGACCGTCACTGGAGCAGTACATGGACGAGACCCCGCTGACCGTCGGCAGCCCTCAGCAGGTCATCGACAAGACCCTCACCTTCCGCGAGAGCTTCGGCGACTACCAGCGCCAGCTGTTCAACGTCGACGGTGTCGGGGTCCCCCTGAAGACCGTGCTGGAGCAGCTCGACATCCTCGGAGAGGAGGTCGTGCCGGTCCTGAGGGAGGAGTTTGCCAAGAACCGGCCGGAACACGTGCCCGGGGCGCCCACGCACGCCTCACTGCTCGCCGCTCGCGACGCCGAGGAGGCCTCCGCGACGGCGGCGGGCTGAGGCGCGACGACGGACTCGCGCGGCAGGTTCCCGCTCCGGGCGGCAGGAGCCCGCCGCCCCACGCCCGGCCCGCGGACGGGCCGCCCGACCGGTGCCCGCCCCGCCCGGACCGGGGCGCCGCCGTGTCCGCCACCGACCGATCCGAACACCATCCCCACCAGAGAGGTCCGCCATGAGCGAGCCACAGACCGACAGGACCGGCGCCGTCGTACACGTCGCGCTGGACGAGACACGCGCCGTCAGCGCCTACACCGTGCGTCTGGACGACGGCACCCTCGCCGGACGCGCGGACTTCGTCGACCCGCCCGGGGTGCCCGGCGAGCGCGTCTTCTTCCACACCGAGGTCGCACCGGAGTTCGGCGGCCGGGGCCTGGCCGGGCTGCTGCTCGGTGAGGCACTGGCCGACAGCATCCGCAGGAACCTCACCGTCGTCCCCGTGTGCCCGCTCTTCGCCAAGCACCTGCGCAAGCACGGCGACGAGTACACGGCCCGGGGCGGACGGGTCCGCCGACCGAGGCCGGCCGACCTCGCCCTGGTCGGGGAGACGGTCAAGGACAGGGGTGACGCATGAGCGCGGAGCGCCCCTACATCGACAAGGAGCACCCCGAGGTCTACGGGGCGATGGTCAAGGCGGCCGCGGCCTCCCGGTCCGCGGCACGAGAGGCCGGTCTGGGCGACGACACCCTCGAACTGATCAACGTCCGGGTGTCCCAGATCAACGGATGTCCGACCTGCCTGGGCATCCACTCCGCCAAGGCACGCAAGGCAGGAGTGGCGCAGGGCACTCTGGACGTGCTGCCGGCCTGGCGCGAGGTCGCGGCGTTCACCGATGAGCAGAGGGCCGCGCTGGAGCTGGCGGAGTCCTTGACGGTGATCGATCCGACGATCGACCGACAGGCCGTCAACACTCGTGCGGCGGCCCATCTGACCACCGCCCAGATCTCCGCGGTGGAGTGGACGGCCACCCTCATCAACGCGTTCAACCGCATCTCGATCGCCAGCGGGCACCCGGTGCTCGGACAGTAGGAGGAGGCGGTTCCCACCGCCGTGGCGGCCCTGGCCCGGTCAGGACGCCACGGCGGTGGGAGACGACCGTCTTCCACCGTCCACCGGGAAAAACTCGTGAGCCACGAGCGTCCGCCGCACCCCACGGCGCGGGCCGACGATCCGCACCACCCCGGTCCACCCCCGCCCCGACCCCACCGGGAACGCAGCGAGGGGCCCACCTGACGGTGGACCCCTCGCTGAACTGCTATTCCTCTGTCGGGACGGCGGGATTTGAACCCACGACCCCTTGACCCCCAGTCAAGTGCGCTACCAAACTGCGCTACGTCCCGGCCGCTGGGCGGGCGCCGTCTCCGGCCCCGCCGACGGAGAAGACTCTACCGCATCCGCCGGGACGTCCGCACCACGATTCGCCCCGCGCGGCCGGACCCGCCGCCGCGCGCGAGGGAGGGCAAGTTCGGTCAGGCGAACCCGGCGACGCCCGGAACATACTGGTCACATGACCGAGTCCACCTCCGGACGGGACCGTCTCCGGGAACTGCTCGACGCCGTCCTGGACGAGGAGAACCCCCGCCTCACCGACATGGCGGAGCACGCGTTCGCCTCCCCGTTCCACTTCACACGCCGCATGACCCGCGACACCGGGGAGGCCCCGGTCGCCCTCCGCCGCAGGGTCCTCCTGGAGCGCGCGGCCTGGCAGATCGGCCGGGGGAGCACCGTGACCGATGCCGCGTTCGCCGCGGGCTACCAGTCCGTCGAGGGCTTCATCCGCGCCTTCGGGCGCGCGTACGGGCACCCTCCCGGGGCCACCACACCGGGGAGCGCCACGTGGCTGCCCTCACCGAACGGCATCCACTTCCACCCGCCGATCCACCTGTGGATCGAGGAGAACCCGAAGAAGGACACCGGCATGGACGTCCTCGCCCTCCAGATCCACCACGACGTCGACGACACCGCCCACCTGCTCCGCCTCGCCGCGTCGCTCCCCGAGGAGGTCTACCGGGAGGTGCGAGCCCCCGGGAGCACCGTCCTGGCGTGGGACGGCCCCGAGGAGTCGATCGCGGCCGTCCTCGAACACCTGGTGCGGGCGAAGGAGGTGTGGCTCGCCTCGATCGAGGCCGCCGACCAGCCCGAACAGGGGGCGGACGACCCCGCGGCGCTCCTCGAACGGCACGAGGACGCGGCGGCGCGGTGGATCGCGGCCGTCAACGACATCGGCCGCCGCGGCGCCTGGGGCGACCGCCTGGTGGACGCCCTGTGCGACCCGCCGGAGAGCTTCGTCATCGGCAGCGTCGTCGCCCACGTCCTCACCTTCTCCGCGCACCGCAGGCAGCTCGTCCGGCAGATGCTGCGCTCCGCGGGCGTGGAGGTGGACCACGGCGACCCCATCGAGTGGCTCCAGGGCCGCCACCACGACCGGTAGGCCCGGAACGCAGGCGACCGCGCACCGCCGGGGCGCAGGGACCGGCACGACGGCCGCCGCCCCGGACGGCGGCTCCACGGAGGAAGAACATGACCAGGACGATCTACAACACCGCAACCAGCCTCGACGGGTTCATCGCCACCGACGACCACTCCCTGGAGTGGCTGTTCGCCGCGGACCCGGGGAAGGCGAACAACGAGCACGCCGACTTCATGAAGAACGTGGGGGCGCTGGTCTCGGGCGCCCACACCTACGAGTGGATCCTGCGCCACGAGGGGGACGAGGCCTGGCCCTACGCCCTCCCCTCCTGGGTGCTCACCCACCGCGACCTGCCCCGCGTCGAGGGCGACCTGCGCTTCGCGAGCGCCGACAGCGACCAGGAGCTGCGGGACCTGCACGCGGAGATGGTCGGGGCCGCCGGCGGACGCGACGTGTGGGTGGTCGGCGGGGGCGGGATCGCCGGGCGGTTCGCGGAACTCGGGCTGCTCGACGAGGTGGTCGTGTCCATCGCACCCGTCACCCTGGGGTCGGGGGCTCCGCTCCTGGCCGGCCGGGTCGACCTCAGGGTCGTGGAGGTCCACCGCGCCGGGGACTTCGCCTGCGCCCGGTACGAGGTCGTCCGACCCTAGCCCGGCCTCCCGGGGCGTCCTCGCGGCCCTGTCCGCGCGGACGCCCCGCCGGCCGGTCGCACACGCGCCTCCGGCCGGGACCGCGTCGGCCTCAGCGGTCCGACCGCTCCTGCCGGTCGGCGCGGGCGCGGAACCAGTCGAGCATGAACCGCTGCGAGGCGATGCCGTAGTCGAGTGCCGCGCGCTGGTGGGCGACGATGTCGCGGTGCTCCTCCGCGACGTCCGTCGCGTCGAGGCTCCTGTCGAGGTCGGAGAGGGCGGCGAGGTCGGTCTCGATGCGCGCCGTGATGCGGCGCAGGACCGGCGCGCGTTCGTCCGGCTCCAGCAGTCCGAGGAAGAAGAGCCTGGACAGCGCCGCGGTCTCCAGGTCGGATCCGGTCGGATCCCCCGTCATCCAGGCGCGGAACTCCTCGCGGCCCGCGCCGGTCACGCGGTACACCTTGCGGCCCCGGCCCCCGGGCTCGACGCTGGCGACCTCGATGGCCCCCCGGGCGAGCAGGGAGTCGAGCGCACGCCTGATGCTGCCGGAACTGGCGCTGTAGAAGAGCGCGACGCCGGCCTCGAACCCCTTGATGAGGTCGTAGAAGCTCTGCGGGGCGATCAGGAGCAGTCCGAGGATCACGTGGGCCATGGGACGAGTGTAGACCCGTTGACTCTCATAGACATGTCTAATAGTCATATAGAGACCGTCGGTCCCCGGACCCGGACGCCGAAGGCACGGCGACGGGCCGCCCCCGCACACAAGGAGCCCGCGTGACACCACCGCCCGCCACCACCCGCGCCCAGGACAACCGGGTGCCCCCCGGCGTCGACGACCGCCTGACGCGCCTGCTGGAGAACCTCGTCGCGCGGCCCGGCATCCACCACGCCAACCTCGCCCTCGCGAGCGGCGACGGGGGGCTGCGCTGGTCCGCCGCCTCAGGGCCCGCCGACGACCGGCCGCCGCGCCCCGACACCCCCTTCTTCGTCGCGAGCGTCACCAAGCGCTTCATCGTCACCCTGGTGCTCCAGGCGCACGAGCGCGGCGAACTCGACCTGGCCGCGCCGATCGGCCGGTACCTGCCCCCGGAGGTGCTCACCGGGCTCCACGTCCTCCGGGGCACGGACCACACGTCCGCGATCACGGTCCGCCACCTGGCGAGCCACACGTCGGGGCTGCCCGACCACTTCGAGAGGCGCCGAGGCGGCCCGAGCCTGTACGAGCACCTCGGCCGGGGCCGGGACCTGGCCTGGACGTTCGAGGACACGGTACGGACCACACGCGAACTGCAGCGCCCCCACTTCGCGCCGCAGGACCTCGACGCGCCCCGGCAGAAGGCCCGCTACTCCGACACCGGGTTCCAGCTGCTCATCCGCATCGTGGAGACGGTGACCGGCCGGCCGTTCGCCGCCCTGCTGACCGAACGCGTCCTCGCCCCGCTCGGCCTGGCCCACACCTGGCTACCGGGGCACCGCCCGCCGGACCCGGCGACCGCCGAGCCCTCGCCCCTCCACACGGGACGGCGCCCCGTCCGGCTGGACTCGCTGATCGCCTCCTCCAACGACCTGTTCAGCACCACCGCGGACCTCCTCGCCTTCCAGAGGGCGCTGCTCGGCGGCGAACTCCTCGGGGAGGCCCGCTCGCTGGCCGCGCTCACCGAGCGGCGCAACCGGCTGCGCAACATCCCCGTCCTCCGGTACGGCCTGGGCACCATGTTCTTCACCGTGGGACGGCTCGCGTCCCCGGTGGGCCGCCCCGTCACCCTCGTGGGCCACTCGGGGGCCACCGGGACGTGGCTCTTCCACTGTCCCGAACTGGACCTGCACCTGGCCGGCACCGTCGACCAGACCAGGGGGCAGGCCGTCCCCTTCCGGATCATGGCGCGGTGCCTGGGAGCCTGGCGCACATGAGGGCCGCCCCGCCGGACCGCGCCCCCGGCGCGCTCCGCCCGAGCGGCGCCGCCGGTTCGGCGCGGACCCCTCCACCGGACGGGGGTCCCGGGTCAGGGCCGGCTCCGGACCGCAGGCCCCGGCCCTCAGGCGCGTTCGGCGGCGTCCAGGTACCCGGCCGCCTCGGCGACCTCGTCCTCGTTGAAGACCGTGACGCCGTGGTCCCTCAGCAGCTGGGCCGTCACCCCAGCGCCCGCCAGCTTGCGTCCGCCGAAGGTCCCGTCGTACACCTCGCGGGGTCCGCAGGACGGGCTGGACTCCTTGAGGACCGCCACCTCCACCCCGTGCTCCCGGGCGGTGGCGAGGGCCGCGCGGGCGCCCCGCACGAAGTGCTCGGTCACGTCCGCGCCCTCGGGGGTGAGGATGCGCGCCCGTCCGGCGAGCACGTCGGCCGCCGTCGCGCCGGGCTCGATCTCCGCGGGCGGGCGGGGCACGGGCAGCCCGCCGGCGATCTCGGGGCAGTGCACCACGAGCCGCCCCTCCTCCCGCCAGCGCGCGACCCGGTCGTCCCCGATCGCCTTGGAACGCCCGTCGTAGCGCACCCTGCGCCCCATCAGACAGGCGCTGACCAGTACCTTGCGCATGGGCTCCCTCTCTCCGCTCTCCCCCGCGCTGCCACGCTACCCCGGCGGCGACACGGCCGAACCGCACGGGTTAATCACAAAAAGTGATTAACCTGGTGCTTTGGGTGACACTTGGGTGGACTCACCGAGGGGGAGACGTGAGCGAGTCACAGCCTCAGGGCCGAAAGGCCCTGGAGACGGACCACAGGACGACCCGGAAGGCCGTCACCGCCGCCGCGATCGGCAACGCGACCGAATGGTACGACTTCGGCGTCTACAGCTACCTGGCTGTCACCATCGGGCTGGTGTTCTACCCCTCGCAGTCCCAGGGCGTGCAGCTCATCGCCACCTTCACCACGTTCGCCGCCGCCTTCCTGGTCCGCCCCCTGGGCGGCCTGTTCTTCGGCCCCCTGGGCGACCGCATCGGCCGCAAGCAGGTCCTCGCCTTCACCATGCTGCTCATGGCCGTGAGCACCTTCTCCATCGGGCTCATCCCGTCGGCCGCCACGATCGGCATCGCCGCGCCGGTCCTGCTGCTGGTCGCCCGCATGCTCCAGGGCTTCTCCACCGGTGGCGAGTACGGCGGCGCCACCACCTTCATCGCCGAGTACGCGCCCGACCGGCGCCGCGGGTTCCTGTCCTCCTGGCTGGAGTTCGGCACGGTCAGCGGCTACGTCGGCGGCGCCGGAATCGTCACCCTGATGACCCTGGTGCTGGGGCCGGAGGGCATGCTCGCCTGGGGCTGGCGCATCCCGTTCCTGCTCGCCCTCCCTCTGGGCGGCATCGGCCTCTACCTGCGGCTCAAGCTGGAGGAGACCCCGGTCTTCAACCAGAACACCGAAGGTTTCGCCAAGAACGCCGAGGGCGGGCACCGCAAGGGCCAGCTCCGGGAGACGGTCGTCGGCCAGTGGCGGACCATCCTCCTGTGCATCGGACTCGTGATGGTCTTCAACGTCAACAACTACATGGTGACCGCGTACATGCCCACCTACCTGGAGGCCGAGCTCGGCTACAGCGCCACGCTCGCACTGGTCATGACCCTGGCCGCCATGGTGCTGATGCTGGTCGGGGTCACCCAGTTCGGGCGCCTCAGCGACCGGGTGGGGCGCAGGCCCGTCCTCGCCTCCGGGAGCCTCCTCTCGATCGTGCTGGCCCTGCCCGCGTTCTGGCTGCTGCAACAGGCCGGCGTGTGGGCCGTCGCCCTGGGCATCGTCCTCCTGGCGGTGACCCTGGTGCACTTCTCCGGAGCGGCCCCCTCCACCCTGCCCGCGTTCTTCCCCACCAAGGTGCGCTACGGCGCCCTGGCGATCAGCTTCAACGTGTCGGTGGCGCTGTTCGGCGGCACCACGCCGCTGATCGCGGAGACGCTCGTGCAGTCCACCGGGAACCTCTACTCCCCGGCCTGGCTGCTGATGATCGCGGGCGTGGTGGGACTCGTGGTGGTGTGGCACATGGACGAGAGCGCGAACCGGCCGCTCCCGGGCGCGCCCGCCATGGAGTCCGCGCCCCGCACCGCGCGGGACGGCACCCGCCTGCCCTACCCGAGGCCGAGCGGGGAGTCGGGGAAGTTCGTCCCGCCGAGCAACGTGCGCCGGCTGCCCTCCGACTCCTGACCGTGCCCGGCCCGGCAGCGAGCCCGGGGACACCCCGGCACACGACGAAGGGGAGCCTCTCCGTCGGAGAGGCTCCCCCTGTGCGTGCGGACGCCCCGGCTGACGCGGGCCCGGGACGGGCCGCGCGACACCGCTCAGCGGCGCCGGTGCTTGCGGTCCGGACGCACGCTGCCCTTGGAGGCACGGCCCGGCGTCGCGCCCTTCTTCTCACGGATGCGCATGCTGATGTGCACCGGGGAGCCGTCGAACCCGAAGTCCTCCCGCAGGCGCCGCTCGATGAAGCGGCGGTAGTTGTCCTCCAGGAACCCCGTGGTGAAGAGGACGAAGTGCGGCGGGCGCGAACCCGCCTGCGTCGCGAACAGGATCTTGGGCTGCTTGCCGCCGCGCACCGGCGGCGGGGTCGCGGCCACGAGGTCCTTGAGCCAGTTGTTCAGCTGACCGGTCGAGATGCGCTGGTTCCACCCCGCCAGGCTGGTCTCGATCGCCGGGACGAGCCGCTCCATGTGGCGGCCGGTCTTCGCCGAGACGTTGACGCGCGGCGCCCAGGAGACGCGCGCCAGCTGGCGGTCGATCTCCTTCTCCAGGTAGTTCCGGCGATCCTCGTCGAGGATGTCCCACTTGTTGAACGCCAGGACCAGGCCGCGCCCGGCCTCCACGACCTGCTCCACGACCCGGATGTCCTGCTCGGCCAGCGGCTCGCTGACGTCCATCAGGACCACGGCGATCTCGGCGCGCTCCAGGGCGGTGCCCGTGCGCATGGTCGCGTAGTAGTCGGCGCCCTGCAGCGCCCGGAACCGGCGGCGGATGCCGGCGGTGTCGATGAACTTCCAGGTCTTGCCGCCGAGGTCGATCAGCTCGTCGACCGCGTCGCGGGTCGTGCCCGCCACGGAGTCCACGACCACCCGGTCCTCACCGGCGAGGCGGTTGAGCAGGCTCGACTTGCCCACGTTGGGGCGTCCGAGCAGGGCGATGCGGGGAGGGCCGTCCTCGCCCTCGTCCTCGGTGTCGCCGACGAGCTGCTCGGGGAAGGCCTCCACGACGGCGTCCAGCAGGTCGCCGGTGCCGCGCCCGTGCAGGGCGCTGATCGGGTAGGGCTGGTCGACGCCCAGCTGCCACAGGGCGAGCGCGTCGGCCTCCTGCATGTTGCCGTCGACCTTGTTGGCGGCCAGGATCACGGGGCGCTTCGTGGCGCGCAGGACCCGGGTGACGGCCGCGTCGGCGTCGGTGACGCCCACGGTGGCGTCCACCACGAACAGGATGACGTCGGCGGTCTGCGCGGCGTACTCGGCCTGGCGCGCCACCATGGCGGCCAGTCCGCTGACGCTGGTCTCCCAGCCGCCGGTGTCGACGAGCGTGAACTTGGTGTTCTGCCACTCGGCGTCGTAGGCCACCCGGTCACGGGTCACGCCCGGCACGTCCTCGACCACGGCCTCGCGGCGGCCGATGATGCGGTTGACCAGGCTGGACTTGCCCACGTTGGGGCGTCCCACCACGGCCACCACGGGGAGGGTCGCGGGTTCGGCGCCGTCCAGCCCCTCATGGCCGACGTCGGAGATGTCGAAGTCACTCATGTACTGCTCCCGGTTCTAGGTCCCCGCGCGCCCAGGATGCGTGCCGCGAGGATGCGAATGGTCGACCTGTCCCGGAGATTCCGGGGCAGGCGTGTCCGCGCGGACGCCGACGGCGTCCGCGTACTGCCACGGGGGAGGAACCCCCGCGGATGTCCGTGTGTTCCCCCGAAGGGGTGTTCGTGACCGGTCCCACCGTGCCGCGGGTCCGCCCCGCGGCCCCGGAGCGGCCCGTCCGCCCCGCTAGCGGGCGCCGGCCTCGTCGGCCAGCTTGACGACGAGGGCGACCACCTCGTCCAGGGTCAGCCCGGTGGTGTCGAGCTCGGTGGCGTCGGCGGTCTGCGTCAGGGGCGAGTGGGTCCGGCTGGAGTCCAGCTTGTCGCGCCGGGCCAGGTCGGCCTGGGTGGCGGCGACGTCGCTGGTCCGGACCTCCTTGCTGCGCCGCTGGGCGCGGGCCTCCGGGCTCGCGGTCAGGAACAGCTTGACCGGGGCGTCGGGAGCGACCACGGTCGTGATGTCACGGCCCTCGACCACGATACCCGCACCGGCGGCACGGGCTGCCGCGATGACCTCGCGCTGCGTGCGCACCAGCAGCTCACGGGCCTCGGGCACGGCGGAGACCGCACTGACGCTGCCCGTGACCTCCTTGCTCCGGATCTCGGCGGCCACGTCGCGGCCGTCGACGGAGACCGAGGGCGCATTGGGGTCGGTGCCCATGGTGATGACGGGGCGCTCGACGGCGGCGGCCACCGCCGCGGCGTCCTCGACGTCCACGCCGTTGTCGAGCATCCACCAGGTCAGCGCGCGGTACATCGCGCCGGTGTCGAGGTACCGCAGGTCCCGCGCCTTGGCCACGCCCCTGGACGTGCTCGACTTGCCCGACCCGGAGGGACCGTCGATCGCGATGACGATGCCCTCGGTGCTGTCCTGCGCGCTCACTGCCGTTGACTCCTGGTGACGTTCACTTGTGCCGACGCCCAAGCGTACCCGTGGCAGCGGCCTGCTCTTGACTGGAATCGGCGGGTTCGTACGGCCCCGGCCGACCGGCGCCGCCCGGGACCGGGGGCGCCCTCGCGGGCGGGCCGGGCCGGAACCAGGCCCGGCGGCCCCGCACCCCGGCAAGGACGCTCCTGTCCCGGGAGTGGTCTCAGACGCCCGGGTGGACCGACCACCCGTCGGCCGCGAGCGATCGCGCGAACGCGTCCACCGCCTCGGGCAGCACGTACAGCTGCGCCACGCCCAGCGGCAGGCCCGGGGTGTGCTCGATGCGCACGTCCTCGATGTTGACCCCCGCGTCCGCCGCGGCGGCGAACAGACGTCCCAGCGTGCCCGGCTCGTCGGGGATGACCACGGGCATCACCGTGTACTCGGGCAGCCGCACCGTGCCGTGCTTGCCGGGGATGCGGCCGTGTCCCGACCTGCCCCGATCCAGGAGGTCGCGCACCGGGGCGAGGGCCTCCGCCGGGGCCGGCCGGCTCGCCCCCGACGCGCCGGAGGCCGACCCGGCGCGGGAGGCCGTGTCCCCGGCAGCGCCGTCCGCCTCCCCCGCCACCCCGCGCAGGGCGTCGGCGGTCGCGACGAGGTCGGCGGCCACCGCGTACAGCACCTCGGAGACCGGGGCCGCGTTGTGCGTGAGGATCTCCGTCCACATGGCGGGGTCGCCGCCCGCCACCCGGGTGACGTCCCGCACGCCCTGTCCCGCCAGGGAGAGGGCTGCGGTGTCGCCCGCCACCAGGCGCGCGGCCACCGCCGACGAGGCCACGTGCGGGGCGTGCGAGACCAGCGCCACGGCGCGGTCGTGCGCCCCGGCGTCCAGCACCAGCGGATCGGCCCCGCACAGGCGGGCGAGCTCCGCCACCGCCGCGACGGTCTCCGGACCGGCCTTGCCCGTGGGGCACAGCGCCCACGAACGGCCCAGGAACAGGTCGGCGCGGGCGGCACCGGGCCCCTGCTTCTCCCGGCCGCCCATCGGGTGCCCGGGAACGAACGTGGCCATGTCGCAGCCCAGCCGCTCGGCCTCGGCGAGCACGCTCGCCTTCACGCTCGCCACGTCCGTGTACACGTGGGCGAGCCCGCGGTCCTGGGCGCGGCGCAGCACCTGCGGGACGACGGCGGGCGGGGCGGCGACGACCGCCACGTCGGCGGGGGCCGCCGACGGGTCGGCGGTCTCGTCCAGGGGCCTGCCGGCGCCCAGGTCGCACGCCAGGCGCAGCGACGCGGGGTCCGGGTCCGTCAGGACGACGTCGACGTCGCGGGCGCGCAGCGCCAGGGCTATCGACGTGCCGATCAGCCCCGCCCCGATCACCGTGACCCGGCGCACCACGTCCCGGCGCCCCCCGTCCCCGACCGTGCCGCTGGTGTCGCCCACTGCTCCCCCGCCTCCGATGTGTGCTGGTCCCCCAAGCCTACGACCTGCCGGGGGAGCCGTTCCGCACCCTACTGCGCGATGTCCAACCGCAGCGCCTGGGCGCCGCGGAGGTACACGTGCTGCAACTCGGCGCGCGGGCGGTCCGTCTCCACGTGCGCCATCAGGCGCACCACGCGGGGCAGGGCGTGCGGGACGGCGATCTCGGCCGCGCACATGAGCGGGACGTCGGTGAAGCCGATCTTGCGCGCCGCGAGCGCCGGGAACTCGCTCGTCAGGTCGGGGGTCGCGGTGAACAGGACGCTGATCACGTCGTCGGTCCGCAGGGCGTTGCGCCGCATCACCTCGGAGACCAGTTCGACCGTGGCCTCCAGCACCTGATCGCGTTCGTCCGCGTCCACCTGCACCGCACCCCGGATGGCCCGTACCGCCACGTTCGATCCCGCCTTGTCGTCGTACTCGTCGTTCGCGTGCCGCCCCCGGAAGCGGGAGCGGCGGCCGCCGCCCGGGAGACCCGGGCCGACGACCGCCGTCAACTGTATCTACAGCCGCCCCTACAGACCGGCCGCGGAGTAGAGCTCACTGACCTCGCGAGAGGTCAGGGCCCGCATCGTGCCCAGCTTGAGGGTGTTGAGATCGATCGGACCGACCTGGGTGCGCGCGAGGTCGGCGACCGGGTGGCCGACGGCCTCCATGAGGCGCCGCACGATGTGCTTGCGGCCCTCGTGCAGCCGGATCTCGACGAGCGCCTTGGGGGGCTCGTTCTCGACCACGCGGAAGGAGTCGACCTGGACCGGGCCGTCCTCCAGCTCGATGCCCTTCTGCACCTCGCGCACGACGCGGTGCGGGACCGGGCCCGGCACCATCGCGATGTAGGTCTTGACGACCTTGTAGCGCGGGTGGGTGAGCCGGTTGGCGAGCTCGCCGTCGTTGGTCAGCAGGATGAGACCCTCGGTCTCGGTGTCCAGCCGGCCGACGTGGAAGATCCGCTCCTCGGTCTGACCGGTGTAGTCGGCCAGGGTGGGGCGGCCCTCCGGGTCCCACATGGTGCTGACGACGCCGCGCGGCTTGTTGAGCGCGAAGTACAGCTTGTCCGGGGCGGTCACGACGCGCATGCCGTCCACGCGGATCTCGGAGGCCTCGGGGTTGACCCGGGCTCCGAACCTGCGCACGACCTGCCCGTCCACGCTGACGCGTCCGGCGGCGATCATCTCCTCGCTCGCGCGCCTGCTGGCGACGCCGGCCGCGGCGAGCGCCTTCTGGAGCCGGATGCCGCCCTCGACGTCGGTGTAGGTGTCGCGGCCCTCCTCGGCACGGTCCTCGTCCTTGGGGTCGAAGTCGGCCCGCAGGGCGTTGAGGCGCTCGCGCGCCGCCTTCGACAGCTGGCTCTCGCTCTTGGGGCCGCCCGGCGTGCCCTCGCGCCCGCCCTGGGCGCGGCGCTCGTCGCGGGCCCGGCTCGCACGGTCCCCGTGGGAACGGCTCTCGCCGCGCCCCCGCTCGTCGCGACCACCGCGGTAACCGCCCCGGTCGCCCTGGTAACCGCCGGAGCGGCTGTCGTCACGGCCGCCGCGGAACTCACGGCGCTCACCCGAACCCTGACCTGCGGGACGGCTGTCCCGGTCCCCCCGGAAGCCGCCACGGCTGTCGCGGTCGCCACCGAACGAGCGGCGCCCGCCCGCACCCTGGCCGCCGCGGTCGTCGCGACCGCCACCGGGGCCGCGGCCGCCGCGCTCGAAGCGCCCGCCGCCGCGCTGGTCGTCACGGCCGCGGTAGCCACCGCGGTCGCCGCCGGATCGGTTGTCGCGGTCGCCGCCGAAGGAGCGGCGGTCCCCCGAACCCTGGCCGGCGCGGTCCTCGCGCCCGCCCCGGTAACCGCCCCGGTCGCCCTGGTGTCCGCCGGGCCGGCTGTCGTCACGGCCGCCGCGGAACTCACGGCGCTCGCCCGAACCCCGGTTGTCGCGGTCCCCGCCGAAGGAGCGGCGCTCGCCCGAACCCTGGCCGGCGCGGTCCTCGCGCCCGCCGCGGAAACCGCCCCGGTCGCCGCCCCGGCTGCGGTCGTCACGACCGCCGCGGAACTCACGGCGCTCACTCGAACCCTGACCGGCGGGACGGCTGTCCCGGTCCCCCCGGAAGCCGCCACGGCTGTCGCGGTCGCCACCGAAGGAACGGCCCTCAGCGCGGTCGTCACGGCCCCGGTAGCCACCGCGGTCGCCACCGGAACGGCTGTCCTCGCGCCCGCCGCGGTAGCCGCCGCGGTCGCCCTGGTAGCCGCCGCGGCCGCGGTCGTCGCGGCCGCCGCCGAAGGAGCGGCGCTCGCCCGAACCCTGGCCGGCGCGGTCCTCGCGCCCGCCGCGGAAACCGCCCCGGTCGCC